>JAFGKO010000110.1 GCA_016928525.1 Anaerolineales bacterium | reverse complement strand
TGCCCGCGCTGGTGCTGGAATTGGCAGACAGGCATGGTTGAGGGCCATGTGCCGCAAGGCGTGAGGGTTCAAGTCCCTCCCAGCGCACTCCCCCCATTGACAGACGGGGGGCTTTTTTATCTCCAATTTTGCAGGGCGACCTTTTTTAGGTTGCTCAAAGCTAGTACATGCTGATAAGCTTCGCTCATGAAGACAAATTCATAGCCCTGTCTCTTAAGGTTTCCAACCATTTTATCGTAGTAATCGAACGCGCGCGTGGCATTCCGAGATAAGGCGCGTTTCTCGAAGCTTGCCCCATGAAATTCTGCTAGTTCCTGGAAGTAAAAATCGTGTGGATGCGACAGGGCCAGCGCTATATCCGGCAAACCAAAGATGCTCCACAGCGTCGAATAGATTCCCCAGCCGAGTAATTTTACATAACTCAGACCAAACACGATTCGGACTCCCGACAGGCTTGTGAACGGGAACTCGATCAGACTCTCGTCTCCACGTGTGATCCGGAAAGGATTATTTGGCATGTGCAGATTTGCATAGCCAAATTTGCCCGGACGAAAAGACGTGTATACGCTGGCGTCATAGTGGTAGCCAAAGTCCAGCAAATGCCCGAGCCCGTCTTTGGTGATTTGGCCGATGGGGGCGCGATAGCCGAGCGGCCCACTGCCATTGACGTGTTTCAGCACCTGCGTGGATTTCTCCACCTCATCGCGGCTGGCAGCATTGTGCGGATCATGGCTGTAGGAGTGGGCGGCGTATTCCAGCGGGATGCGCTTGCCAAGAAGCTCGAAATGGTCCCCGAAATGTTCGAACAACGATGCCACCGTGAACATGGTCACTTTTGCATCGTGTTTGTTTATGGTCTCCGTGTAGCGCTCGAAATAATCCGGGTTTTCAAGCAGGCGGATGTGTCCACCCGGGTCGCCGTAATCCGGTTCCATGTCGAGCGTGAGACAGGCGATTTTGCGGCTCATTATTTGGGCAGGTTCGTGATGTAGTAGAAACTATCGCGTTGCGCCACCCAAATATCTTTGAAGTCGAAGGGTTTGGCTAATTCGATAAACTCTTCAGGGCGATAGAGGTACACACCTGGCAGTTTGTTGACGCGGATGTACACCTGGCGCAGTTGCCAGGTGGGGAATTGTTTGCGACGGGTGATGTGGGGAAAGTCGAGGAAGAAATATTTTGTTTGCAGGTTGCCGAGGAAGGTGGAAATGGCCTGGGCATCGAAATATTCGATTACACCGAGGGCAGTTACCAGGTCCGATTGCGGAAGCGGCCTCTCTGGATGAATAGCATCCATAACCGAGAAATCGAGCTGGTCTTCCAGGCCTGCCTGCAAGCGATGGGTATTTGCAATCTGGATGGCATCCGGCGAAACGTCCACGCCATAGACTTTGGCGGCTCCAGCATCCAGCAATTGGAAGGCGAAACGCCCCGAGGCGCAACCGATGTCCAGAACGGTCATACCAACAATGTGCGGCTTGAGCAGTGCGAGTGCGGCATTCATGCGTACATACATGGCATCGCCGCGGAAGATAGTCGAGAGACGATCCCAGAGATTTGCCTTATGAGGTGTGTCTTTGTAATAAGCGCTGGCTTCCCAGCTGAGCAGGTGTTCTTTCCAGTACTCTCCACTCTCAGAGACTTGCTTGGATTCCATCTGATTTTAGGCTCCTATAAAAAAATTCGGGCTGATTATACTGCCTCTTGGATAAAAAAATCCCGCCATGCGCATGACGGGATTCCGGTTGCATGTGTGTTCATTATCCTTCGGCTGAGCGATAGCGGTCGATCAAGGCTTTGGTCTGATCGTGTTGTGGATTAGAAAAGAGTTCGGAAGGAGGACCTTCTTCAATAATATTGCCTTCGCCAAGGACAACAACGCGGTCGGCTACCTCGCGAGCAAAACCCATTTCGTGCGTGACTACCAGCATGGTCATGCCTTCTTTGGCGACTTTTTTCATTACGTTGAGCACCTCGCCGATGAGCTCCGGGTCAAGCGCAGAAGTGGGTTCGTCGAAAAGCATGACCCGTGGTTCCATGGCCAGGGCACGGGCAATAGCAACGCGTTGTTTCTGCCCGCCGGAGAGGCGGTTAGGAAATTCGTTCTTTTTGTCAAACAGGCCGACGCGGTCGAGGTTCATTTCGGCAAGTTCAATGGCTTTGGCTTTATCCATTTTTTTGACTGTCACAGGCCCTTCCGTTACATTTTCCAGCACACTCATATGAGGGAACAGATTGAATTCCTGAAAGACCATACCGGTCTTGAGACGGATAGCATGTACTAGCTCGCGATGTTCCTTTCCTTTTGAGCCGGCTTTTGCGACCAGTCCTTCTACTTCGATCGTCCCCCCAGATGGCTCCTCCAGGAAGTTAATGCAGCGCAGCAGTGTGCTTTTTCCAGAACCGCTGCGCCCAATAATGCAAACGACTTCACTTCGCTTGACTTCCAGGTTAATTTTGTGCAGGACGTGCAGACGCCCGAAGATTTTATCAAGGTTGGAGATCTTGATGATGTTGGACATGTTAGCGATCTCCTTTGGCTAAATTCGTTTCCAGGCGACTCTGGAAATAACTGAACACCAGAGTCATGACCCAGTAAAATATGGCGGCCATGATCAGTGCTTCCAGGTTATGGAAGGTGGCGCGGCCAACTTTGGTAGCGCGCCACATCAACTCGTGGACAAAGCCTGTGGCAGCAACCAGCGCCGAATCCTTAAGCATCGAAATAAAATCATTACCCAATGGCGGGATGGCGAAACGTAGCGCTTGTGGAAAGACAATGCGCCGCATCATCTGTCCCGGGGTCATGCCGATAGCCAGAGCCGCCTCACGCTGACCCTTGCCAACGGAGCTTAATGCAGCTCGGAAAACCTCGCTCTCATAGGCGCCATAGTTGAGGCCCAATGCCAGAACGCCCGCCCAGAGGCCGGGCAGGATAATCCCTAACTGCGGCAAGGCCAGGAAGAAGAAGAAGATTTGCAGATAGAGCGGCGTACCGCGAATGAGCGATACGTAGAATGTACTCAGCGCATAGATCGGAGGAAAGGTCGAGAGCCGTCCCAGTGCGGCCAGCAATGCCAGGCTCGTGGCAAGCAGGATGGAGAGTCCGGATATGAAAATTGTTACTCCCGCGCCACTGGCAACAAATGTTAGATTATCTCGGATGAATTCGCTATCGAGCCGAATTGTTTTTAGTTGGAATCCTCCGATCGATAAGGATGTACCGCTGAAGATATACAGCAAAAATAGAAGCAGGGCAATCCAGGAGATGGCAACGTTCGTAGTGAAGACGCGTTTTTTACGCTGCTGCGCCTCGTAAATCTGGTCGGCAAGTCCTTTTTCAGGGCCTTTTACTGTTGTCTCCATCGGTCCTCCTCGAATCTTGGTGGTTCTCCAAGCTTTGGGTATCTACAACGGAAATTCCTGAAGAGCTATCTTGGTATGAAAACTCTGGAAGCGGCTCATATCCAGGCCGCTTCCAGAGCATCGCAAAGAGTTTACTGGGTGGGATCCATGGTGATGTCTTCGCCAAACCACTTCATGGATAGCGCAGCGAGTGTGCCATCATTGTGCATGCCAGTGATGATCTTATCCACTTCGGCGCGCAGGGTGTCGGTGGGCAGTGTCGAGGATTTATCAAAGGAAGCCGCCAGGTCCTCGGAGAAGACGGGCGAACCGAGTTGTTTCACGGGTAAACCTGCGGCAATGTTTGCATTAACAACCGTTTGTGAGGTGACATATCCAGCAAAGTCCTGGCGGCCGGCGGCCAGCGCCTGGGCGCATTCCTGGTCGGTATCCAACGGGACGGCGGTGCTGCCAGCCGGGGGTTGGGCATAGATCGAGGATGCGGGCAGGCCCATATCGCCCTGATTGAGCCACACATCATAAGTCGTGGATGCACCAGCACACAATGCCATGCCAGCCAATTCGTCTATCGAAGTGTAGGGGGCATCAGCGCTTACAGCAATAACAGCTGGAGTATAGTAATAGGGCACTGAGAAGTCGAGTATTTTCTGGCGTTCGGTCGTGATGGTCATCGAGCCAACGCTGACATCCCATTTGTCAGCCCAGTTGCCAGCCGTGATCACATCCCAGTTAGGTGTGGCGAAGCAGGTTTCCACGCCCAGGGCGTCGCCAATGGCGATGGCTACATCCACATCGAAGCCCTGCATTTCGGCCGTCGTCAGGGCGTCAGACGGACAACCCGTGTCGGATGGACGTTTTCCATCGGTGTTCAGGAACGATTGTGGCTCATAGTTAGGGTCGGTCGAGACGAGGATGTAGCCTCGATTTTTTATGTCATCCAGCAGATTGTCGGCTTTGGCTCCACCGCCGCCACAGGCAGTTAGGACGAGTGCGACTACGGCCATCAGGCTGACGATCGTGACAGTTTTTTTCATATTCTCCTCCGGGTGAAATTTAGATTTTTAGGCGTCAAAGGGATCTCTAGAGAATCATCTTGTCGGTACGGCAACCTCCTTTCAGAACTATTTTTCACAATGCCAGAACTAAGAATAGACCATTTTTACATTTCTTGCAAGTCTTTTCGAAGCATTTTTTTGTTTTGTTTACCTGCGGAATGGTAAAATAAATTCTACAATTTTTCGAACAGGAGGCATGTGTGAGCGCTCAATTTCCATCCTCGGAATGGCTTCAAAGCTTGAAGGCAAAACTGAATTCGGATGAAAAATATGCACAGATCGCCAAAAACTGGGAGGGTGACTTATTTTTCTATATCGAACCTGAAGGTAGCTTTAAGGAACAGCTTACCTTTCATCTGGACCTGTGGCATGGCACTTGTCGCTCTATAGATTATAACCCCAACCCTGAAAAATACCCCGAGCCGGTCTTTACCTTGCGTGCTACTTACAACAATATCACGGCTGTTCTTACTGGGAAACTCGATCCGATGACCGCCATGATGACCAATAAGCTGAAAGTCAAGGGCAGCCTGGGGTATATGATGCGTAACGTTCCCACTGTGCTGGACTTCGTGCGTTGTGCGCGGGAAGTCACTACAGAAATCCTTTAGTTCCTATCAACAATGCAGCCCATTCTCAAAGTAGATCTGACAACCGGCTTCACATACGAGTATCGCATCCCGGAAGCCTGGGAGGTGGACTTCCTGGGCGGCGCATCGCTTGCGGCGCGTCTCCTGTACGATTCCCTTACACCTGAATTGGATGCTTTGTCGGCGGAGGCTCCTCTGCTCTTTATGAACGGTCCACTTTCGGGCACTGCCGGCCCAACAGTAGGACGCTTCGTCATCTGCGGGAAAGGGCCTGCTACCAGTTTATGGGCAGAATCCAACTGTGGCGGATTCTGGGGGCCTGAACTGCGTTTTGCAGGGTACGACGGCTTGTGGATCACAGGACGGGCTAAGGAGCCGGTCTATCTCTGGATCAACCAGGGCAGGCTTGAGGTCCGGAAAGCAGCGCATCTGTGGGGGGTGGATACATACGAAACGCAGACCGTCATCAAGGAGGAAGTCGGGCGTTCAACTGCACGCGTCGCTGTGATCGGCGCAGCTGGAGAGCGCGGTGTCCTGTTTGCCGGTATCTATTGCGACCACGGTCGAACTGCCGGGCGCACGGGACTGGGCGCTGTGATGGGCGCAAAAAAACTCAAGGCGGTGGCTGTCTATGGGAAAAAAGGGACGCTGCCGTTGGCGCGTTCCGGCGTGTTTGCCAGTCTGCGTTCGGCCTCCAACCGCGCCTTGAAGCAGGACAACCAGTCGCAGGTGATGCACGAGCTGGGCACGGCCAGCGCGGCCAATTATTCCGAGTATATGGGCGCGATGCCCGCCAGGTATTATCACCAGGGTAATTTTGAACAGGTTGACAACGTGTCCGGGGCGAAGATGGCGGAAAGCATCTTGAGTGGCACGAGCGCCTGCCATGCCTGTGTGATCGCTTGCGGACGGGTGGTGACCCTGGATGACGGCCTCCGTCGCAAAGGCCCCGAGTATGAAACCATCGTCTCTTTCGGGCCGAACTTACTGGTCGATGACCTGGCTGCAATTACGCGCCTGGGGGAATTGTGTGACAGGTATGGCATGGACACGATCAGCCTGGGCAATACGATCGGCCTGGCGTTTCATCTGTATGAGCGGGGTGTGGTTACATCCAAAGATACGGGCGGCCTTGAACTGAAATGGGGCGATGTGACCGTTATCGAGCAGTTGATCCATCTCACGGCGCGGCGCGAAGGCATCGGCGAGGTGCTGGCGCAAGGGTCGCGTTTCCTGGGTCGCTATTTTGGTAAAGAGGAAGAAGCGGTGCAGGTCAATGGGTTGGAAGTGGCTTATCACGATCCGCGCGGCGTTTCCGGTATGGCGCTGGTATATGCCACCAGTCCGCGGGGCGCCTGCCACAACCAGTCCGATTACTTCTTCGTGGATTGGGGTCATACGGACGAGAAACTGGGCATAGAATATTTCTCGCGGCAGGCTGGCGCCGAAAAAGCGGCCAATGTTGCCTGTCACCAGGATTGGCGCACGGTCTACAATTCGCTGGTGATGTGCATTTTTGCTAACGTTTCACCTGAAACGCAAGTTGAGTTGATCAATGCGGCCTGCGGCCTGGACTGGGATGTGGAGGCTATGCTGCGTTGCGGCGAACGCGGTTGGAACTTGAAGCGCGCTATCAATCTTCGTCTGGGCTTGACGCGCGCCGATGACAGGTTGCCCAAGGCTCTGCTGGAGCCGTTGAAAGAAGGCGGCGCAGAAGGATATGTGATTCCCTTTGACGAAATGATCAAAGCCTACTACGTTGCGCGCGGTTGGAACCCGGGGAACGGCCGCCCAACCAGGGAGAAGCTTATATCCCTGGGGCTGAAGGATGTGGCCAAGGATTTGTGGGAGTAGGTTATGGATGAATGGAGAAGATATGGCAATGAGGAGAAAGACCCGAAAATTATACAAATCGATGAGCATGTGGATTGGCATCGTAGTAGCGATTGGCGCCGGAGAGGCATGGCGCTCGGTGTTGCTATCGGTGCGGCGTAGATGAAGAAAAACGAGTAACAGAACGAAAAGGCCATGGTCAAAGTTTGGTTTATTCGACACGGTGAAAGCGAGGCAAATGCCGGGCTTTCGACTTCAACCCCTTCTGCAGTACAGCTCACCGATACCGGATGGGAACAAGCCAGGAAAGTGAGCTTGGCATTTGTACAAAAGCCATCCCTCATTGTGACTTCAAAATATTCGCGAACCATGCAAACAGCACAACCAACGATTGAACGATTTCCAAGTACCCCTGTAGAAACTTGGGATATTCATGAGTTTACCTATCTTTCACCCAAGAAACTTGGAGATACATCGAAGGAGGACCGACAGCCCTTGGTCAAGTCTTTTTGGACAAATTGTGATCCCAATTACCTTCATGGCACAGATGCAGAGACTTTTTCTGCTTTCTTAGATAGAGTCGAGGCGTTAAAAAACAAAATCATAGCACTTGAAGAAGGCTCTGTAGTAATTTTTAGTCATGGGTTTGTTATAAAGGCTATCCTTTGGGCTAATTTGGTAAACTCCTTTGCGGCAACACCTGAGTACATGAAAAATTTCCATACGTTTCACAAATCTTTCAATCTAAGCAACGGTGCGATTATCGAATGCCAAAGTAATTCTAAAAATTTGTTTTTCAGCGGCATTATCACTAATCACCTAAATGATTAATCAGGAGTCTCTCATGGACATCACCTTAACCATCAACGGTATTACCCATGAAATTACTAATTCCCCCAGCGAAACCTTGTTTGCGGCACTGCGCAGACTGGGTTTCCACGGCGTGAAGTTCGGCGACGAACAGGGGCTTTCCGGCGCAGATACCGTCCTGCTGGACGGTAAGCCTATTAATGCGGGTTCGATGCTGACGGCGCAAGCCGAGGGCCATAAGATCGTCACCATCGAAGGGCTGGGCGAGCACCCCGAGCAGGGCTGGAAGAAGACTGGTGGCTTGCACCCACTCCAGCAGGCTTTCATCGAAACCGGCGCGATCCAATGCGGGTACTGTACACCTGGGCAAATCCTGGCCGCCAAAGCGTTGCTGGAGAAGAACCCCAGCCCTAGCGAGGCGGAAGTCCGCGAGGCGATTGCGGGCGTGCTGTGCCGTTGTACAGGCTATGTCAAGCCAGTGCAGGCCGTTTTGCGCGCGGCGGCTGTGATGAGGGGAGAAGTTGTCGAGCCGATTGAAGGAAATCGGGATTCGTTATTCGAGATTCGGGATTCCGGAGAAGAGCCAATTTCCAATGCGCCGATTCCCGATTCCCCACAGATCTTAACCGATGTTCGCCCCAAAATCATCCTGGCTCCCCAGACTTCTCCCTACCAAACTGTTGGCAAACCCGAGAAGAAAGTAGACGCGGTCAAGCTGGCGCAAGGCAAACCCGCCTTCGCCGCCGACATCGAGAAGCGCGGTATGCTGGTCGCCAAGGTGCTGCACAGCCCGCACGCGCATGCCCGTATCAAAAATATCGATACAAGCAAGGCCAAAGCTGTCCCCGGCGTGGCTGCTGTGCTCACCTGGCAGGACATCCCGCGCGTGGTCTACTCCACCGCCGGGCAGTCCGACCCCATCCCGGGGCCGCTGGATACTTTCTCACTGGACAACAAGGTCCGTTTTGTGGGCGACCGCGTGGCCTTCGTGGCAGCCGAAACGGCGGAAATTGCCGAAGAAGCATTGCGCAGGATCGAGGTAGAGTATGAAGCGTTGGAGGCGATCCTGGACTCGGAAGAAGCGATGAAGCCGGGCGCAGTCCGTATCCACGACGAGCCCGAATACGTCAATTTCGCCGATTCCGACCCGACCCGCAACCTGGCCGCTGAAATCCGCATCGACATCGGCGACGTTGAGAAAGGCTTCGCCGAGGCGGACAGAATTTTCGAAGCCGAGTATACGGTGCCCAAAGTCCAGCAGGCGCACATCGAGCCGCACGTCTGCGTGACCTATTGGGACGAGGATGACCGGCTAGTGATCCGCACGTCCACGCAGGTGCCGTTCCACGCGCGACGTATGCTGGCTCCCGTGCTGGACCTGCCGGTCAAACGCATCCGCGTCATCAAGCCGCGCATTGGCGGCGGGTTTGGCGGCAAGCAGGAAGTGTTGATGGAAGACGTGGCTGCGCACCTGACCATCGCCACCGGGCGGCCGGTGATCTACGAGTATACGCGCGAGGAGGAGTTCATCGCAGCGCGCTCGCGCCACCCGATGAAGATCCGTATGAAGACTGGCGTGAAAAGGGACGGCACGATCACGGCCAACGAAATGTATGCGCTCTCGGATACCGGCGCATATGGCTGCCACGCGCTGACCGTGACCGGCAATACCGGGCACAAGTCGATGGCGTTGTATGTGGGTGACGGCGAATATCGCAAGTCGCCCAACATCCGCTTCTACGCCGACATTGTCTACACCAACACGCCGCCTGCTGGCGCGTACCGCGGCTACGGCGTGCCGCAAGGCTACTGGCCGCTCGACCGTCATATGGAAAAGATCGCGCGGGCGATGAACTTTGACCCGATCGAGTTCCGCTTGAAGAATGCTCTGCATGCGGGCGAGTACCACCCATTCAGCACCGCCTGGAACGAAGGTCGCGAGCCGCGCCCGGAGATCATCCACACGGTGGGCTTGGAGCAATGCGTGCAGCAGGGTAAGGCGGCCATTGGCTGGGATCAGAAGTTCAACAATGAAGAGTGGCGTAACTCGTTATCCCGTTCCGCGTTGCCCGGTAAGCCCGTTAACGGCGAAACGGGAAAACCGGACAACGGGAAAACGCGCCTGCGAAAGGGGATTGGCGTGGCGATGGTCATGCAAGGCACCGCCATCCCCTACCTGGACATGGGCGGCGCGTCGATCAAGATGAACGACGACGCTTCCTTCAACCTGCTGGTCGGCGCAACCGACCTGGGCACCGGCTCGGATACGGTGCTGGCGCAGATGGCCGCCGAAGTGCTGGGTGTACCGCTGGATGACATCATCTGCTATTCTTCGGATACGGACTTTACACCCTTCGACAAAGGCGCTTACGCTTCTTCGACAACCTACATTTCGGGCGCGGCAGTGGTCAGGGCGGCGGAGCAGGCTGCGGAACGAATCAAGATCCGCGCTGCAAAGATGCTCGAACTATCGGACTACACAACTATCAAACTATCCAACAAACAAGCCATCGCGCCAAATGGCAAGTCGATTTCTCTGACCGAGATCGCTCTCGACACCCTGCACCGCAACGAGCAGGAGCAGATCATGGGCATCGGTTCGTATGTTTCACCTTCGTCACCGCCGCCCTTTGGGGCGCAGTTCGCGGAGGTGACCGTCGACACGGAAACCGGCCAGGTAACAGTGGACAGGCTGGTGATGGCGGTCGATTCGGGCGTGATCGTCAATCCGCTCACTGCTGGCGGCCAGATCGAAGGCGGGATGACCCAGGCGCTTGGCTATGCGGTCTGCGAAGAGATGCGCTACGACGAAAAAGGCGATGCTATCGAGCGCGACTTTGACCGTTACCACATCTTCCGCGCCGACGAAATGCCGGAATTGACCACGATCTTCGTGGAAACCTTCGAGCCCAGCCATCCCTTTGGCGTTAAGGCGGTGGCTGAGATCCCAATGGACGGAGTCGCGCCTGCAGTTGGAAATGCGGTCCGTGATGCGGTGGGGGTGGATATTGACGATAATCCGGTCACGCCAGAAAAAGTCTGGCGTGCACTCAAAGCGAAGTAAAGACAAAGACCTAGCAGCTTTCATGAAAGTGCTAGGTCTTTAGATAAAACACCCCTTTGCACAAACGAATTTACGTCAGATGAAGTCGATTTTCAACCACTGTCGGGTAAACTCTTATGCGAGGGCGTTTTATTGAACAGCACCCAATACAGACCCAATTGGCGCACAGCCTCAATGAATTGTTCAAAATCTACGGGTTTGACAATATAGCTATTGACGCCCAACTGGTAACTCTCAACGATATCGCGTTCCTCCTGCGATGAAGTCAACACAACCACGGGGATGGTGTGCGTACGCGCATCAGCTTTAATTCGTTCCAGAACCTCCAATCCATCCACCTTGGGTAATTTCAAATCAAGCAAAACCACTTTAGGCGGATCATTGATCTGGCAATGTGCATAAGAGCCAGTGCAAAAAAGATACTCCAATGCCTCCGCCCCGTCATGTACCACCCGGATGTGGTTGGTAATATTGTTCTTCTTCAAAGCATAGAGGGTTAATTCCTCATCATTTGGATTGTCCTCTACGAGCAGAATTTCGATTGGATCCGTTGACATATGACACCTCTTCCCAGATTTTAGGCTGCTACCCACATATCGTGGTCACAGTCTAAAATGTAAAATAAAACGTGGCGCCAACGTTCAATTCGGCCTCGGCCCATACTCGACCGCCATGGCGCTGGATGATGCGCTGCACAATCGCCAGCCCCACACCTGTCCCCTCGAACTTATCGCTGCGATGTAAGCGCTGGAACACACCAAATAACTTATCTTCATACTGCATGTCGAAACCTACCCCATTGTCCTTGACAAAATATATTTGCTCCCCGTTTTTGTTCTTGCAACCTATCTTGATCCGGGGCGACTCTCGCTCACGAGTAAACTTGAGTGCGTTTGATAACAGGTTCATCCAAACTTGTTTGACCAGCGTCGGGTCTCCCTGACAGGCAGGTAACTCTCCAATTTCAACCTCCACCCCACGCCCTTCCAAGTCACTTTGCAGGGTCTCCAACACCTGGCGGACCAGATCAGCGGTCTCGACTTTCCGCCTGTTGACTGGCTGGCGGCTCAACCTGGAGAATGAAAGCAAATCATCGATCAACCGTCCCATCTGTTGCGTATTGCTGCGAACGAGCCCCAGCAAACGGGTCGCTTCGTCTGGAAGTTTTTGTGCATGATCTTTAATCAAGATGCGAGAAAAACCGTCGATCGCCCGCAGCGGCGCTCGTAAATCATGAGATATAGAGTAAGAGAATGCTTCTAATTCTTTATTGGCTGCTTCCAACTGGGCAGTACGCTCCACAACACGTTGTTCGAGGCTGTTGATTAAATCTCGCAATTGAATTGTCATACTCCGGAATGCATTCGCCAGAATGCCCAACTCACCACTGTACCTCTTTTCGACCTGTACATCTACATCTAAATTACCAGCCGCTACAGTCTCGGCAACCTCGGCCAACTTGAGTACAGGGTCAGTCAGTCTCTTAGCAGTCCAGAATGTCACAAAGATCACGACTGTAGCCGCAAGGCTGATGATGAACAGCAATACGATTGTTAACTGATTCACCAAGGTGAACGCTTCAGACACATCCTGCTTGGCGATCAATGCCCAATTCAGATCACCAAATTTAACCGGCGCATAGGTGATGATAACCTGGTGCCCAAGATAGTCGGTGTCGAACTGCACTTCATCCCCTGTTTTACCGGCCAGAGCCGCCCGTACGGCATCGTTATCCATGCCATTTTGTTCGACAGTGCCGACAAAGGACGCCTCGACCGAGTGCCCGGCCGGGTCCAGGTACGAATTGGAACGCATTCGCATGTCTGGGCCTACCAGGATAGTTTCACCGGTCTCGCCCATCCCTGTACGCTCCTGCATCACCGCATCCGTCCAACCGGGTGGCAACTGAAGAGCCACAACCATCGTCAGCTGGTTCTCATACATTACCGGCGCGGCCACAAAGGCAACTGGCGCATTGCCAGAAGGCAAGTAAGGCAGAAAGTCTGCAAAACCAATCTCGCCTGTGTCCATAACCCTTTTTACCAGACTACCCAGATGAGTATCCCGGTATGGTCCGGTCAGTAGATTGGTTTGGTAATCTGGCTCGCGCAAGACAGTATGGAACACATACCCATCTTGTGCGATCAGGAGCACATCTTGGTAACCATACCGTTGCGCATATTGAGTTAGCAGGTACATGCCCGTCCCCTCTACTTGGGGCACAACCGCCTCGGCTATACCCTCCTCAACAATGATTGCCCAATTCAATCCCAGTATATCCAAAGGCGCATATGCACAGACAGAATGGAAACCATGATAATTTGTAAGCAAATCAACCCCGGATGAACCAGCTAACGCCGCTTGACTTCCAGGTGTATCTACGCCATTTTCATCGACCGAACCGTTTAATGAAGCAATCAGCGAGCGGTTGGTTGGGTCCAGAAGGGATGAAGAGCGCATGCGCCTGTCCGGCCCGACCAAATAAATCTCGCCAGACAATTTCATCTTATCAGGAACCTGCAAAATCTCTTCAATTTGATGTAACGGCAATTGATAAACCAGTGCGCCGACATTGGTTGTACCCTTGTAGACAGGCACGCCCAAGAACATGACCGGTTGTCCATCAAGCAAGGAAATGTCAGCAACGGCAATTTGACCTGGCTGCGCCGACTTGAGTTGATGAAAGAGCGCAGCCAAACTGCTGTCCATATCATTGGCCAGGTCGACGCCGAATATCCTTCCTTTCCTGACTGTATATACAACTGCCCCTTCCGGATCGATGAGGAGAATATCCTCGTACCCATGAATCTCGTCATAACCTTTCAGGGTCCTCTGTAGGAGTGCATGCGTGCTACTGTATACGCTTCCATCTCCAGCGTCTTCAAGGGTTGGCTTGTCTAAATAGAGTGTGCGCACTTTATCCACGCCCAACTCGTTGATCCCGGCTGAAAGTTTTACGATGCCATCTATTATTATGGGATTTGCAGACATCACTCTGGCATCGTCCTGCCAATCAGCAAAGAGGTGGGTGAGAGCGCTGCTTCTGTCATCGCGAAGTGTCTCGAGCTTGGTAAAAGCTTGCTGGCGTAGCACGTTGACCAAGTCCGCGGTTGCCTGTACAGCGGATTCTCGTTCGGCCAAATAGCTCTCAATTTGATATTTCTTAATGGCGCGCACGGCTTCAAGTTTATCGCCAGCCGCTTGCTGTAACGCATTCCGAGCCTGAGTATAGGCCAGGAGGCTGATCACGATCAATGGGATTAATGACAACGGTAAAAAATATAAGAGCAACTCCCCGCGCATCGAGCGAAAAAATGATAGTTTATTTCTCCACAAGTGCATATTTCGTCCCTCAACATATTTTTAGCATTGCAATACACGCTGGTCTTGCAATCCTAAAGCAATAACGTACTAATAAGGCGGACAAGTTTCGTCTGCTGCCCGATACACACTCAGGAGGGTGTTGATCTCGTCGTAAGCTTCCTGTAGCGCCTGGTCTGCTGTCCTGGAGCCGCTAAAGCCACTCTGCACCGCCCGATTGACGATGCCAATGATTTGCGGCCATTCTTTGGTTTGGGGAACAAATTTCGAGCGAGGCAACTCAGCAGCAATAACCTGAGAGAATGGGTCGTCCATAAGCGGCCCAAAAGGCATGACGCCTTTATCCTCAAGCCCACCTGAGACATCACGTCGGGCAGAAAGGACACGAGCGTCAAGGAACCATTTTTCGTCGGCGGCCTTACTGGTCATGAACTTCAGGAGTTGCCAGGTCTCTTGTGGATGTCTGGTATTCTTGTTGACCACCCATGCGCTCATCCAGGCTGTGGTTGGTTCCTGGATGTTTTGTCCTGCCTTGATGGGGATAGGCACAGTCGCAAGCGTCTCGGCGGGATCAAGCCTGGGATTTAGATCGGAGAAGATGGGCGCTGTCCAGCCGGAGCCTATTTTCATGGCGATTTGCTCGTCTGCCATTTGCTGGCGCACGTCGCCTGGATTCATGCTCGCCACGCCGGGTGGCACGACCTTGTGCTCGGTCACCAGACTCACAAAAAATTTGAAAGCCTCTTTGGCTGCAGGACTGTTGAGCGCCGAACACTTGTTATCCGGCGTCAAGTATTCTGCGCCATAGCTCAAGAGGATGGGCGTAAAGCGAAGCTCGAAGCCAGGATCGACTGCACCAACTGTGCCAAACCCCCATGTGTCCACCACGCCATCATTATTGCGGTCGCGTGTCAAAGCCTTGGCATCTGCCAGGAACTCATCCCAGGTTCTGGGCGGTTCGCCGGGATCCAGGCCTGCCTCCCGGAACAAGTTCTTGTTGTAAAACAACACCATTGACATGAAATCACTGGGAAGACCATAATATTTATCTTGATACACCATCAGCTCAATCGTCTGCGGGTACCAGGTTTCTATAAAATCGCCACCCCAAGCGGTCTTCCCCTCCTGCTGAATAAATGGAGTGATGTCATACAGAAACCCCTTTTCAATAAATGAACGGATTGAAAAGCCATGCAGATGCATCAAGTCTGGTCCGGCGCCAGCTTGGATTTCTGTGACGTATTTGGTTTCTTTTTCTGCGTAAAGCACTGGGACTAACTGCACCCTGATATTGGGATTCTCCTTTTCAAAGATAAGCATCATTTCCTTGATAGCTTTTTCCCAGTGAGGCTCGGTCAGATGCCAATCGGATAGGGTCAAGGTTACTACATCTGACGCGCCATTTGCAGGGATCTCCGCCAGCGGAGCAGTTGGCGACTGAGTCACAGCGGGTGCGGGCGCGCAATATGGCGCGATGATTATCAGCAGGCTGCCAAGCAATATCAGGAAAGCGCGTTTTTTCATAAAGTCCTTCTTTACTTTTCGTGATATAGCGATAGGTGATCCATATGATCCTGACCAGATGATACCTTGATTAAGCCTTCTCAACAATCCGTTTTTCTCTTACCATCATTCCCCACCCAATGTAGCATACCTACGTTATTCTAAGGATAGAAGAATTGCCGGGATAATGTCAAGTGACAATGCTCATAATTTTTGCTCGAACGGGCCAAATCTATCCGGTCTTTGATACAATATTCCTATGCATGAACAAATTTACGTCATCGGGCACGTCAACCCCGATACCGATTCCATTGCCGCAGCGCTGGGCTACGCCTGGTGCCTGCGCGAACGAGATGGCGTGGCTGCGGTGGCCGCGCGCGCCGGGGCGATCAATCCGCAAACTGCCTGGGTGCTCAAAAAACTTGATTTGGATGCTCCGCTGCTTTTGAACGACGCTTCGCCGCGCTTCGAAGCCGTGACCCGCAGGCTGGATACCGCCACACCGGAGTCGCCTCTGCGAGATGCCTGGGCAATCGCCTCGCGCACCTGGGGGATTGCTCCCGTTATTAATGAAGACGGCACACCTTTCGGCATGGTGACTGGAGCCAGCCTGTTCTCTTATTTGAGTCAGGTGGTCGGCCCGCACCCGCGCCGCCAGGAAACCTCCATCTCCGAAATCCTGGAGTTGCCCTGCAAAGACGTGTGTAACACGGAAGTGCCTGCATTCAAGATTAGCGGCCGTATTCGCGATTCGCTCAACCGCATCCTGCGCGAGGATGGCGACGATTTCTGGGTGGTGGACGAGAACGGGCTGTATGTGGGCGTCTGCCGCCAGCGAGATGTGCTCAACCCGCCGCGCCTGAAGGTCGTACTGGTAGACCATAACGAACCGCGTCAGGCATTGGCCCACCTGGAAGATGCCGACCTGCTCGAAATCCTGGATCATCATCGCCTGGGAAACCCGTCCACGCACACGCCTATCCGCTTCAAGGTGGACATTGTCGGCAGCACCAGCACGCTGGTCTCCGAGCAGATCGAGGAAGCGGGATTATCCGCGCCACCGCAGGTCGCCGGGGCGCTGCTTTCGGGCTTACTCTCCGATACGCTCGTTCTGACCTCCCCCACCACCACCGAGCGGGACAAAAAAGCCGCTGACCGGCTTGGCCGCTGGGCCTTTGTCAAGAGTAGCCCGCTGGCCGGGGAGACGATCCAGTCATACGGACAGCAAGTGCTGGATGCGGGCGCAGGGCTCTCCTCGCGCGAACCTGACGAAGTGGTCAACACCGACCTGAAGGCCTACGCAGCCGGCAACTACCGTTTTGCCATCGCCCAGGCTGAAGTCACCGACCTGCTGCAACTGACCGAACACCTTGATACGCTCAACACTGCCCTGAAAGCGCTGCGCGACAAGCGCGCACTGGACTTCGCCATGCTGATGGTCACCGATGTGGTACGCGGCTCCAGCCGCCTGCTGATCACCGACGAGCCGCCCGAATTAGGCGACCTGCCCTACCCGGCCCAGCCCGACGGCACGCGCCTGGCCGAAGGCGTGGTATCGAGGAAGAAACAGTTGCTGCCGGTGGTGTTAGGGTTGTTGGAGAGATAATCGGATTTACCGCCATGCAACTTCGTGAAACCTTGCGCAACGTAAGCCGAACCTTTGCCATCTCGATTGAGCAGCTGCCTTCCGCTCTGCGCGAGGCTGTCACCATCGCTTATTTACTGTTTCGTGTGTCAGATTGTCTGGAAGATCATGCCGAGTTGGAAGCGGGTCGTAAAGCCGAATTACTCGAGATGTGGGCTCAGGTGTTGCAGGGTAACCTACCTATCGCTTCCTTGACAGGTGCAATCGCTCATCTCGATGAAAGCGACCCTGAAGTGTACGTTGCGCAACACGCCGGTCAATTGCTGGCAGCGCTTCATCAACTCCCCGAACCGTTACAAGAAACGATTATCGACCACGTGCACCAAACCTCGTTGGGGATGGCTCGCTGGCAGGAACACGGCCCATTTGTGGACACCGAAGAAGAAATGGACGACTATATGCACGAGGTGGCTGGGCGCGTGGGGTATATGTTGACCGACTTGTTCGGCTGGTATTCTCCCCTCATCCGGGAACGGAAAGCCCAACTGCGCCCTCTCGCCCGTCAATTCGGGTTGGCGCTACAAACGGTCAATATCATCCGCGGGATGCGCAAGGATTACGAACGGGGCTGGGTGTTCGTGCCGCGTACATTCTTCGAACCGCTGGGGTTAACACGGGATAGCCTCTTTGCCCAGGAAAATAATGGGGTAGCGCTGCAAGTGATTGCCCGCCTGGCCGATAAAGCAGAATCGCACTTGTTACACGGCTTGCAATATATAACAAACATTCCTCCAGTCCATTACAGAATTCGATTGGCCTGTACATGGCCGCTCTTCTTTGCCATCAAGACGTTGGCCCTGAGCCGGGATAACATCCAGGTGATCTTAAACGAAGCCAAGATCACGCGCGCGGAAGTGGCGAGCATCATCCGTAATACTACGCTCATGGGCTGGTCCGATCATTGGCTGCGAAGTTACTATTCCCGTTTGCTGGTGGTTTGATATATTCACTCACCTTACACAGAACGTCCCGAAGGCTCCTGTAATTCAGGCTTGCATCCTGCCCAAACCTTCGGGACGGTGCGTAGCATCAGATATTCAAGTAAAATCTATTAATCATGAAAACAATTTACCAGGCTCTCGCTGAACTTGAATCCAAAAATGAATCTGCTGCACTGTGCACGGTCGTGCGCAGCCAGGGCTCCACGCCGCGTCATAGCACCAGCAAGATGCTGGTCTACGCAGACGGCAGCTTTATCGGCACGGTCGGCGGTGGGGAGTTGGAGAATCGCGTCTTCGAAGCCGCCATGCAAGCCCTGATGGATGGCAAATCGCAATTATTGGAATACAACATGGCCGACCCGGCGCGCGGCGATGTAGGCGTGTGCGGCGGTACTGTGGAG
>JAFGKO010000109.1 GCA_016928525.1 Anaerolineales bacterium | reverse complement strand
CAGGCTGCTAAAAGGAAAAGAACGACCGAAAACAGGTTGATCACAAAACCGATGCGGAATTGAGTTGCATGGGTCAGGATGTGAGTGATTGTGACCGGCGCTTCCACGAACACAAATTTTCCGAATAGATTGGCTACGACCGAGGTGACCACGTAAAGCAGGTAAAGCAGGCCGGCGGTTCTGGCGATCTTATTAATTGAATTCATTTTTATCTCCTTTTATTGTGATTGATTTTGGCGTGAACAAACCGCGTACGCCTAATGATGATTTGACAGGGGAGGGGGAGGTCTTCAGCCCTCCCTCTCCCCTATAGCACAAATCTATGCCGCGCTCAAAAGCTCGTTTGTCGCTGTTTTTGCAGACCCGGAAGCGATAGCAGATGGATTAAAACCTTTCGCGATCAGCCATACCGCAAGAACCATTTCCTGTAAAAAAATGGGAAACACTAGAGGAATGTAGCTGGTAATACGGTTACCGCTGAACAAGGACAGCACGCACGCGGTCATCATCAGGATGATCGCGACGATACCGAAGCCCGACAGCCATCGGGGAATGAGCCGTGATTGGAAGAACAGGTAGTAGTACATAAATGCACCCAGGCAGAAGGCGAACACTGCCAACAGCGCGGCGTTGTCGCGTACGCTCACCAACAAATTGCCGATCGCCTGAAGCGACGTACGATCGGCAACTCCCGCTGTTGTGAACTGCTGGCCGAGTGTCAGCAGGGACAGCAGGCTCAAGACGCCGACCATGTAAAAGACTGCCTCCAGGGCCCTGAAGACCACAGATCCAAGGGCCAGACCTGCATTCGACCCCTTCATGACCGGATACATCGCGATGGCTATGCCGCCACTTGCAAAAGCGGCGACGAGACGAAAGAGCACTCCTGCGGCCACCTGGTTCGTATGTGCGGAGAACCGAGTGAGGTAGTCAGTACCAGTCAGAACAGGTGTGAGCGCGTCAGCCACGAATCCTGCGACGGTCGCAATGATGAAAATCACGCCTGTAATGACCGCAATCTTTCGAAATGAAAGTTTTACTTTTGGATCTATTCCGGTAGTCGATTTGTTTGTATTCATTTCTTTCTCCTTTTTTGAACGATATGGATGAGTTTCATTGAATGGTCCCAGTTACTGCATGGGATTGGACTTGAATAAAATTGTGGTCGCCACCCTATTCCCAAGGGCTGAAATGGGCTAGAAGTGTGTTCAAAGGCAAACCTCCGTTCAATGTAGCTTATATCCATTTACTATTTGACATCTGGCGTATCTGCCTGGCCGGATTCAACAGGACTGACTGAGACCAATGGCATGCCCAAATCACGCACTTTTTTGAGCAAGCCATGCAACGCGGCCTGATCAATTACCGGGCCGGTTAAAAGCGTATCGCCGTCCTCTTCCAGCGTGATGGTCAGGCCTTCAAACCAGTCTGTCCACTCGTAACCTAGATGGCCCTTTATCCTGATCTGATAGATCACGGTTTGACTTGAAGTCGGTTTTAGTTCGAATTCGTTTGACATTACCTGGTACCTTTTGTGGCCGGTCAATACAATCCGTGCCGCATGCTCAATGTACAAGGATAATATCCCCCACACAGTGTCAACGAACAGACACTTTAGTGTTGGTTATGGGTGTTGTTTTTAGTTATTGAGGGGAAATGTTGAGGAAAATTGAACCTTACAACAAACCCAGTTCGCGGGCGCGGGCGATAGCTTCGGTGCGACTTTGAACTTGCAGTTTGTTAAAAATTTTGCGGTTATGCCCTTTGACCGTGTCCAGGGCGAGGAAAAGCCTCCCGCCGATCTCTCGATTCGATAGTCCCTGGGCAATGAGTTGTAGTATTTTTAACTCGCGTTGGCTCAATGGCTCGATCAGGGGCTGGGTAGGGGGCAAAGGTGATTTGTCTGCGCTCTTCCGCTTCTCAGCTTCAAACGCTGCCAGTAACTTTTCTGGATAGGCCGGCAATCCTTGCCGCGGTATGATTTCACGCCGGGAAGCTTCGCGAAGCAGTTGCATCATGCCTGGGCCTTCGTCAAGAAACATGCGGACGTAGCCCTCCGGCTCGGCCAGCGCAAGAGCATGCTGTAAAGGCAAAAGAGCAGCAGGGATGTCACCTTGGGCGTGATAAGCAATCGCCTGCAATACCAGAATTTCGATCACACTTCCCACCCTCCCGCCTTCTTCCGCTGCTTGCAAGAGACGCGCCAGTAGTCCCAATGCTGCGTGAAGATCGCCTTCTACCCGATCGGTTTTGTACCGGGCGATGAGCACCCTGGCCAGGGTGATGTGATCGAATTCGCTCAGGTAGCTAAGTTCGTTTTCAACGGACAGTCCCTGCTCACGCGCCCAGCCCATTGCTTCACCCAACCGACCCTGGACCAACCACACCCGTACCTTCCGCGTCGCGACCGGACGTACATTCGGGGCAAAGGCACCATCGTATAGGCGCTCGGCCTGGTTGAGCAGGTCGAGCGCGTCGTCTAGATCGCCTTGGGCCTCCCGGATGCGCGCCATCGCCGCGCACCAGCGATACCGGTTTGGCGGTAACCCAGCAAGCTCACCCAGAGCCTGGCTGGTGAGCAGGTGCTGCATGGCAGTCTTCAGATCGTTATGCTCACGGTAAAGGTCGCTCATGCCCACGTACATATCTGCCGCTCCCCGCTGGACTGGCGCGCCCGGCTCCGTCGCCCACTGCAACGCCCGCTCATAGGTGCTCATGGCCTCGTGGAGACGGCCTTCCGCAATCTGGATATCCGCCAAGACTCTTGCGCCGCCGATGGCGGCAGAGATATACCCGGCCAGTCGCACATTCGCCATTCCATCGGCAGTCATCCG
Source organism: Anaerolineales bacterium (assembly GCA_016928525.1). The sequence continues at coordinate 89 of JAFGKO010000109.1, read as the reverse complement.
GAGGGCAGTCTCGAGATCCCCGCTTGTCCATGCAGCGAGCCCCAGCTGCGAGGCTGCCCCACCGAGCATCAGATGGGCGTCCGCAGGTG
>JAFGKO010000108.1 GCA_016928525.1 Anaerolineales bacterium | reverse complement strand
GGAGATACCTTATGAAACGCGCTCGACTCACATTTCTGCTGTTTGTCGTCTTTGCCCTGGCGCTGACGGCCTGCGGTCAAGTTGCACTTGCACCTCCCGCCCCAGCCAACCCGACCCTGATCCTGGCGACTACCACATCCACACAGGACTCCGGCCTGCTGGACGTGCTCGTTCCGATGTTCCAGGAGCAGACCGGCTACGTAGTCCAGACTGTGGCCGTTGGCACAGGTGCGGCGCTCAAAATGGGCGAGGAGGGCAACGCTGATGTGTTGCTCGTGCATGCGCCCGCCGCCGAAAAAGCGCTGATGGAAGCTGGTTTTGGGAAAGACCGCTTCCTGGTCATGCACAACGACTTCATCATCGTCGGTCCGGCGGCTGACCCGGCTGGCATCCAGGGTATGGTAGTTGTGGATGCTTACAAGGCAATCGTCGAAACCAAGTCCGCTTTTGTGACCCGTGGCGATGATTCTGGCACGCACAAAGCCGAACTGGCCCTGTGGAAGAAGGCTGGACTCGACCCGGCGACCTTCTCCCCCGATTTTTACATCTCCAGTGGCCAGGGAATGGGCGCCTCGCTGACAATCGCTTCCGAGAAAAGCGCGTACATTTTTACCGACCGCGCCACCTACCTGGCAACCAAAGCCAATCTCGACCTCGAGATTTTGGTAGAAGGCGATCCATCGCTGCTCAACGTTTACCACGTCATCACCGTTAATCCCGAAAAATGGCCCAAAGCCAACTATGAAGGCGCGCTGGCTTTTGCCAATTTCATGATCGACCCGGCTACCCAGGGGATCATCGGCGAGTTTGGCGTGGACACGTACGGTGAACCGCTCTTCTTCCCAGACGCGGATAAGACAGATGCCGACCTTGGATTAGATTAAGATGTCTTGCTCTGCGCTATGATCTTCGACGCCGAAGTCTTCCAAATCACCGTCCTGTCGCTGCAAATCTCGGCCCTGGCGACCGGGTTGAGCCTGTTCATCGGCTTGCCATTTGGCACGCTTCTAGCATTGGGGAAATTCCCCGGGCGCTCTTTTTTATTGAGCATGGTCAACACCGGCATGGGATTGCCGCCCGTGGTTGTCGGTCTGTTCGTGGCGATGATGTTGTGGCGTTCTGGTCCACTGGGAGATTTGCGCCTGATCTATACACCAACAGCTATTATTATTGCACAGGTCATCATTTCATTCCCAGTTGTAACCGGGTTGACCGCAGCCGCGCTCCAATCCCTTGATCCCCGCTTAAAACTGCAACTCTATGGGCTGGGCGCCTCCCGTTTGCAGATGATCTGGTGGTTGTGGCGTGAAGCGCGCCTGCCTCTGTTGGCTGCATTGATGGCTGGTTTTGGCTCGGTCATTTCCGAAGTGGGTGCGTCCATGATGGTGGGCGGCAATATCCGTTACCAGACGCGCGTACTGACCACCGCCATCGTGCTCGAGACCGGCAAAGGTCATTTTGACATCGCTATCGCTCTCGGCGTCTTGCTTTTGACCATCACCTTCCTGGTCAACTGGGCGCTGACCTGGATCCAGCAGCGGGGCGCCCGACAATGAAGACGCTTGTCGAGGTCCGCAACCTTTTGGTGAGACGCGGCAAGGTCCCGGCCTTGCAACTCGCCCTCCTGACGATCCAGGAGGGCGAGGTACTGGCTATCGTTGGCCCAAACGGCGCTGGCAAGAGCACTCTTCTGTTAACGCTGGCACGCCTGCTAAAGGCAGAACGGGGAGAGATCCTGTTTGACGGCCAGCGGGCCTCGGCTGAACCTGACACAATTTATCGTCGCCGCATTGCGTTGGTGATGCAGGACCCTTTGCTGTTCGACACATCTGTATTTGATAACGTTGCGTCTGGATTGCGATTTCGGGATGTGCCCAAAGATGAAATCCGGCAACGCGTACCGCTCTGGCTGGAAAGGCTGGGGGTAGGACACCTGTCGAAACGGCGCGCAGGCCAGTTGTCCGGCGGCGAAGCGCAGCGTGTCAGTCTGGCGCGGGCTTTGGTGTTGGAGCCGCAGTTGCTGCTGCTGGACGAGCCATTTTCAGCGCTCGATCCGCCCACCCGCAGCCGCCTGCTGGAAGACCTGGGCACATTGTTGGACGAAACCGCCACCACAACCGTCTTCGTGACGCACGATTTATCTGAGGCGGCACAATTGTCTAGGCGAATGGCAATACTTGTGAACAATCGTTTGCGGCAGGTAGGAAACCCGGATGACCTTTTCGCTGCTCCTGCAGATGAGGAAGTAGCGCAATTTTTGAACCATAAAACACCAGCCAACCATCGCCAGTGGTAGCAAATGGATTAAAAATTATGCAATACAGCATTGGCGACACCAAATTGCCCGGCAGCGATCCGCCAGGGGTGAGGGCAATGCCGCCCTTGACAGGTATCCCATATCCGATATACTCACTGAGTGACTAATAACCCGGCTGCACATCGCCGCACCAGCGGACTTTCGCCTGAATTTGCCCTGCTGGGGTTTCTTGACCAGTCCCCGGCGCATGGCTACGAACTGCACCAAAAACTGGTCGACCAGTTGGGGGAGATCTGGCACGCCAGCCTGAGCCAAACTTACAACATTCTGACCCGCCTTGAAGCGCAGGGTTTCATCGAAGGGACGCCCCAGCTACAAGAGAAACGCCCTGACAGGCGTCTGCTGCGCTTGACAGACGCCGGGCGGGAACGTTTCGAGGCCTGGCTGGGCGCGCTTTCCGCGTGCAGCGTACGCGCCATTCGGGTCGAGTTCATGACCCGCCTGTATTTCCTGCATATCCGCAACCCTCGAGACGCTTTGCGGGCGATAGACGCTCAAATTATTGCCTTGCAAACTTATCTTGTCCATCTGGATACTAAAATGGCGCAACTGCCCCCAGGTCATACCTTCAACCGGCTGGGCATGTCCCTGCGCCTTGGCCAGTTGGCAGCGCTGGTGAATTGGCTGGAATCCTGCAAGAGCGCCTTGCCGGTTCGTTCAAGGAGACCCAATCGTGTCTAAAGGGATTCAACGCATTGTTCTTATCTTTTTCCTGTTTGTCCTGCCTGCCTGCGCCGCGCCGCCAGTAGAAGCCGCCCCCTCCGGGCTGACCGTGGCCGCCGCCGCCGACCTGCAATTTGCCTTCACCGAGATCGGCGCGTTGTTCGAGCAGGAAACAGGCCAGGAAGTAACATTTGTCTTTGGCTCCACCGGCCAACTGGCCCAGCAAATCGAAAACGGCGCGCCGTTCGACCTGTTTGCTGCCGCTAATATCAGCTTTGTGGATGACCTGGCGCAAAAAGACCTGGTCTTGTCTGATTCGATGACGCTCTATGCCCGCGGGCGGATTGTGCTTGCTTTCAGCAAGGTTTCGGGTGTACAGGCGCTCACTTTGGATGATTTGCTTTCAGATAAAATCACGCACGTTGCCATCGCCAACCCCGAACATGCTCCTTACGGAGTCGCCGCCAAAGAAGCCTTGCAATCGGCGGGACTGTGGGAGCGAGTACAGCCCAAACTGGTCTATGGCGAAAACGTGCGCCAGGCGCTGCAATTCATCCAGAGCGGGGACGCTGAAGCCGGGATCGTGGCGCTTTCGGTGGCAAATGTGCCGGAGATTACCTGGTCGTTGGTCGATGATTCCCTACACAACCCGCTCGACCAGGCGCTGGCGGTGGTGACAAGCAGTCCGCGCCCGGAACTGGCGCGCCAGTTTGCGACCTTCATCAACGGCCCCAGCGGGCGTCCCATCATGCAAAAGTATGGTTTTGTCCTGCCGGGCGAAGCTATTACCGCCCCCGCGCCGTAGTTGAGTTACTCCCCGCTCGCTCTCTCTCTGTGGGTTTCGACCTGGGCCAGCCTGGCGGCGTTGCTCTCTGGCACGCTGATCGCCTGGGCGCTGGTCAAGATTCCCTTTCGCGGCAAATGGATTGTCGAGGGGCTGATCATGGCGCCACTGGTTCTGCCGCCGACCTTGTTGGGCTATTATCTGCTGACCCTGCTCGGCCAGCGTGGACTGGGTCCCTGGTTTGAACAGACTTTCGGCATCCGGGTTGTTTTTTCGCTGTGGGGCGCGGTCATTGCCGCAACGGTGACAGCCTTGCCGCTCGTCATTCAGACAGTACAGGTCAGCATCGCGTCCCTCTCGCGCGAGGTGGAGGAAGCCGGACGGATAGACGGTTGTACGGAATGGAGGCTTTTTTGGCATATCCACCTGCCGCTCATCTGGCGCGGACTGCTGGCGGGCGGTGTGCTGGGTTTCCTGCGCGCGCTCGGCGATTTCGGCGCAACCCTGATGGTGGCAGGCAATATTCCAGGGCGCACTCAGACTTTGTCGATGGCGATATACGATGCAGTGCAGGCCAACAATCTTTCCCTTGCCAATCAATTCGCGCTCCTGTTGACTTCGATTGGCTTTGGGCTGATTTTCTTTGTCCTGCGCCTGCGGCAAAAAGCCGACGAACTGAACTAACCAGGACAAGGGCTGATGCAAACTTCATCTAATCGTCGTAACATGCTGGCTCTGGCCTGGGGCGGGTTGATTGGAATTCTCGGCGGGCTGATCGGACTGGGCGGGGCCGAATTCCGATTGCCCGTGCTGGTAGGCGTCTTTCGCTACCGCACTTTGCAGGCCATCATCATCAATCTGATTGTCAGCCTGGTGACGGTGGTATTTTCATTTATTTTTCGCACCGGGTTAGTCAACTTCGATAAAATCATCGCCAACAGTAGCATCGTCCTGAACATCCTATCCGGTTCGCTGATGGGGGCTTACCTCGGCGCGCGCTTTGCTTCCAGCATCGACGAGAAACTGCTCTCGCGCATTGTTGCGGTTTTCCTGATATTCCTGAGCCTGGCCTTGATGAGCCACGACTTCATCGACAGTCTGGGCGGGTTGACTCTATCCACTCGCTGGCAAATTGGGCTCGGTCTCGCCGCCGGGGTATTAATTGGGATTTTCAGTAGTATGCTCGGTGTGGCCGGCGGCGAGTTGATTATTCCAACCATCGTCTTCCTCTTTGCGACAGATATCAAACTGGCGGGCAGTCTCAGTCTAGCCATCAGTGCGCCGACCATTGTTGTGGGACTGCTCAAATATCGCAGTCAGGGCAAACTAGACGAAGCACGAGGCGAGAAAACCTTTATCGGTTGGACGTCGCTCGGTTCAATCCTGGGGGCGCTGGTGGGAAGCGCCTTGTTGGTTCTCATCCCTGGCGCGCTGCTTTACTACTTGCTGGGCAGTATCTTGCTGGTTTCGGCTGTGAAACTGGTGGTTGGCAAAACGAAATGAGAAAAAACTTTTCGCGAGCTTATAGAAGCGCGGCAATTCCATAAGATTCTGATCATCACTGGGGGTGGATCTTGTGCCGGGTACACCTAACGTTTGCAGACAACCCGGAGTGTGCATGCAGTTTTCATTGTAAATGGTTTGGTTCGCGGCAACGTTTTGCACGCTAAGCGGTGAAATTATCGGGCTTTGGCTCATGCCATACCCGGCGGCGTTTGCGTACTTGGCAGCATGAATCCAATGATTGAGCAGGTAAAGCAACACAAAATGCTCCTGGAGAGGCTTGACCCAAGGGAATGGAACTGGTAAATTCAGAAGCATTACAAACAATTTGTAAAACAATCCATGTTTGATTTAAATTTGCTTCGCAGGAAATTTGTATATGAACGGTCTTCCTAAGCCGCCAACCATCCGCAGCATATTGCTTGGAATCGCGCTATTCATTGTAGCTTTTCTGGCTTTCCTGCGCTTACCTGATGTTGTCAAATTTGCGGGTGCCGCGCTTATGTATGTGCCAGCCAAGGTGGGACTGATCGATATGGTTTCGCCACAGGATGTCATTCCCATGTCTCTGGCAGAAAATCCCTCCATAATCTCAATTGCTTCACCAGGGCAATATCTCTTGTACATGAGCAATTTGGACCTCTTGGTCATTCATGATGCTATTGTCAAGGACAATTCCCAGCCCTGGATGAAAATCCAACCTGAACACCTTGATACTGAGCTGGAGATAACGCTGATCGGTCGAGGCCTGGCCTGGTACGATACTCCTTTCGCGGCTGGCCGGCCGGTTGTTACTTTCAGGGTCGATCAACCTGGCGTATACCGGGTTACACACCCCACCCGTCCAGATACTGCATATCTTGTCCCAGATACCCTGACAGGCAAAGAGTCTCTCATCACCTTTTGGGTTCTGGCAGAATTGGCCTTGATTGGAGGAGTGATTTTTTACTCTGTTCGCAAACGTACAGCAAACAGTCGTGCACAACGCTTGAAAATTCAAGCTGAACACCGTGCCCGTGTCGAGGACAGCCGAAAACGAATTGAAAAAAGAGCAGAAGAAAAACACAAAGACGAGGATCAACCCTACTGGAAAAAGCGTTAGCTTCTCTGCAAAACCCCACGACATACGATTTCTAGCAAGCAAGAAGGCCGCTTAACGGCAAACCCCGCGAATGTTCGCGGGGCTGCCAAAAACCAACTCAGAGGGAGGAGAGAAGTAACCGGGCGGGATAAAACCCACACTGATTACGCAGGTTCGTGTTCAGGGTTGGTACCACACCAGACACAGACAGGTTTATCGAACATCGTATTGCACTGAATAGCATTCGAACAGCGGCTGGCCAATATGCGCGGCGGTTGGTCAGGGAGAAACTCAGCCGGATACACAACCTCATTTTCCAGCGCAATCTCATGCCCGACGTGCTCGCAATATTTCAGCATTTTCACTTGCCAGCTACGCTTTGCCATATCTGCCTCCTGACTATACTTATATTTTATGCAACTATAAGAACGTCAACCAGTGACAGGCGTCACAAATTGGTATGACAAAGCGCCTAATTTGGACGTCCCGTCTCGCATTTATCCACTTTAACGAGGCGCAAGACGCAGGATACTGCCACTATCAAGGACAAGGTAGACTTCACCGGACATATCCTGCCCGAAGGAAGTGATACGCCCCACGCCACCGAACAGGACCTGTGCCTGCCAGCCTCCGTTAGAGCGGATCAAACCCCAAACGGTTCCCGAGCAATAATCGCCATACAGGTAGATCCCGTTCCATTCGAGCATAGACCCGCGATAAACGTATCCGCCTGTCACCGAGCAACCTTCGCTATGGTTATATTCGACCACAGGCGGTACAAGTTGCGCCCCCTGCGGAGGTGAGCCGTCATAAGGATGTGTGCCTTCGAAGTACTTCCAACCGAAATTCACACCACCGGGTGAACCCGCGGATATGAAATCGATCTCTTCCCACTGTCCCTGACCGACATCGCCAATGTACAGGTCACCTGTCAGGCTGTCGAACGACATACGCCATGGATTGCGCAAGCCGTAAGCCCAAATCTCATTTCCAAAGGGGTTGTCCGCCGGGATGACATACGGTTCAGCCGAATCCACATCCAGGCGCAGGACCTTACCCAGCAAGGAGTCCAGTTTTTGCGCATTGCCAAAGGGATCGCCCGCCGAGCCGCCGTCCCCCAGGCCAGCATACAGGTAGCCGTCCGGTCCAAAAAAGGCCAGCACGCCACCGTTATGGTTGCCAAAGGGTTGGTCTACGCGCAGCAGAACAACCTCGCTGCTTGGATCGGCAATATTGGGGTCGGCAGTGGCCCGGAAACGAGCGATAACGGTATCGCCATCCTTATCCGTGTAATTGACGAAGAAAAAACCATTTTCTACATAACGCGGGTGGAAAGCCAGTCCGAGAAGACCTTGTTCGTTGCCACTGCTGCCAACCCGGTCAGTGATGTTCAGGAAGGGGAAATCGACCAGATTGCCACCTTGCAAAACGCGGATTCGACCGGCTTTTTCGATGATGAAAAGACGCTCGTCGCCCGCATGCTGCAGGTCCACGGGACGTTCGAGGCCGGAAACGACTGTCTGCCAGAGATAAGTTGCCGGATTGGGAAATGACGTCGCGTCGGGTGGAGGGCCTGTTGGTGTGTCTGTGGGGGGCAATTCTGTGGCAGGGTCGGTAGGAGGCGGAGCGACCGTTGGAGGCGCGGCCGTGTCGGGGACAACGGTGACAGGCAGGGGTGTAGGAGGCGGCGGGGTCGGCGTCGGCAGGCAAGCGACCAGGGTCAGCAATAACAATACCAATAAAACGCGTCGCATATTCGTATCCTATTTTCGTTCGTCGTCCAGGTCAATAGCTTCGGCATCTACCACTTCGTCGTGGCTGCTGATCGCATCCATGTTGCTGGTCAGTTTTTGCATATGCTCCTGCACCACATCCGGCGGGCAGAACTCGATGAAGAGATAGGCGCCCAACGAGACAAGCGCCACGTCATCCAGCGCGCTAACACCGGGGATGACAGAGATCAAATCGAATGGGAAGACCAGATACGCCAGCGAAGCCACAGGCAGCAGCTTGAGGAACGGGTTGACACGCTTATCACCCATCAAGCGAACGATGAGCTTGAGGCGCAACACCAGGTCGCGCAATACCCCACCGCCAGAAGAAACAACCAGATCACCACGTTTTTTGTTTGTCATGAAATACTCCTTTTATTGAGTCATACGCATTATACCCAGAGCGGTCGCAAATTGCGCTCTTCTATGAGTGGGAAAGCGCAATTTGCCTGCACCGAACGCAGGTACGCGTGTGACCGTAGGTATTATATAAAGCACAGTGATGCAACTTTTCTAGAATTTTCTCATCTAAGGAAAGATAAAACACAAAGGAGATTTTTTACATTATGGAAATGATCATCGACTTCCCTGGCGGCGCGCGCGTAGACGCGCACTTTGGCCAATATACCGTGGCAACCGACCAACCACCCCAAGGCGGGGGCGATGGTTCCGCACCCACCCCGTTTGCCCTCTTCTTAGCCTCCATGGGCACATGCGCGGGTATTTATGTGTTGGGCTTCTGCCGCCAGCGCGGACTACCTACTGATGGCATTCGCATTGTACAACGCATGCACAGCAACCCGATCACCGGCATGGTCGGCCAAGTGGACCTGGAGATCCAGGTGCCATCTTCCTTCCCTGAGAAATATCGCTCCTCGCTGATCAAATCTGCGGAGCTGTGCGCAGTCAAGAAGCACTTCGAGCAGCCGCCTGTGTTCGACATTATGACGAAAGAAGTTGAGCTGGCGTAAATTGTAAGGGCGGGGTAACCCCGCCCTTACAATTTTATTACCTATGCTTGAATGTCCCAAGCCCTAAAAATTTGCATAGGTCCCATGCTGGGGGATATGCTTGAGGTTATACGGCGTAACCTGATAGACGTAGTAATTCAACCAGTTCGCAAACAATAAGTTAGCGTGCCCGCGCCAGCGTACCAGCGGCGGTCTGGACGGGTCGTCGTCTGGATAGTAGTTACAGGGAACATCGATCGGAAGCCCCAGCTTGACGTCACGGTCATATTCGCCTTTCAGCGTAAGGGGATCATATTCCGAGTGACCGGTGACGAAGACCTGCCGTCCATCGTGGGAGGCAGCCAGATAAAGGCCAGCCTCATCCGAAGCCGCCAACAACTTAAGATCATATGTCTTCTCAATATCCGCAACACGGACCTCGGTATGCCGCGAATGCGGCGCAAGGAAGGCGTCGTCGAAGCCGCGTAACAACTTCTCATTGCAGGCCAAAACTTTGTGTTCGAATACACCGAACATCTTTTGAGGCAGCGGATATTTCGGGATACGGTAGCGGTGATACAGTCCCGCCTGCGCACCCCAACAAATATACAGGGTGGAGAATACGTTCGTTTCTGCCCAATCCATAATGGCGCACAGTTCATCCCAATATTCCACTTCTTCGAAGGGCATCTGTTCCACCGGCGCGCCCGTGATGACCAGGCCATCGAATTTCTCCTTAAGTATCTGTTCCCAGGTGCGGTAGTGTGTGATTAGGTGATCAGCGGCGGTATTTTTAGGTTGATAAGTAGCCGTTTGGAGCAGAGTGATCTCCACTTGCAGAGCCGAATTGCCCAGCAGGCGCAGCAACTGCGTTTCGGTCTCGATCTTAGTAGGCATCAGGTTGAGGATGGCCACGCGCAGCGGACGGATGTCCTGGCGCTCGGCGCGCTCGTGTCCCATTACAAAGATGTTTTCGCGTTCCAGGATGATGCGGGCAGGTAAGGTGGTCGGAATTCTGACAGGCATAGCTTTATAAGGATGAAGGCAGAAGAAGGATGAAGGCTTGTCCTGAGCGAAGCCGAAGGGATGAATGTTTCGGCAACTCTTTTCATCCTTTCAACTTCATCCTTCCTCCTTTCTAGTTGAGGGCCTGGTCGAGGTCCCACAGGATATCGTCGATGTCCTCGATGCCGATGCTCAAACGCACAAAATCGGGACTGACCCCGGCCGCCACCTGCTCCTCAGTCGAAAGCTGGCTGTGCGTGGTGCTGGCCGGATGGATGGCCAACGACTTGGCATCGCCCAGGTTGGCCACATGGCTGAAAAGTTTCAGGCTGTTGATGAACTTCGCCCCGGCCTCCCGCCCGCCTTTGACGCCAAATCCCATCATTGCGCCGGGGCCTTTGGG
>JAFGKO010000011.1 GCA_016928525.1 Anaerolineales bacterium | reverse complement strand
TCTTTCCATCTCGTCTCCCTCGGGTTAGGCTTTTGTACCAAGATTACTACAAAACACACTATTGAGGGAGACTATCCACTTTTTGTTAAGGTCCAATTACATTTTGAACTCTAAACTCAAGTAACCAAAAAGTGAGGGGTAAAATGGGGGTTAGAGAGTATTGCGAAGGATGGATACTAAAAAAGGTATATCGATAAATTCTGGACAATTATTGCCCTCGATGGTATGAGAGGGCCAAAAAAAAACCGCCTTGTCGGCGGTGATTGTGCCCCCACGGGGACTCGAACCCCGGTTTTGGCCTTGAGAGGGCCACGTCCTGGGCCGCTAGACGATGGGGGCGATTAAGCGGGGGGATTGTATCATAGCGTTTCTGGCGCGTCAATTAAATTCTATGGTATAATCTCGCCGCTCCCGTCCAGATGGGCGGGACATATTCTGCCCCGGGATAGGCAATATATATCCCAATCTCACACGTTCCCGGACCGACCGGTGCGTGCCACGGACTTGAAGACGTGGTTGCCGGACGGGTTGAACGGAGCGGAGGCCAAACGCGAAGGAGGTTTTCCCTATGGCCATTATTGCTATGAAAGCCCTGCTCGAAAGCGGCGTCCATTTCGGACACCGAACGAATAAGTGGGACCCACGCATGAAACCGTACATCTTCACAGAGCGTAACGGTATTCATATTATCGACCTGCAGCAAACCGTCAAATTGCTCAACCAGGCTTATACCGTCATTCGTGACAAGGCTGCAGAGGGCGGCACGATTCTCTTCGTCGGCACCAAGCGCCAGGCGCAAGAGACCATCTTGGAAGAAGCAACCCGTTGTGGCATGCCCTATGTGACCGAACGCTGGCTGGGAGGCACGCTGACCAACTGGTCCACGATTTACCAGCGCGTTCAGGAATTGGAACGCCTCGAGAAATTGCGCGATAGCGGCGAGATCAATCTCCTGACCAAAAAAGAAGGCCTGCTAATCGAGCGTGAAATTGCTCGTTTGGAACTGCGCCTCTCCGGGGTCCGTAACATGAAGCGCTTGCCCGATCTGCTTTTCATTGTGGATGTTTGCCGGGAAGATGCGGCTGTCCATGAAGCCAACCTGCTCAATATCCCCATTGTGGCCCTGGTTGACACGAACTGCAATCCGCAGGGTATTGATTACGTCATCCCCTCCAACGACGACGCCATCCGCGCCATCAAACTGTTGGTAGCCAAAGTGGCAGACGCAGTCCTTGAAGGTCAGGCTGTGCGTAAGGATGAAGGGACTGCGGAAGAAGGCCCCGCTCCGACTCCGACTGAGGTGTCTGCTTCCGCCAAAGTGACCAAGGTAGTGGATGAGGACGACCAGGATATCGAAGAAGAAGACCTGCTCGGCGAAGCCACGCTGGCTAAGTTGAGCGTCAGCCGCAAGCCTGCTGAAGAAGATGAAGAAGAAGTGGAAGATGAAGAAGTGGTGGATGAAATAGAAGAAGTGAAGGCCAAGAGCCGCGACCGCAAAGCAAAGGAAGAGGACGTTGAAGTAGTTGCTGTAACGGATGAACTGGAAGATACTGCAGAAGAAGAATCTGACGAAGAAGTAGTGGCAGATGATGTAGAAGAATCTGGCGAAGAAGAAGTGGCAGACGATGTAGATGAAGAAGACTCAAGCAAGTCTGAGGACAATGTAGAGTAAATTTGCATAATCGAGGAATAGAATATGGAAATCACGACTGAAATGATCAAGGAACTGCGTGATGCAACCGGCGCAGGCATATTGGATTGCCGCAAGGCGCTTACAGATGCGAACGGCGATTTCGATAAAGCGGTAGACTTCTTGCGTGAAAAGGGTGTGGCTACTGCTGCTAAACGCTCAGATCGTACTGCCTCTCAGGGTGTTATCGAGTTATACTCGCATGGCGATGGTCGGGTTGGTGTGATGGTTGAGGTCAACTGCGAAACCGATTTTGTGGCCCGCTCGGAAGATTTCCGCAAATTAGCGCATGAAATTGCCCTGCAGATCGCTGCTTCCGCGCCGCACTATATCCGGGAAGACGAAATCCCGGCGGAGGTTCTGGAGCATGAAGCGGAAATCGCTCGAGCCCGCGCCAAGGAAGAAGGCAAACCCGAGGCTATTCTGGATAAGATCGTGGCCGGGCGCCTTGAAAAATTCAAGGATGAAGTTGTCCTGTTGCGCCAGGCTTACATCCGCGATGAAGAGCTGACAGCTGAGAAACTTGTGCTTGAAACGATCGGCAAAACAGGCGAAAATATCGTCATTCGCCGCTTCCAGCGTTGGGAGTTGGGTGAAAGCGTATCTGAGTAGTCAAAAGGCCAACCCGAAGGTTGGCCTTTTCTTTATCTCAGGGGTTGCGCAGTCGAATTTTCGACACCATTTCGCGAATTGCGTAAGTCCTATACCTATTGATATATTGTAAAGGGAGTACAACGATGAGTGATTTGATCTATAGCCGCATCTTGCTTAAACTCAGTGGTGAGGCGCTGGCCGGGCCATCCGGTTTTGGCATTAAAGTGGCTGAAGCGGAAGCCATTGCCAGCCGCATCAAAGAGGTACATGAGATGGGCGTGGAGGTGGCGGTTGTCATCGGAGCGGGCAATATCTGGCGCGGCGCGCAGGGACTGGATCGCGGCATGGACCGCGCCACAGCCGACTATATGGGCATGCTTGGCACTGTCATGAATGCCATGGCTTTGATGGATGCGCTGGAGCGTGCTGGCGTGTACACGCGTGTGCAGTCTGCCATCGAAATGCGGGCGGTCGCCGAGCCCTATATTCGCCGTCGAGCCATCCGTCACCTTGAGGTAGGGCGTGTAGTCATTTTCAGCGCCGGTACCGGTAACCCATATTTTTCCACGGATACCGCCGCGGCTTTGCGCGCCATGGAAATCGGCGCCAATGTGCTCATCAAAGCCACCAAGGTGGATGGCGTCTACGATTCTGATCCCAAAAAGAATCCGGATGCGAAGCGATTTGACAAACTTGGCTATATTGACGTGCTCAATCGTCGTCTGGCAGTGATGGACAGTACTGCAGTTTCCCTCTGTATGGAGAACGAGCTTCCTATTTTAGTGCTCAACCTGTGGGATCCGCAAGCCCTCCTGCGTGCGCTCAAAGGAGAAAAGGTAGGCACATTGGTTAGTGCATAGGACAACGTTTGCGAAAAGATATCGAAACCGAGGAGGCGTGTGGCGCGCGCTCTCCTTATTTTCGAGCTTCTCCCATTCAATTGCGAAACTCCTGATTGAGAGTCTATCAAAATCCGTATGATTGCTCTCATGCTCTCATTTCCCGTAGCGAATTTCAGCATTTTGGGGTATCCTTATAAATAAATGCTCCGAGTTGTCAGGAGGCTGAGGTGATAAAAGACATGCTTAAAGAGGCAGAAAGTCGCATGAATGGCGCCATCCAATCCCTGGAAAATGACCTGGCTGTCATCCGGACGGGACGCGCCAACCCTGCCCTGGTAGAAAAACTTTCTGTCATCTATTATGATACCCCGACCCCTCTCATGCAATTAGCCTCGATCAGTGTACCGGAACCGCGTTCCATACTGATCAAGCCTTTCGACTCCTCTTCACTCAAGGATGTGGAGCGCGCGATTCTCGCCTCGGACCTGGGCCTGACACCCAATAACGATGGCAAGTCCATACACCTGAACCTGCCTCCCCTGACCGAAGAACGACGTCGCGATCTGGTGAAGGTTGTTCATAACCGTTTGGAAGAAGCGCGTATCGCTGTGCGCAACATCAGGCGTGATACCCAGAACGATATGCGCGACTTTGAAAAAGAGAAGTTGATCTCTGAAGACGAACTGAAACGAGGAGAAGATGATCTGCAAAAGCTGACCGATCGCTTTATCGAGGATATTAACAAACACGGTCAGGAAAAAGAAAAAGAGATCATGGAAGTGTAGTCCCCACAAGCTACGATCAGAATGACGGATTCCCTTTCTACCTTACCTGCCAATAAGATGCCCCTTCACGTTGCCATCATCATGGATGGCAACGGTCGTTGGGCTATTTCGCGCGGCCTGCCCCGTCTGGCGGGTCATCGTGCTGGAACCGAAAACCTGCGCCGTATCATTCGCGCCTCGGTGGAATTCGGCGTCAAATATCTGACCATCTACGCCTTCTCGACTGAAAACTGGGGCAGGCCACCCGAAGAGGTTCAGGGGTTGATGCGCATCCTTGAGGATGTGATCGATAAGGAATTGAAAGAGCTGCATGAGGAAGGGGTCCAGTTGCGGCATATCGGACGGCTGGAACGGCTTGCACCCACGTTACAGGAAAAAGTGCTGGATGCCATCGAGGTCACGAAGGATAATACCCGTCTGGTGTTGAACATCGCCTTCAATTATGGTGGGCGCGATGAAATTGTCCATGCTATCCAGCAAATGATCGAAGACGGAGTTTCCACAAACGAAGTTACGGATGAACTGGTAAGCCGTTATCTCTACACCGCCGGCGTCCCTGACCCGGACTTGATCATCCGTACTTCTGGAGAGTTGCGGGTGAGCAACTTCTTGATCTGGCAGGCTGCTTATTCAGAGTGGTACATTACACCGACCTATTGGCCGGACTTCGATAAGGAGGAGTATTACCGTGCCCTGGAGGCATTCGCTCAGCGTGACCGTCGCTACGGCGGAGTAACGGAAGCGGTGGGCAAAGTGCATGGTTAAACGAACCATTACTGCCCTGGTCTTGCTGGCTATTGGCATGCCAGCTTTGCTTTTTGGGGGAGTCCCGTTTTTTATTTTCCTGGGTTTTTTTATTGTGGCGGCGGCCTACGAATATACTCAGTTGTTCCGCGCCATGCAGATCGAGCCTTCAACCTGGATTACCGTTGGAGGCGTTTTCTTGATTTTGATAGCGCGGGATTTTTTCCCGGAATTTGCGGGCGGGTTGTTTGCTGCCCTGTTGCTGGTGGCTCTTGGGTATCATACGTTCGCTTATGAGCGCGGGCGCGAAAAAGCTGCGCTGGATTTTGCCGCCACTGCCGCAGGTCTGGCCTACCTAGGCTGGGTAGGAGCCTATTTGCTGGACTTGAGAAATTTGCCTAACGGGGGATGGTGGCTGTTCCTTGTTTTGCCTTCCGCGTGGATGGCGGACACCGGCGCTTACAGCATTGGCGTAGCCTACGGACGTCACAAATTGGCTCCGCGCCTGAGCCCCAGGAAGAGTTGGGAGGGCTATTGGGCGGGCGTCATTACGGGAACCGTCTACGGCGGTTTTTTTGCTTTTGCGTATTCCACCTGGGGGCCGCTGGAAATCTCCATCTGGCAGGGAGCGATCCTCGGCCTGATCCTGAGCGTGGTTGCTCCACTGGGGGACCTGGGTGAAAGCCTGTTCAAACGTCCGGCTGGCGTCAAGGATTCGGGCACGCTCATCCCAGGTCATGGAGGCGCGTTCGACCGTCTCGATGCATGGCTTTGGGCTGCTGTGATTGGCTATTACTATATCCAATGGTTTTTGCTGTAACAAACAAACATATGGTTTTTCAGGTTTTGCCGTGAAAGGGGGCCGGATTTGGGGGTGAGGGCGTGCGTACGCACGCCCTCACCCCCAAATCCGGGTGTCTACCACGGAAATTCCATAGAGTCAAACATATTCTCAGGAGGAATGTATGTCTTTAAGCGAACCAACTCGTAACCTGGCGCTCGAGATCGTGCGCGTGACCGAGGCTGCTGCTCTGGCATCTGGCCGTTGGATGGGACGCGGTGAAAAGGAAAAAGCTGACCATGCAGCGGTGGAAGCGATGCGCCTGATACTCAGCGCCGTCTCTATGGATGGCGTGATCGTGATTGGGGAGGGTGAAAAAGATAACGCGCCCATGCTCTACAATGGCGAACAGGTTGGCAATGGCTTGCCTCCTAAAGTGGACGTGGCAGTTGATCCGATCGATGGCACCAGTCCGCTGGCATTTGGCCGTACCAACTCGATTGCCACCGTTTCGGTTTCACCGCGTGGTACCATGTTTGATCCTGGCCCGTTCATGTACATGGACAAGATTGCCGTCGGCCCGCAAGCCAAAGGCAAGATCGATATCGAAGCGCCTGTATCGGATAACATAAAAATAATTGCCAAAGCCATGGGGAAGGATATCGACGACCTGACCACCATCGTGCTGGACCGCCCGCGTCACAAAGACCTGGTGGCTGAGATCCGCAAGATGGGCGCGCGCATCCGCCTCATCCCGGACGGAGACGTGGCTGCCGCGCTGATGACGGCTTTGCCCGGCACCGGTATCGACGTGCTCTTTGGCATCGGTGGCACGCCGGAAGGCGTGCTGGCGGCCTGCGCCTTGCGCGCTATGGGCGGTGAGATCCAGGGCAAACTGTATGCCCGCGACGAGGATGAACTGCGCCGTGGGCGCGAAGCCGGTTACGACTTCGACAAAGTGCTGACCATGGACGATCTGGTCTCCTCCGAAGATGTCTTCTTTGCGGCCACCGGCATCACCGATGGCGAATTGCTCAAAGGCGTCAAATACTTTGGCGATGGCGCGCGAACTGACAGCCTGGTCGTGCGCGGATTGACCGGTACGGTGCGCCGCATCGAAGCCACGCATTCCATTAACAAGTTGCACGAATTGAGTGAGATTAAGTATTAGATGTCATCCCTCCGGGGATGATGTGTGGGCCCAGCTGGTTGAGTAACCGCGTGGCGGCGTATCGAAACCAAAGGGCATGGCAATCTCAAGTAACCTGCAAACATGGGATTGCCACGTCGCCGCTGGCGGCTCCTCGCAATGCCATCATTTACAGAATTAACTTGACACCCCCCTGCCTTCCCCTTATAATCTTGCTCGCCTTCCTGACTAGCTCAATTGGCAGAGCGGGCGGCTGTTAACCGCTAGGTTCTAGGTTCAAGTCCTAGGTCAGGAGCTTTAAAAGCTCTGAAATGGGCTTTTTTGTTTTAGTCAGGGGATGGTATTCAAGTCCCAGACTGGGAGGCCAGCTCTGCCCGCGACAGTGCCGCAAGTGTGCGTTGCCCTAACGCCAAGCATCATTTTATTAAGGTGATGATTGTCGTCAACGATGGTGACATTAGAGCCTGTAAAGAGGCTTTGACTTTCGGTATTATCATAGTATCGCTTGTTCTATTATGCACAAATGCTATGCCGGAGGACGATATGACAGCCACTCCCGAGAATCCCACACAAGTTGACCGCAAAGCGCGTATGCAGATCCCCTTCCAGGATCTGGACCTGCGCCCACCCGAGGTACGCGTTTGTGATTTTGACGATGTAGTCATCTCGTTCGATGCCGAACGCGCCATGCGGGAGGCGACCCGCTGCATCCATTGTCCCGATCCGTCTCCCTGTATGAAGGCCTGCCCCGCCCACAATGACATCCCCACGGCTATGGGGTTGATTGAGCAAGGTCGCTTCCTCGAAGCCGCCCAGGTTTATCACCAGACCAGTACGCTGCCCGAAATTTGCGGACGGGTCTGCCCGCACGAGCAACTCTGCCAGGGCGCTTGCCCGCGCAACAAACGCGGAGAGCCCGTCCTGACTGGCGCGCTGGAGGCCTTTGGCCTGGACTACGAACGTGAGCACCAGCCTTACCAGATTCCCGTTGGTGCACCGACCGGCAAAAAGGTTGCCGTGGTTGGAGCCGGACCGGCAGGCCTGGCCGTCGCCGAGAAACTGGTGAAGCAGGGACATGCCGTCACCATTTTCGACGCCAAGCCCGCTCCGGGCGGCCTGTTGCTCTACGGCATCCCCAACTTCAAACTGCCGAAAAACGTGGTCTGGGACAAATGGGGCGACCTCGAGCAGGCCGGAGTCAAGTTTGTTGGTGACACCTACATCGGTAAAGACAAAACAGTCGACGACTTGTACGCAGAGGGTTTTGAAGCGGTCTTCCTGGGAGTGGGCGCTGGCATCGATGCCAAGATGGAGAAGACCCCTGGCACCGACCTGCCCGGCGTGTATGAGGCCACCGACTTCCTGATCCGCGGCAACGTTGACCCCCGCTACCTGCCCGCGGACAAACGCGAACTCCCGCAGGTCGGCAAGCGCGTGGTGGTGATCGGTGGCGGCGACACGGCTTCCGACTGTCTGCGCACCGCGCTGCGCCTGGGCGCGGATGAGGTCACCTGCCTGTATCGCCGTACCGAAAACGAGATGCCCGGTGGGAAGAAAGACCGCCAGATGGCTCAGGAGGAGGGCGCCAAATACCGCTTCCTGACCCAGCCGGTGAGATTCATTGCCGGGGAGGATGGTCACCTGATCGCCGTCGAGTGCCTCGAAATGGAATTGGGCGAACCGGATGCTTCCGGACGCCGTCGCCCGGTCCCGGTGGAGGGATCGAACTTCAGCGTGGCTGCTGACACAGCCATTCTGGCTCTGGGCTACTGGCCCGACCCGGTCATCGGCGAGACCACGCCGGAGTTGGAAACGCAAAATTGGGGTCTGATCAAGGTCGTGGACGAAGAGACCGGCGCCACCACCCGCGCGGGCGTTTTCTCCGGCGGCGATTGTGTTACCGGACCGTCCATCGTAGGTACTGCCATGGCCGCCGGGATCAAGGCTGCCCAGGCTATTGATGCCTACCTGAAGTCCAAATAACCCGAGAATTTGCAAACAATTTGAACCCCGCAGCCGCGGGGTTTTTGTACTATACTTTTAGCGACGATGTCCAGCGACTCCCGCTTTCAGCTTACCCGCCGTGATTTTCTCAAATGGACCGGCGCGCTCGCCGGGGGGTATCTGCTGGCCGCTTGTCGGCCGGCCGAAACGCTGGCTGTGCTTCCCGCAGGCCAATGGGCGTTTTGTCTGCACGATTACCAGCTTGAAGGGGTGTGGGATCACGATTATAGATATCGAACGTATCCCCAAAAGAAAGCCCGGCCCGAAACGGTCACAACCTATCGAAAGGACAAATTTGTACCGTTATCCCCGGAGTGGCAATGGTTCTGGTATAGGAACCTGATCTACTGCGCGTTCGGCCACTTTGACGAATCGGAGCTGAGTAAAGGACAAAGGGAAAATATACACCAGGCCTGGTTGTGGTTGATCAAGGGAACAGAGATGGTCACGAACCGCCACGGACCCGAAACGCACTGGGAGGTCATCACGGGGAAAAGCAAGAACAAAGGTCAGGATTACATTGCGCATGATGGTTTGTTGGCGGGCGGGAACATCATCAGGATTACCGGGGAGATGATCCGCAAGGGCGGCCAGACCTTATACCCATTTGAATCGCTGGACGGTTCGAAATCTCCTCCGGACATCGAAGAAGTGAACGTGGAAACGCGGCCCGACCTGTTGCACCGTGCAACGATCGCCCACTTCGAAGAATTGGAGGATAGTACGTACAGGGTTGACCCGTTCCCGCATCTGGCGAAATACAATGCGCATACTGTCTTTCTGAACATCTCTAGCGGACAAAACTACGTGCCTGCAAACAGGATCAGGTTGTTAGACCGCTACGAAAGGCCAAATCCGTACAATCCGGAGAGAAAAATGAGATTTGCAGGCTAATTCGGGGGCGAAAAATCAACGGTTCAACTTGGCAGGAGGATGGATATGAAGGATAACCCATTTGACTTGACAGGAAAGGTTGCGATCATTACCGGCGCCTCGCGCGGCATCGGGCTGGCGATTTCGGAAAGTTTTGCTACAGCCGGAGCGAAAGTGGTGCTGACCAGCCGCAAACAGGACGCACTGGACCAGGCGGCAGAAAAGATCCGGGCCAGAGGCGGTGAGGCATTTCCTTATGCAGCCCATACTGGCGACCCCGAGGCGGTCCGGGCGCTGGTGGCTGCCTGCCGTGAGAGATTTGGGGGCGTGGACATCCTGGTCAACAACGCAGCCACCAATCCGCATTTTGGGCCACTTATGACCTCGGAAGAGAGTCACTGGGACAAGATCCTGGACGTCAATCTCAAGGGATATTTCCGGATGGCTAAGGCCTGTGTGGGGAGCATGCGTGAGCGCGGCGGCGGGAAGATCATCAACGTGGCCTCCGTGGCCGGGATGCAACACCAGCAGGGTATGGGCATCTACGGCATCAGCAAGGCCGGCGTCCTGATGCTGACCCGTACCCTGGCGGTCGAACTGGCGGCGGACAATATCCAGGTCAACGCGATTGCGCCCGGTTTCATCCAGACCCGCTTCAGCCAGGTTCTGTGGGAGACGCCGGAAATCCATCAGCAGATCATTGCCCAGGTTCCCCAGAAGCGCATCGGCCAGCCGGGTGAAGTCGCTGGCCTGGCCTTGTATCTGGCCTCCCCGGCCTCGAACTTCACGACCGGGGCGGTCATGCTCGTGGACGGGGGACAGATGGCCGGCAGAGAATTGATTTAAAGTGACAGTCGCCTTTGCGCAGCGCTCCCGGAGCAGAGCGCATGGGACGAGGTGACTGTCACTTTTAGATACCTTTTTGGCTTATTCCAAAGGGGAATTTTTGTTATATACTTTTAGTGACACATGAAACCTTTGTGGGTGGAACACGAAGTCCGCACGGCGCGCGAGTTGGAGAAGGAAAGCGGGCGCGATGTGCTCTGCCCGGTGGCGCTGGATGATAGTTGGAAAGAGAGTCCCTGGCCAAAACGGGTTATGCAGCAGATGATGGAATACAATATTCTGGATTTTTCGGAGTGGAAGGATGATGCCAGTTTTGATAAGCTGTTCAAGAAGCTGATCGATGGATTGGAGTTGTTTTATAAGTGAGTAACTATAATTAATACAATTGGCCAAAGGCTGTAATAAAGGTGGCAAAAATGGATCAAATGGTGAACATATTCATTGATACAAATGTCTATTTGTCTTTTTTCCATTTCACAAACGATGATCTCGAAGAATTGAGAAAGCTTGGATTTCTTCTTTCTCAAAAAGAAGTAAGTCTATTTATGCCCTCTCAAACATTAGAAGAATTTCGTCGAAATCGTGATAACAAGATTGAAGATGCTATGAAAAAATTTAAAGATCAACGATTAGATTTTCAATTCCCACAGTTTTGTAAAGATTATCCTGAGTTTGAAAATCTCCGAGAACTGCAAAAAACCTATTCGAAGGTTCATAACAAACTTGCAGAAAAAGTTCTTTCAGATATTCAGGCCAAGAGCCTAAAAGCAGATTCTACATTTGAAGAGTTAACTCAACTTAGCATCGAAATCCCCATTGATGATGAAATGTATGAAAAGGCCCGCAGACGCTTAGAAGTGGGAAATCCGCCAGGGAAGAAAGGATCTATTGGTGATGCGCTTAATTGGGAAGCTTTACTTACATCTGTGCCTGATGGTGAAAATCTATGTTTTATATCCGATGATAAGGATTATGCCTCACCTCTTGATCAGCATGTTTTTAACTCGTTCTTGGCCGAAGAATGGTTTGAAAAGAAGAGGTCAAATATAAAATACTATAGAAGTTTATCTGTTTTCTTCAGAGAACATTATCCAGACATTTCGCTTGCTGATGAACGAGAAAAAGATAAATTAATCCAGGAACTTGCAAATAGTTTCAATTTTGCTGAAACACATGCAATTATTGGAAAGCTTAGAAAATATTCCGGCTTTACAATTGCTCAAACAAATGCAATAGTAGATGCTGCCATTTCAAACAACCAAGTTTCATGGATTATTCAGGATGGAGATGTCCATGATTTTATCCAGAGTGTTATCAAAGGAAAAGAAGATCAAATTGACAACTCCAATCTAGCAACCCTTAATGAGATACTAAATCCTGACTCGGAACAAGAAAAATTTGATAAGGATTTTCCTTTCTGAGACATTCCTACAAAGGCCAATTATAAAAAGCGACGCATCTGCGCGTCGCTTTTGTGTGTAACCAGTTGTTACTTCCTATTCTTTTTTCTCACTGCCCTTGCTTTCCGTCGTCGCCTTGTTCTCGGATTTCTCAGCAGAACCATCTTCATCCTTTTTGGGTGCCGCCAGCCCAAAACCCGAAAATTTAATTCTCCGCTGTTACTTGCATAACTCTGACATCAAAAGGTGCGCTTTTCCCTTTTAATTCCAAACTTCTCTTTTCCAAATTTGACGGATCCAGCTTTGCCGCGTGCAAGGTTTCCTCGCTCAACAAGATCTCGCCTGCTTTTGCCTGGGAGGCCAACCGGGCAGCAATATTCACTGCATCGCCTAAGGCCGTGACATCGACTAAACCATCCGAAGTGCCCACAGCCCCCACAAAGGCAACCCCGGTATGAATCCCAATGCCAATCGGCGCCCAGGGTCCGTTTGCGTCCTTATGTCCGGTTTTGATCAAGAGTTCTTCTGCGGCCTCGATTGCCAGTCGGGCATAATCTTTCCCGGCCATGCCGTGTAAATAAAAAGCAGTCACTTCATCCCCAACCAGTTTATCGATCATTGCATCTGTCTTAATGAATATTTGGGTCGATACCTGATAAAAGCGATCGATCAATTTTTTGAATTCTGTGGCGCTCATCCCTTCTGCCAGGGTGGTGGATCCGCGAATATCTGCAAATACCATCGAAAGCTCAACTTCTGCGCCTCCTTGAAATTTCACAGCAAAATCTTCGCAAACGTTGCAAAAGCGCGGATTGTGTGTTGATCGTTTCTTTCTAAAAATATAATGGATGAGTGGGGAGGCCGGGTGGTCGAAAGGTAAATCACACCACTTACATTTTGTTTTCGAAGGAAACATTCTGAATATTCTTCTGAGGCGTTTCTCTTTATCAGATTCTCCCTGGGTCAACAGATTGCGCCAGGTATTTTCGACAAAGATATCGTGTTCAGATTTTTCTATAGTCATACTAATAATCCTTTATTTCGAGCCTGGTTCAGGAGAACAAAAGCGACGCATCTCCGCGTCGCTTTTGTGTATAAACAAGTAAGCCTTCTTACTCTTTTTTGTCACTGCTCTTGCTTTCCGCTTTTACGCTCTCCGTGCTCGCCTTGCTCTCGGATTTCTCCGCAGAGCTGCCATCGTCCTTGCTCTTCGGTGAATGCAGCCCGGAAGTCGACCTGTGGTCGGTGGAGTAGAAGCCGGAACCTTTAAAGACCACACCCACCGGCCCAATCACCTTGACCAGGGTGTTCTTGTTGCACTCCGGGCAGCGTTTGAGCGGCGCGTCGCTGAAAGATTGTTGTCGTTCGAAGTGAACCCCACAGGATTCGCACCGATAAGCATAGACAGGCATAGCTAAACTTTCTCCTTCAATTTCCAGGCGCGATTATAGTCCCTCATCATGCATGTGACAAGTCATAGGGAGGCGCATGTTATAATTTTCTAACAATTTTGAATTCTCGCCCTGAGCGGAGCGACGAGCAAAGCGAGAAGCGTAGTTGCATCGTCCCCGAAGGGGGATGGGCGGTCTCTTGAGGAAATACGCGCTTCGACTACGGGCCTCACTGTCGTTCGGCCCTCCGCTCAGCGAGGATGTTTTGGAGAGTATCACCCAATGGTAAACATCGAAATCGTCTATTGCGCTGTATGACATTACACCGACCGGGCCGTGAGCCTGGCGAACGAGCTGCTTAAGAACTTCGAGTACGACCTTCAGGGCCTGACCCTGGTCCCCTCGGACGGAGGCAAGTTCGAGGTCAGTGTGAACGACAAGCTGGTCTATTCCAAACTCCAGACCCACCGTCACGCCGAACCCGGCGAGGTGGTCGGCCTGGTCAAATCTATCATCCAACGAGGCAGTTGATGTCGAAAAAAGGACGTGTGTTTTCCGGCGCCCGCCCCACGGGACGCCAGCACCTGGGCAACTATCTGGGCGCGATCCAGAATTACGTTGCCTTGCAAGACGAATATGAGTGCGTGTACTGTATCGTGGACATCCACGCGTTGACTACCATTGAGACCACCGCCGACCTCAAGCAGAAT
>JAFGKO010000010.1 GCA_016928525.1 Anaerolineales bacterium | reverse complement strand
GATGGGGTTGGGCGTCTCGCCTTGCAGGATGACGCGCTCCTTGCGCAGGCGCGGGTTGGGTACCGGGATGACCGAGAGCAGCGCCTTGGTATACGGATGTTGCGGGTTCTCCAGCACCTCGCGCATCTTACCTATTTCCACGATGCGTCCCAGGTACATGACCGCCACCCGGTCGGCGAAGTAGCCTACCGTCCCCAGGTCGTGTGTGATGAAGATGATCGAAATCTGGCGCGAAATCCGCAGGTCGGCCAGCAAGTTCAGGATCTCGGCGCGGATGGAAACATCCAGCATAGAAACAGGCTCATCAGCCAGCAGCAGGTGTGGTTCCAGGACGAGCGCGCCCGCGATGACCACGCGCTGGCGTTGTCCGCCGGAGAGTTCGTGCGGGAAGCGGCGCATATAGATGTCCGCAGGTTTCAATCCGGAATCCTCGAGGGCGCGGACGACGCGCTCGCGGCGCTCCTCAGTGCTGCTGGTCAATTTGTGCACTACTAGCGGCTCGCCGACGATCTCCTCGATGGTCTGGGTGGGGTTGAGCGACTCATACGGGTCCTGGAAGACCATCTGGATGCGTTGGCGCAGCAATTTCTGGGCTTTTTCATCCGCATGGGTGATATCGATGCCCTCGAAGATGATCTTACCCGCGGTCGACTTTTCGAGGCCCATCAGGGTCAGCGCCAGCGTGGACTTGCCGCAGCCGCTCTCGCCCACCAGCGCAATCACCTCGCCGCGCTCCAGGTTCAGGCTGACATCATCCACTGCGTGTACGTGCCGCACTTCACGCTTGAACAGGTTGGGCTTTCCGGCTTCGAAATATTTCTTCAAGCCTTGTACTTTGAGAAAGAATTCTTGTGTCATGCTGAAACCTCAACCAGATGGCAACTCGCAACGTGATGCGCCCCAAGTACGTGCAGAGCAGGTGATTCTGTGTGGCAACGCTCGATTGCAAGTGGGCAGCGCGGCGCAAAGCGGCAACCTGCGGGCAGCGCGTCCAGCCGCGGTGGGTAGCCTGGGATCGAAGCAAGTCGCTTGTCGGGTTTGGACAAGTCCGGGAACGCCTTGAGCAGTTCCTGGGTGTAGGGATGGCGCGGGGAGTTATAGATGGTGTCCACATCCGAGTATTCGGCCGTCACACCGCCATACATCACCAGCACCGAGTCGCACATCTCGGCTACCACGCCCAGGTCGTGTGTTACGAAAATAATCGAAAGCCCCAGTTTCTTGCGCAGGTTGTCCAGCAATTCCAGGATCTGCGCCTGGATCATCACATCCAGCGCGGTGGTCGGTTCGTCAGCGATCACCAGTTGCGGGTTGCAGGCCAGCGCCATGGCGATCATCGCTCGCTGGCGCATACCGCCCGAATACTGGTGCGGGAAATGCTCCTTATGGTCGGCTGTGATACCAACCAGTTCGAGCAGTTCCACGACGCGCTCATCCACCTTATCGCCCGGCAGGATAGCCACATGTTTAACGATAGCTTCACGAATCTGGTCTCCCACCGTCCGTACCGGGTTGAGTGCGTTCATCGCACCCTGGAAGATGATCGAAATGCCGTTCCAGCGCACGTCCGAAAGTTCTTCCTCGCTCATGGCCGTCAAATCCCGTCCCATAAAATGGACCTTGCCGCCCACGATCTGCCCCGCGGCAGGCAGCAAACGCAACAAGGCCAGCATGAGCGTGGTCTTGCCGCAG
Source organism: Anaerolineales bacterium (assembly GCA_016928525.1). The sequence continues at coordinate 22,543 of JAFGKO010000010.1, read as the reverse complement.
CCGCTTTCCCCCACCAGCCCCATCAATTCGCCTTCGTGCAGCGTAAAGCTGACGTTTTCGACCGCCCGCGCGGGTGGTTGGCCTTCGGTCACATAATGGATGGAAAGGTTTTGTACGTCCAGCAGGACCGGGCGCTGGTCGCGCGAAAACGAAGGCGCACCCGGCGCTTCGGTCTCGACCACCGGCCTGCCCGGCATTAAATGATGGGTTTCCAGCCTCGGATTTAGCACCTGTTCCAGCCCGTGCCCGAGCAGTGTCAGCGCCAGGACGACCCAAACGATCCCCAGCCCTGGCACGACCAACGCCCACCACGCCCCCGCGGACATCGCGCCGCGTCCAAATGCAAAATTCAGCATCTGGCCCCAGGATAACGCGGTCGGGTCGCCCAGGCCCAGGAATGAAAGCGTGCTTTCGTTCAGGATGGCCAGCGAAATGACCAGGATAGCGTTGACGACCAGCAAGGGCATGACCAGCGGCAAAATGTGATGCACGACGATGTGCCAGTTCCCGGCGCCGATGGCGCGCGCGCGCAACACGAACTTACGCGACTTGACTGCCAGTGTTTGCGAGCGCACAATGCGCGAAGTGGTTGTCCAACCCAGCAAACCGATCACGAAGATGATGTTCATCAGACTGGGCTTGGTCATCGCCACGATCACTACCATCAGCGGCAGGTCGGGGATGACCAGCATCACGTCGGTGAAGCGCATCAGGAAATTTTCCACCCGGCCACCGTAAAAGCCAGCCACGATGCCCATCAGCCCGCCGATAAAGATGGAGATGAAGGCTGCAAAAAATCCCACGGTCAATGAAATACGCGCACCATAGACAAAACTGGAAAACACATCCTTCCCGGCATCGTCCGTACCAAACCAGTGTTCCGCGCTTGGCGGCCGGTAGATGTCTGCACTGGTGATGTTGACTGAAGTGGTAACATCGTACCTGGCGATCTGGTGCGCAAAAATGGCAACAACTACGATTGCCACCAGCATCAACAGCCCTACCACGGCCATGCGGTTGCTGCTGAACTTCTTCCAGAAATCCAGGAAGGGGGAGCTTGTAGTTGGCGCTTTGGGTTCGACGACTTTGGCTTCCATGCTATGACTCCGACTGGACGCGTGGGTCCAGATAAGAATATGTCAGGTCTGCGATCAGGTTGGCTAGGATCACGCTCACGGCGATCAGCAGGAACGTGCCTTGCAGCACCGGAAAGTCGCGCCGGTTGACCGACTCATAGATCGCACCCCCCAATCCGGGCCATGAAAAGACCGTCTCGATTTGCAGCGCACCTGCCACGGTAAACCCCAGGTTGATGGCGATGACCGTCACCAAGGGCAGCATAGCATTTTTGAGCGCATGGTCTTTCAGGATCTGGAAGGTGCTCAAGCCTTTGGCTTTGGCTGTCAGGATGTAGTCTTCCGAAAGTACATCCAAAAGGCTCGAACGCATGATAAGCATATACTCACCCATAAAGACGATTGTGTAAGTCAGGGTGGGTAAAAGCATATGTTTGAAAATATCCCCCCAGCGGTCTGGCCAGGGCATGCTCGACATGCCCGGCGTGGCCTTGCCGCCGATCGGCAGGCCATGGTTGCTGCCCCAAAATAATAAAATGATTCCCAGCCAGAAAGTTGGCAAACTCCAGGCCAGCAGGCTGCTGAGAAGCGCCGCATAATCAATGGTAGTACGCGCTTTCCAGGCCGCAAAGACACCAAAAATGACTCCGAAGATAATGGACAGGATTTGCCCCGCGCCGATCAACAGGATGGTATTCCAAATGCGTTCCACCAGGATTTCAGCCACCGGCTGGTTGGTGTGGTAGCTGATGCCCATCTCCCCTTTGAACAGGTTGCCCACATAAATGAAGAATTGCGTCTCCAACGGGTTGACGGTACAACTGCCAAACTCGATCGGGTTCAAATTCTCAAAGCAATTGATGACAGGCTTATCCAGCCCATAACGCACGCGGATCGCTTCAACGGCTTCCTTTTTCAAGCGCGGGTCATGGATGCCGGAGCGGGCCGGGTCACCCGGCAGGATGCGGAACAGGAAAAAATTCAAAACAAGCACAAATGCAATGGTAAAGAGCGCCCAGCTGAATTTCTTGAGGAGATATTGCTGTCGTTTCACGGTTGCTCCTGGTTTTTAACCTAGCGAAGGTTCAAAACCTTCGCTAGGTTATGCAAGGCTATAAATCGAGGGCGGCGGGCAAGTCCGCCACCCTCGCATGGCGTGATTGGTTCTATTTGACCGGTTCGATAACCGTTAACGAGGTTGGGTCAGCGAGTTCGACTTTAGCTTGATCGGTGATCCATCCTGTGAACCTATCGGTACGATAGGCTTGCAGGGCCGGGTCATAATATGGAATGATGTAAACCACATCATCGAAGACGATCTGCTGCATCTTCCAGACCAGCTCTTTGCGCGTCTCGAAGTCCATCTCGGCGGCCTGCTGGTAATAAAGCTCGTCGAATTCCGGGTTGGAATAGCCGGTCTCGCTGCTGCCGGTCGGGATTTCATCGGTCGTCATCACAGACAGGAGCAGGTTCGGATCCGGGTCTGAGCCCCAGCCCCACAGCATGACATCGAAATCGAAGGCCGGGCAGCAGGCCGCAGTCAACGCATCCGGATCCATGGCTTGCGGTTCCACTTCCACGCCAGCCGCTTCCCACATCTCGCTCAGCAATTCCGCCAGACGCGGACCGTCGACGGAATCGCTCGGCCAGTTCATACGGTAAACCAGTGGATTTGTGCCGTCTGGCATCTCGCGCACGCCATCGCCGTCGCTATCCGCGTAACCGGCATCGTCCAGCATTTGATTGGCCTTGGCTACATCATACTCATAGTCCTTGATCGAGCTGTTGTACCACACGCCCAAACCATCGGGAATCAAAGTGGTGCCCGGGGAAGCAAGCCCGAGGTAAACCACATCGATGATCTTTTGTTTGTCAGTAGCGTGAGACAGTGCCAGGCGCACATTGCGGTCCAGCAGGGAGGGATGGCCGGAGCAAACGCCATCGCCTTCTGGACAATTTTCGGCAGTGCATTGGTTGAAAATGATGTCCGTGACCGTGGGCGCAAATGGCGCGCCAGTCACTACTTCTACGTTCTCAGCTTCGCGCAGGCTGTCGATGGCCGTGGCCGGGAATTCAGCGATCATGTCCACCTGCCCGGTCTTGATGGCCTGCACCAGGGCGTCATTGCTTTCGAAGGTCTGGAAGATGACCTCATCGATCTTGGGCGCCTGGGGATGGTCCTTATTGGCGGCCAGATGGACAAACTCATTTTGTTTGTATTCCACCATCTTGAACGGTCCGCTGCCGATCATGGCTACGTTCTCGAACTCGACCGCGTCTTCGTTCTCCCAGATGTGCTTGGGCAAGACGTATAACCAGACCAGTTGGCTGTCCAGGTTGGGGATGGCCTCAGAGAGTGTGATCACCACCGTCTTGTCATCCGGCGCTTCTACGCTCTCGAAGTAATAGGTGTAGTCGCCCATCCAGGGGTAGCCTTCCGTATTGGCATACAGGTCGTAGGAAAAGACAATATCCTGGGCTGTCAATGGCGTGCCGTCATGGAATTTGGCATCACGCAACTTGAAGATCCACACCAGGTTGTCGTCTGAAACATCGGCGCTCTCTGCCAGGCTAAGCGAGAAAGTGCCATCCAGGTTCAGGTCGTACATAGTGTCATACACCAACTCGAATATGAGGTACGCTTCCGAGAGTACCGCCGCGCCCGGATTCAGCGTATCCGGGCTGCCGGGGTACCCAATACGGACAATGGCAGGCGCGGAAGGGGGCTCGGGTGGTGCTTGTGGTTCTGTTGCGCCCGGTTCTGCCGGCTCAGGAGCTTCGGGTGCTGCCTGGCCGCCGCCACATGCCGATAGCGCCAACGCAATGGTAACCAGCATGAATACAAAGGTATTTCTCAGTTTCATCTCTTCCTCCTTGAAGAAATTTTTGGGGGTGGGCAATTGGATTGCCCGAGCGAAAAAAAAATGCACCTGCGGCTTTAATAGCCGTGGTGCACCATCACACTGGGTGTGTAACAGAATTTGTAGAGCCAAAAAAGTTTAAAAAAAGTACTTCTTTATGACACTCCATTACAAAAGCATTTTACTTTATATTGCAAAGATAGAAAAGAGAATTTACAATGGAAATATGGATTTTTTGCAGGAAAACAATTAAAAACTTCATTATCGTGATTCAATTACGCTAATCAATAAATATTCCGCAATCCAGAGTAAAAAAGGACACGACATGGACAAACCAATAAAGCTTGAAGAAAAATATGAACGCAACGGCTGGCCTTCCATTTCCCGGCCAGATTTGAAAGCGCCGGATGGTTGGAACCTTTCCCTGATCACCTCCCTGGAAAGGATACGGAACCACCGGCTTTCACCTGACGGAGGGACAATTGCCTTCATCAAGGATACCGAATCGCTCTCCGACGTATACCTGCTCCCGACGAGCGGAGGCTGGCCGAGCCGGGTCAGCACGAACCGCGACCTGGTCGCTTTCTGGGACGATGAAATCCCACAGTGGTCGCCGGATTCGAAATGGCTGGCCTTCACTATCGACGGACATGTGCATATCGTTCCCAGGGAAGGCGGCCTGCCAAAGAAAATTACTGACTTCACAATGGGCGCTTTTTCACCCAAATGGATGCCCGACTCCAATCACCTCATCGTCGGCGTGACGCGCCACAAGGCAGACCAACTTGTCCTGACCGAACGCGATGGTTCCTGGCCGCGTGCACTGACGGATTCTGCGGACGGCGATCACTGGGATGCCTGGCCATCGCCCGATGGCAAATCCGTGGTCTACCTGCTGCGCCGCTTCGACGATCTCAACCGGCTTGACATCTGCCTGACCGACCTGGAAAGCGGGAAGACCCGCACGCTGTATGGGGTGCCCAAAGTCCGCACGCACAGCCCTCGCTGGTCGCCTGACGGTCGATGGATCTCCTTCATCTGCCAGGAAGCGGGTCACGACGACCTGTGGATGGTCAAACCGGATGGCGAAGGGTTACATCAGGTTGCGAAACTCGGCTACGATCTTGCCCAGTACGAATGGTCTCCCGATGGCTTGCAAATCGCGCTGGTCGTCATCCGTCAGGGTTCGTTCGATCTGTTTTTGTGGGAGCAAGCTGGGGCTAGTCTGACCGAATTGCGCGCTGGTATGGGCGTTCACCTCAATCCAAACTGGAGTCCGGATGGAAAATCCATCATCTTTGAATATGAGAGTCCCATCCTGCCACCCGATATCTACCGTATCGACATCGCTAGCAAAGAAGTCACGCAGTTGACCTTCTCGCAGTCGCCCGCTATGGCAAAGAACAAACTGGTCATGCCTGAAATCGTTTCGTATAAAAGCTATGATGGGCTGGAGATCCCCGCCTTCTTGTTCAGGCCTGAGAAATCCAATGGCGCGGCGGTGCTTCATCCGCACGGTGGCCCGTCTGCATTGTACGCCGCAGAGTGGGATGTGCTGGCTCAGTATCTGCTGGCCAAGGGGTATACGTTCATTGCGCCAAACTACCGCGGCAGCACGGGCTACGGTGTGGACTTCGAACATGCCAATTACAATGATTGGGGCCTCGGCGATACTCAGGATTGCCTGCACGGCGCGAAATACCTGGGGACATTACCCGGTATAGATCCGGCGCGTATTGCCATTATGGGTGGCAGCTATGGCGGCTATATGACGATCTGCTCCCTCTCGCGCGATCCCGAATATCTCTTCGCTTGTGGGATTGTCAAATATGGCGACTCGAACCTATATTCGTCCTGGGCGCAATGCAAACGCGAGTTGCGTCTGTACACTGAAATATTCCTAGGCCATCCTGCAAAAAACCGTGAGGTTTATCTCAAGGGCTCCCCCATTACAGAAGTTGCCAATGTCAAAAAACCCGTATTGATCCTGCACGGCCTGCTGGACGATGTTGTGCCACCCGAGGCCTCCGAGGAGTGGGTCGAGGCGCTCAAAGCGCATGGCAAGACCTTCGAATACAAGACCTACCCCGACGAACCGCATGGCTTCCTGCGCCGCAAGAATCAACTAGACGTGTTTGTGCGGGTTGAGCGGTTTTTGGATTGGTTTTTGGTGGTTTGAATTAGTTGTGGAGAGAGATAGTGTGTTGTATTGGCTACACGAAGATCAAATAATAAAAGGAACCTATGACCGACTTTTTTGCGTATGAAGAACTGACCTGGCCTGAAGTAGCGGAGCTGCCTCGCGATACCCCGCTTGTGCTGCCACTTGGATCAGGCTATCCGCTCAGGACAAGCGCGAACCTGCTGGCTGCCCAACTGGGAAGTCCGCCCCGCATTGGACTCCTGCCACCTATCCCGTTTGGCTGGCGCGGCAGCGGGCTGGCGATACCTGAACCGATCTTTTTCCAAGTCATCGCCAATCTGCTGGACAGCCTGCACGAAGACGGATTTTCGCGTGTTTACTGCCTGACGCCGCAAGGCCTGGATGCACAATTCTTTACCCGGCTTATCCCGGCCGCTTCCCAGTTGAGACTTCCCCATGCAACTCAAAAACAAGATGCGGCATCCTTACCGCCGGATTCTGAACGCGGCAAGGTCATCTTGATCCCCATCGGGCACACCGAAGAGCACGGTTACCACCTGCCCCTCTCGGTCGATACCGTTATTATCGATGCAATAGCCAGGGGTGTGGTTGATAATATGGTTACACGCAGTTACAGCTTGCCAGTGACGCCTTACGGCGTCAGTACGCACAGGCAGGCCTTCGCCGCTACATTAAATGTTGGCGGACGCGCCTTCGAAGATTTCTGGCTGGCTGTCATTGATACGCTGGTTGCGCGCGGTTTCGACCGCTTCTATTTCATCAGTGGGCACGGTGGGAATGTCTCCTTCCTTGTAAACGTCGTCAAATACGCCGGGGAACGCCACAGAAGAATCTTCTGCGCCACGGCCTGGTTGCATACGTCCGGGCACATCGGCGCACCGGCAATTGAGAAATACCGCGAATCGAAGATCGGCGGGATGGGGCACGCAGGCGAGCTGGAAACTTCCTTCATGCTGCATTTGCGTCCCGATCTGTGTCACATGGAGCGCGTCATAGACGAGACCGACTTCATCTCCACGCCAAACTACTATATGGACTGGATCGAAGGCGGGTCGCTGGTCGCCAACCCGCCCTGGGATGACGACAGCAAAACCGGCTCCTACGGCGCGGGCAGCCTGGGGACAGCCGAAAAGGGCCGCACCTGGCTGGAGGCCGCTATCCAGGAAAAAGTAGCGCATGTGGAAGAAATACACGAGCAGCATGAGCGCCGCGAGGAGAGACGCAAGGCCGGGTATGGGTTGTGGGGAAAGAGTAGTAATCAGTAGTCAGTGTTCAGTCGGCGGATAATCTACCGACTGAACACATAAGAACCCTCATTTCTGCTTCTGCCACAGTTTGCGATCTTTGGGATCTTCAGCGTCCAGCAAGCGTGGATGGATATCCTGTTGCAGACGAAAGCCATGCGAGCTCCAGAGTTCTCGCGCCAGTTTATGCGAATTGGTCTGCAAGCCCTGCGCGTTGAAGTAATCGCAGACACGCGTCACATCGCGTTCGAAAATGCGAAAGGCGTTGCGATTGATCTTCGGGGAAATCACCTGTGGGAAATCGATCAGGACAATCTCGCCTTCCCAGTACAGGATGTTATACGCCGACAAGTCGCCGTGGATGACTTCGTTAGTCAGCAGGATGTCGATGTTGCGGATGACGCGTTCAAAGAGCGATTTGGCTTCATCGCGATCCAGGTCGATTTCGTTGAGCGCAGGTGCTGCTTCACTTACATCTCCGATGTAACCCATCAGGATGGCATTGCCAGCCATTGTGTACGGTTTTGGAACATCCGCGCTGGCAGCGTGCAAGGTTTGCATGGTGGTGAATTCGTACGCAATCCAGGATTGGTGCAGCAAGTCTTGCCCGTATTGCGTGCGCTGGCGCATGGCCTTGAGCTTGCCATCATCCAGCACAACCCTGCCTTCATCATCCAGATTTTCGCGGCCTTCACGATAGAGGTGGTCGTTGCGCAGATTGCGCAGCATACGCGGACGGTAAACCTTGGCCGCAGCCAGTTTCGCCGGGACGGCTGTCCCGGCGCTGCACTGGTAGACCGAAGCCTCCTTACCGCCTTTGACTTTGCGCAGCACATCAGAAATCCATTGCTGCTCGAAAAAGCCGATCAGGGAGTCCAATAGCCAGCCTTCTTCGAAACGGGCAGCCTTGTAGGTGAATTGCAGGTTCTCGCGGCTGGCATCTTGCGCACGGATAAAAGCACCCTCTTCCGTCTCCAGCTTTTTGGAGATACGGCATTTGGGGTTTCTGGGGCGTTGAGCGTCAAATTGTAAAAACGCTTCCAGCGCGTCTTCGTCATCGAGTTCATCGAAGAATTCAATGTAGTTGTTGGTATTCATTTTTGAAGAGTTGCCTTTTGTAAAAGAAAAACCACAGGGAAGCCTGCAGCGAAACAAAAACCGCAGGGCGGAGCGCACCTGCGGCTGATAGACGGGATGTGTAGCAACGAATTAATTCGTTACCACCAGCCAGGCAGGAGGTACGCTCAATACACGTTTTGTGGACGCAATTCTCATGATACTCATTTGATTATCGAACCTCCTTTCTTCAGAAATGATGCCCCGATTTTACCACTATTTCCGCAGATGACGAATATACTCCTCTCCCCTTCCCAGCAACTCTTCGTAATCTTCCGGCGCAGACAAATCCGCCAGCACAGCCTGCGTCTTCTCGCGTAATACCTGACGCGCATCAGGTCGCCCCTCAGCCTGCCACCGTTCCATCGTCCAACGCGGATAAACGGCGCTGACATAATATCCCGTTTTGTAATTCTTCAACGTCGAAGGCGACAACAGGAAACTGCCACCCGGACCGACTTTGGCGATCTCCTCCAACGCAGCTTGCTCATCGTCCAGTTGGAAGCCGTCCGCGAAGCGCAGGGCCTGGTCGATAATCTCATGGACGTGCAGGATCGTGGTCGGTGAAATCGTCTTCGAGCCCAGGCTGTCGCCAATGAACGGGGCCAACCCGCCTCTTTTCAGCGCAAAAGTAAGCGTGTTCATCCAGTAAGTGTCGGCGGCGATCAGATCCATGCCCCAGCCGGTGCCGCTACCTGACGTGCCACAATGCGGCAGGTTGTAATGCGCCATCATCTCGGCACAGGCCAGGTTGAGCAAAATGCTCTGCGGGTCGTAGAAATTCAACATGGACTTCATGTCGAAATAGACCGGCAGCATCCCCAACAACACCGGCGCGCCCGACTTCATCACCTGGCTGATGGTCAGCCCGGCCAGCAGTTCGGCCAGCAAAAGCGCCAGCATCCCGGCAGGAGTCAATGGCGTGGAAGCGCCAGCCATGCTGTAATTCGAGAAGATGAACGGCAGTCCGCGCTCGATAGCAGCACCCATTTTGAGCAGCGTCCCGCTGTCCATCACCAGCGGCGAGACCGGATTGAAATACGGCAGCACAAAGGGCTTCTCCCCCAACCCGCCATGCAAATGCTCGAACATATCCAAAACCGGCGCAAAATTGCGTTCGTCCGAAACCAGCAGCACCAGCGGCTTGGTCGTATTGGCGAAATGCTCCAGGCTGCCATACAGATCGCCCAGATGTTCCGGCACATCACGCACAATACCCGGCGTGGAGATTACATCATACAGCGGCAGCGCGTTCCCCAGGCGCGTCAGGTCGCGCATGTGCTGGCGCGTGAACAATTCCAGGGTCTCATTGACAGGCTCCTGATAATACAGCGCTGTGACGCCGATGCCGAGGCGCAGGCGCTCGTCGTCGCCCAGAGTAAAGGCAAGATTTCCCCGCCGGTCAAATATCTGGATGCTGGATGGCGCGGATTGGATGGCAGCCTCGACCAATGCGGGTGAGAACTTCACGCTTCGCCCTTGGACTTCGGCCTGCCCGGTGTTCCCTAACATCTCCACCACAGACGGCGCATCCACGCGCACGCCAGTCTCGGAGAGGATGCGCAGGGCGTAATGATGTATTTGCCGGATTTGTTCTTCGTTTAGCAGCATCAGTTGTGGGCGGATGTTGTTCATGCAAGCTCCTTGTTGTAGCACTGGTTGAATAAGCGGTGGATCTCCCTGGCCCGGTCGACCAGGACAGGCGATACGGGCTTCGCCCAACTCAACCTTGTTGGGGCAGCAGTTGAACTGCAGCCCCAACTTTCAACAATCTATTTCACATACTCATCAAAAAAATGCGCGGACCGTTCCATGAAAGCCCACCACTGGTCGCTAACAAACGAGTGTCCTTCGCCTTCGTAGGCAAATAACTCAGCCTGCTTTCCAGCATCGATAAAACCCTGATAAGCCTTCTGTGACCACTCAGGCGGAGTGCCACCGAAGAACTTGCCATCTTCGGTGCCATAGTTGATTTGAACGGGAGCAGACACATCGTCCAGGTAATGAAGCGCCGCGACCTGTCGCAGCAGATCAGGATTACGGGCAGTTTCCTTGTAAGCCTGGATCAGACCCGGGGGGAGATCGAGCGGGAGAATGTCCGAAGAATTACATCCATATAGCCTCTCCCCCTCCAGGTAATCGCCAATACAGCCGGATCCCCAGCGGGCGATGATGTCGGCGTCGTCGGCGCTGACGGTGGAGTAGAGTACTGCTGCTTTAATGCGTCCTTCGACTTCCCTCGCCCGTGCCTGCGCTACAGGTACAGGCAGGAAGGGATCAATTGTTAATACCTTAAGGGTGACCCCGCCGCCCATGCTGTGCCCCCACATGCCGATGCGCTCGGGATCGGCCTGCGGGATGGATGGGATAGCGTCCATCAGGTTGATGACATCGATCACCAGCCCGGAGTAAAAGAGGCTGTAGTCGACGTCAGAATCGCCCCAACTGCGATAATCGGATGAAAGCGTGAGGTAACCATGCCGGTTGAGAAACTCGGCAGCGCGGTCGGTGCCATCGCCAGATGTATATACAGCCCGGCTGAAAAAGCCGTGATTCATCAGGATGACAGGGAAAGGTTCTTTGCCCAGCTTGGGGATTTGCATAACGCCTGTGATCGTCAGGCCATCAGACGGATACGAAATCAGGTAGCTCATGTAAACATCGGTCTCGTTGAGCATATCCCCGACCTGGATTTCACCACCCTGATACTCATGCTCGCGCAAGCCTGCGATGGTATAGGGATAAATCCACTCCTCGGTCGTGGGAACAGCCGTGGGGCTGGGCGTGAGCGTCGGTGGTATCGAAGTGACGATCGTCGCTTGCGGGGGCGGCAGGACCGGCGCTGGCGCAACCACCTGGGAGGCCAGGCAGGCGGATAAACATAAGACGAATATAAGGTAAACACAAGACAGTCGTATGAGAATGAAAGCCTTTTTAGACATCCATCCAATTTTATCGCATGGTCAGGCAAGGAGTGGAAGACCAGTCTCTATGAAAAACCTTGTTGCCAGGCAGCGCCACGTTAAGATAAAAAAAGCACACAATCGAAAATTGTGTGAGATTCAATCGAACGCTGGCAGTTTGCAAAATTTATAGGTCGCGCCCCTACAAAAGTACTATTCCCGCCTTACAAATATGTTAATTGACACAAGCGCACACTAACGTAATATTGAGGTGTGAATACTATTGCCATTACGAATCAAAAAGGTGGCGTTGGCAAGACGACTACAACAGCGGCTCTGGGTGCGGTATTAGCAAACCAGGGCTGGAATGTGTTATTGGTTGACCTGGATCCCCAGGCCAGCCTGACGCAGATGTTTGGAGTATATGCAGACGGAAAAAGCCTGGCAGAAGTCCTTGGTGGAGCACAAGAAGGCATCCTGACGCTCAAGGATATTATCCAACCCGTCCGCGATTGCTTGAGCTTGGCCCCCAGCCATTTACGCCTGTCTGCTTCCGAACTGGGCTTAGTCCAAAGATGGGGACGAGAGACTCTGCTGCGAAATGCACTCGAAAGCTTAGTCGGTTATGATGTGGTGCTGATCGATTGTCCGCCCAGCATCGGGATGTTGACTGCTAATGGCGTGGTGGCAGCGCAGGGCGTGATCGTCCCCAGTTTGCCCTCGGAAGCTGACTTATGGGGCGTGAATCTGTTTCTAAATACGCTCAACCGTGTCAGGTCTGAAAGGTTAAATTCTGACATAGACTTACTGGGTATCCTGGTCGTACAATTCGACGGTCGTACAAAAGAACATAACCGCCTTCTGGAGGTGCTGGACACGGCGGAGCACCCCGTGTTAGGGGTTATCCCTCGCTCTGTGAAAGCCCAGGAAGCGGTGACAGCCAAAATGCCCGTTACGGAATACAATCCCAATTGCAAGCCGTCTTTGGCATATTTCGAGGTTGCGGAAAAAGTGATCGCATGGCTACACCACAATAACCGAAGCGAGGCCTTCCTGCGCGATCTCAGAGTGTCAGAAACATCAGCAAATTAGTTTTCCAACCAATTCACTCTCTCTCATAAGTGAAAAAGGAGTGCCGGTGTAAGACTCGGACGCTCTTTTTTGATTCCAGCAGGTTATTTCTTCTAGATAGTGACTATGTTAAAGTCGTGACAAGGCACAATGTTCACATCGAGTCTTGCCAAATAGGGTTATAATTTTAGTCGGAAAAGGGAAATCATCGGGATTAGCATATGATTCGAGTCAACTCCAACCGGGCCGATCAAACCTCTAAAGGTTTGCGCGTACGAAGCCAGTGTTGGGCGATAGGATCATAAGGATCATCAATAAGGGAAAACACCATGTCTGCTGGGATGATTGGGCGAACACTAGGGCGTTATCAAATCCTTGAGCTGCTCGGAGCGGGCGGCATGGCGACCGTCTATAAGGCCGACGATACCCGTCTCGAACGACAGGTAGCCATCAAGGTGATTCGACGCGAAGTCTTTTCGCCTGATGAAATGGAAATGATCCTGAAGCGTTTCGAGCGCGAAGCCAAGTCGGTCGCCGGGCTTTCGCATCCCAACATTGTTGGCGTCATTGACTATGGCGAGTTCGAGGGCGCACCATATTTGGTGATGGAATATCTACCCGGCGGCACGCTCAAAGAACGGCTTGGCAGCCCGATCCCCTGGCGCGATGCGATACAGCTGATCCTTCCTATCGCGCGTGCGCTGGAATATGTCCATACTCGCAATATTATCAACCGCGATGTAAAGCCATCCAACGTTTTGATGACCGAAAATGGGGAGCCCATGCTGACCGATTTTGGGCTGGTCAAGATATTCGGGGAAAAGGAAAAAGACACAACTACCATAACCAGTTCCGGCACCGGGCTGGGGACGCCCGATTACATGGCACCCGAGCAATGGACGGGTGAAGCCACTGCACAATCCGATCTGTATTCACTGGGGGTAGTCCTGTACGAAATGATCACCGGCCACCGTCCGTACGTCGCCGATACTCCGGCGGGCGTTCTGTTCAAACAGGCCAGTGAACCTTTACCGCTGCCAACAAGTTATATTCCAGACTTACCGAAAGATATCGAATCAGTTTTGCTTAAGGCGCTTGCCAAAGATCCGGCCAATCGTTATGCGGACATGCGCACTCTCATAAACGAGTTGGAGAGTTTGCTGGCCGGCAGGAAGGTTTCCGCTTCCACCATCAACACGGAACAACTGCGCGAACAAATGACTGGCAGGGTAGAAAGACAACCTACGCCGACTCCTTCCCCTGCATACAAGAGAGGGGCGCTCCCTGTCATTGCGATTGCGGTGATCGGCGCACTGGCTCTCCTTGGCGCCATTGGCGGCTGTTGGCTGTTGTACACCAACCCCGGAATACTTTCCCTGGGTGCGCCTCCCACACAACAAACATTGCCTTCGCCAAGCACAATCCCCCCCTCTCCGACAGCAATTCCGCCTACTGAAACGATCCAGCCGACCGGTGAGCCTACATCCACACCTCCCGCCGCCGAGACACCCCTCCCGGATGAAATCGAGGACAGCAAGAAAGTTCCCATGCGCCTCATTCCCGCGGGAGAATTTACCATGGGAAGCAATGAAACTGGCGACGCAGCATCGCGTCCTTCCCACACCGTTTACGTGGAAGCATTCTACATCGATAAATATGAAGTCACTAACGAGATGTACGATGCCTGTGCGTATGCCGTTGAATGCAGGCGACCACGAAGCTCGGGATCTGTAACACGCTCTACATACTACAACAATCCGGTATTTGCCAATTATCCTGTGCTCTATGTTGATTGGTCCATGGCGGTAGCCTATTGCGAGTGGAGAGGTGCGCGCCTGCCCACGGAAGCCGAATGGGAAAAAGCCGCGCGCGGCACGGATGAACGCGTTTATCCCTGGGGAACCCCGATCATCGACTGTTCCTACGCAAACCTGGCGGGTTGTGTAGGCGATACAACCCCGGTGGACCAATACGACAAGAGCCAAAGCCCATATGGCGTTTACGGCATGGCGGGCAATGTCTGGGAATGGACCAGCACCTTGTTCAAATTCTATCCCTACAGTGCCACGGACGGCCGTGAAGATTTGAGCACTTCCGGTAAGCGGATTGCGCGTAGCGGATCATGGCATACATTCGGCGGCAATGCCGGGAACGCCCGCGCTGATACACGCTTCTCACTGGACCCGGGCTATTACGGCGCATACGTCGGCTTTCGTTGTGCGAAATCGGTTGATCAGGTTCAGGAAAGCCCATGAAAACATCCAAGCATAAGCCCATCTTTTTATTTGGCGTATCGCTTCTCCTGGCTGTGTTAGCCTGTAGCCTGCCGGGAGTCCTGGGGAACCCGCCCGAACAGCCAGAAGCCCAACCCATCACAGAGGCTCCCGAAGCGTTGGCGACCACCACACAACCTCCCCCGTCCACCGTGACCGCGACCCCTTCACCGACCGAAGAATTGCCCACGCAGACACCCCCAGTTTCACATGTGTTTGTTCCGCCGACTTCTGTGAAAATGGGCAAGCTGATCTATGACGTCGTCTGCGTGGACACTGCTGTAGAACAACGCGCACCCTACGGGGACTCCTACGACATCAACCTCTTTGAGCGTCCTTTTACGCAGGACATGAGTTACATCCCCGACCTGGATATCGCCAGTTACAACCTGAGCATGGACGAGAAGTTCTACTACGTTTCGATTGCCCTGGTCGGCGCGAACCCGAACAACGAAATTAGCATTCAATATGGCGTAGAACTGGACCTGGATGCCGACGGTTTTGGCGATTATATTGTTATCGCCCGCCCGCCCTACAGCGTGGAGTGGAGCACGGACAACGTCCAGGTGGTGCGGGATACCGATCACGATACGGGCGGCCTGTCCGCCGAAAAATCGGATGCGCCGCTGCCCGGCGATGGATATGACAAAGTCATCTTCGATGGCGGGCGCGGACCGGATGACGACGACCCCGACCTGGCCTGGGTGCGTGTGAACGCTGGCAAGAACGCCACAGTGCAGTTTGCCTTCAAACGCGGGCTGGTGGAGAACCGCTTCATGTTCGGCGTCATCGCGGATGCAGGCTTGAAGGAAATCGCCGACCTGGATTACGTGGATCGCTTCATAAAAGAGGATGCCGGCTCGCCCATCAAAGGCGGCGCGGACTACCCGCTTAAGAAATTATATGCTGTGGACAACACTTGCTGGACCGCACAGGGCTTCGAAGGCAACTGGGAAGAGCCGAAGCGCTGCCCGAAGAAATGATCCTTTTACCTAAGCAGCATAACCAGATATTTTTAGCCCACCTCTGGCTCGATGCGCACACGATGCACTCGTTGATGCAGCGTGTGTTTGTATATCAACGTCTGTCGCTCTTTATCGTGCTCAAAAGACCCATCTGAAAGCTTGACACGGATGCCATAGGGATATTGAAAATTGGGGACAAAAATCTCGCTTGGTGCCTTGACTGCGAGGTCATGCTGGAATTCGAAATCGAATCGTCTACGATGAATATCGAATGACATCTTGAGCGGTTCACCGGCGATCTTGCTGGCATACGGTCGTACGACCGCTTCCAGCGCGCGCCCGCCCGAATTGATATCTTTCGGATCGGTCTGCTGGTCGCGGCTGAAAATGGACAGGTCTTCGTCGTTCCACAGGTCGCCGCGTGCATTGGTGTTATCGGCCGTGTAGTTCCAGAGCGTATAGCTCACCAGGACGTCATCCATGGCGCGCAGCGTGCGGTCCATGGCGCGGATAGCGGTACGAAAATCGCCTGTTTTGTAAGCGCGCTTGTCCTGCAAATCGAAGGCGATGCCGGTCTCGCCGATCACGGTCGGCACGCCACCCATCTCCTCTTGCGCCTGGCGCTTGTAGCGCTCGACCTGCTCCGCGTAACTTTTGCGCACACCCCAGGGCGTGAGAACCAGTTTTGCTTCGCGGGAATCCACGCCCAGCCAGGGATGGAAATCTTTGAGCATCAGGACGTAGGCATCATACCAGTGCGGGACCGAGACGATATTTTTCGCATCGGACTCACCCCAGGCTGGCTGCTCTTTCTCGGGCTCGGCTTCCACGAAGATGATTGCGCCGAAATCCACCTGACGGATAGCTTGCGCAAAACGGTTGGCGAACGGGCGGAAATAATCCTGGTTGAAGTCCACTGCTCGGCCGTTTACGCGGGCAAAGTAATCAGGGCGCAGCAAACGCGGCTGGCCGCCGACGAAATCCCAGACGCCGTGCTGTTTCCAGATGGGCTCGCATCCCTCACGCCATACGGACTGGCCGCTCGGGTTCATCACTTGCGTACCAACCTTCTTGGGACTGGTGGCCTTTAATTCGTAGAGGCCCACTTCCTGTGGGATACCCGCGCCTAGCAGCATGGACTGGAATGGTGTGGGCGTCGGACCGATTTTCAGCGTCCAGGGGGCAGCCTCGAGTGTGGAGAGACCGATGTAGCCCGCAGCAGGCTCGTTGAGCGTATCGTAGCCGAGCACGTGTTCGAAGTCCGCCAGGCGCTCCGCCACCTGCCGAATAGCCGCGATGTAATGGCGTTGCAAATAATCCTGGGCGGGTTCGCCGTCGATTTTGGTTTCAGGAGCGAAGTCATTCCCGCCGAAGAACAGCGTCCACATGGTAGCGGCAGCCAGCTTGTGATTGTTGGTCGGCCAGATCATGCGCGGGAACGGGTCGCCGTGCGTTTGGTGGACAATTGCCGCGCCAGTTTCCGCGAAACGAGTCATGTCAAAGCCGACCGCTTCCAGCGTCCAGCCGGGCGCGCCGTCGCCGCCAGTAAAACGACTCCAGACATCCTCGTGCAGGTCAACGAAGAGCGTGAAGCCGTGCTCGCCCGCTTTTTTGACGATTGCACGCAGGTAGTCGAGATAGGCCTCGTTGTATTGGCCGGGGCCGGCGTGTTCTATCGCCTCCCAGGTGACCAGGAAGCGCAGGAAGGTCAGCCCCCAGGCTTTAAGCCGCCGGAAATGTTCGTCGGCCTCCTCTAGCGGGAAGGGACGCCCCACAAAGGAGACATCGCGATGATCGAAAAAGCCTTTGCTGATGTAGGTTGCGCCGCCCGGATAGGGAACCTTGCTGCTGCCACCCAAGTTGACCCCGCGCAGCAACAGCCTGCGGTTATGCTCGTCTTTGAAGTGAATGCCATCGGTTTTGATCATAGAGAATCTTCCTCAGTAGGTTCGTGGGGCCGATTGCCAATCCGCCCCAACTATTTTCCGAGCGGATTGTACCATTTGGGCAAATTTGTGCTATAGTATTTCTATACAATCAGGAGTTACGCAGTTGAATGGGAGAGGCCGAAAATAGGGGTGCAAGCGGCGCTCGCACCCCTATTTTCGGCACTATCTCGCGAACTGTGTAGTCCTAACAATGTAAAAAGAGGGAACCACCATGTCTGATGAGATGATTGGGCGAGATATTGGACGTTATCAAATTCTTGAATTAATCGGGGAAGGCGGCATGGCCACCGTCTACAAGGCCCTGGATACCCGCCTCGAGCGCGAAGTAGCCGTAAAAGTCATCCGGCGCGAAGTTTTTTCGGCAGGTGAAATGGAGATGCTGCTCAAGCGTTTCGAGCGTGAAGCCAAATCACTGGGCAGGCTTTCGCACCCCAACATTGTTCCCGTAATCGATTACGGCGAGTTCGAGGGCGCACCGTATCTGGTGATGGTTTATTTGCCCGGCGGCACGCTCAAAGACCGGCTTGGGAAACCCATCCCCTGGCGGGAAGCGGTTCAAATGCTCATGCCCATCGCGCATGCACTGGAATATGTCCACGATCAAAATATCATCAATAGGGATATCAAACCCTCCAACATCCTGCTGACTAAAAATGGGGAGCCCATGTTGACAGATTTTGGGCTGGTGAAGGTATATGGAGACAAGGGAAGGGATACCACAGTTATTACCGGGACCGGCGCTGGACTTGGCACGCCCGATTATATGGCTCCCGAGCAATGGATCGGCGAAACCACAGCAAAGTCTGATATGTATTCCCTGGGGGTTGTGCTATATGAAATGATCACCGGCCGTCGTCCCTACAAAGCCGACACCCCGGCGGGCGTGCTGCTCAAACAAGCCAGTGAACCCTTACCGCTCCCCACCAACTATATTCCAGACCTGCCACGGGATGTCGAATCGGTCATGCTCAAAGTGCTGGCCAAGGATCCGGAAAATCGCTACGCAGATATCCATGTCTTCGTGAGTGAATTAGAGAGATTGCTGACCGGCGAGAAGGTGACCGCCTCCTCCATCAAGGTGGAAAAACTGCGGGCGCAGATGACCGGAACGGTAGAAAGACAGCCCATTCCCACTCCCGCGCCTTCTACGCCTGCGGTTACCCCTACCCCACAACCGTCTTACGCGCCTGCTACGCCAGCCATCCCACCTGCGACCCGGCGCAAGAAGAATCTGGTGCTTCCCGCTATCCTGATAGCGCTATTCGGCGGGGCGATCCTCGTTGCAGCGATCGGCGGCTGCTGGTTTTTGTACAACAACCCCGATCTGTTTTACATCGACTTTGGACCCACCTCCGCTCCGGTTGTTCAGCAAGTGGCGGCATCGCCAACGATCAAGCCGCCCTTGCCAACGACGATTTCCCCTACAGAGACGGAGATAGCCGTTGCGGCATCTGCGACGACCGCCCCACCTACCGAAGCCGCCCTCCCGGAAGAGATCAAAGATGGCAAAGGGGTTCCCATGCGCCTCGTCCCAGCCGGGGAGTTCAGCATGGGCAGCGACGACAGCGTCGATGTGTTTTCGCGCCCCGCCCACACGGTCTTCCTGGAGGCGTTCTATATCGATCAATTCGAAGTCACAAATGAGATGTACGCCCGATGCAATTCACCCGAATGCAGGCGACCCAAACAGCCTGGCTCTATCACGCGCTCCACATATTACAACAACCAGCACTTTGCGGATTACCCCGTGCTATACGTGGACTGGTGGATGGCGAGAGCCTATTGCGACTGGCGAGGCGCGCGCCTGCCTACCGAAGCCGAGTGGGAAAAAGCCGCGCGCGGCACGGACGGACGCGTTTATCCCTGGGAGAGCCAGGAGCGCAGTTGCTTCTACTCGAATCTGGCCGGCTGCGAAGAGGATACCACCCCCGTGGACCAGTACGAACAGGGACAGAGCATTTACGGAGTCTACGATCTCTCAGGCAACGTCTGGGAGTGGACCAGTTCGCTGTTCCAACCCTACCCATACGACCCGGAGGATGGCCGCGAAAGACTGACCGCGCAGGGCAAACGCGTTCTACGCGGCGGTTCATTCCATGTGTTTGGCGTCAAATCCGGGACCGCGCGCAGCGACACGCGCTTCGAAATGGACCCGAGCTATTACGGCGCTTACGTGGGCCTGCGCTGCGTCATGAATGCCGAGACGGAATAGAGCAACCCATATCAGGGGAGACCTCCCATGGACATTCGCGCAGGCATCGTTGGCATCAAATCGGACCCCAAATCGAAGACCATTTTGGGGACAGGCTTCTTCGTGTCCGGCGGATTGATCCTGACCTGCGCGCACGTCATCGCAGAGTATTACAAACCGGGGCGGCAAATCGACTGCCAGCTTGAAGGGCAGATATCGCATTTCAAAGCGGATGTGATCTACTTCAGCCCCAAAGGGGAATACGATTTGGCTATTTTGCAGCCAATTGAAGAAATAGAGCATATACCCCTGCCCTTTTCCACTTCCCAATCCAGCAAGGGCAATCCCTTTTCGATTTTCGGCTATCCACAAATCGAATTTCGCGGCTTGAACGGCGCAGGCACGATCATGGGCTGGACGACCACGCCGCAGGGTTATAAAATCTTGCAACTGGATTCGAAACATATTACGCACGGTTTCAGCGGCGCTCCAGTATTAGATGAAAAACTGGGCGTGGTGGTTGGCGTGCTGCAACAGGGCATCAAGAACGATGAAATCGGGAGACCTTCGTTTGCGCTGCCCATCGAAGTGATCAAGGAAGTTTATCCAGACCTTCAAGTTGGTATTCCAACCGCTCCTGGCGGTTTGCCACCCGGCTCCTACATCCCCTTCCCGCGTAACGCGCTCTTCACCGGCCGCGAAGCGGAATTAGCGGAACTTGAAAAAGGCCTGTGCTCCCCTTTCCCTGTGGGAGCCCCCTTCGGGGATGATAAAGGGACGGGGGTGAGGTCCATCGTGATTTCCCAAGCCATCACTGGCATGGGTGGGATCGGCAAGACCCAACTGGCGGTGGAATTCGCCTACCGCTACGGACATGCCTTCAAAGGCGTGCATTGGCTGGACTTGCGCGACCCAGAAACATTAGACGCATCCATCGCATTGTGTGGCACGCACATGGGATTGGCTTACGATAAACAACCAGAACAAGTAGCATACACCTTAAAAACCTGGCAAACGGATGGCCCGCGCCTGCTAATTTTGGATAACTTCGAAGATGTCACCAAAACTGGAAATGTATTGAGTCGTTTCCACCACCCTTCTTTGCGATTGCTCATCACTTCCCGACGGAAAGATTTCCCCAAATCAGCTGGCTTGCAAACTCAGGAACTAGATATTTTCAACGAAACCGAAAGTCTGGAATTTCTGGGGAGAACGCTGGATCGCGAAGCATCTAAAAAAGACAGAAAAGCACTGGCCGAGAAACTCGGATATTTACCGCTGGCGCTTGAACTGGCTGCCAATTACATCAACATCACTGAGTTTGAAATTTCGCATTACATGCAAGAACTCGAAGACATCCTTGCCCACGAGTCCATGCAGGAGGAATGGTTCAAAGAATTGGAGATCACTAACCCCACCGACCACGAACTCAGCTTACTTGCAACTTTTCAACTCTCCTGGCAAGAGCTAAAAGATGAGAACCAACAAAGAATTTTCAAGATCATTGGATACTGCGCCACAAATGTTCCAATCCCATTAGATATTTTTAAGCAAGTCTTAGATTTAGATAACAAGGAAGTCAAATCAGACCTGTATCGTATTTCAGCAATTGGCTTAGTTCGATTAGCAGAAGATAAGCCGCTTGTGCACCCAATTATTTCTGAATTCGCACGATTCAAAGACAAAAACAAATTAATGTTGGAGCCCTTACTAAGTTCTTTGGTACTTTTGCTAAATTCAATAAATGGGGAAATCGATACAACCGGAAATGCTTCTTTGCTAGACGTCTATTATTTACATGCTGTTGAGATTGCTGAGCATGCAAAGAAGACAAAGTTAGATTCACTTTCTGACTTGTACTATGAGCTAGCTTATTTTGGTGATACAGTGGCTACATATAATGATGTAGAAAAATGGGTTCGTAAAGCTTTGGAGCTTGATAAACATAACTACGGCGTAGAACACGCAAAAACTTTACATGATCTTAATGCACTGGGTGGAGTCTTAACAGATTTGGGAAAATATGATGAAGCAAAAGAAACTCTTGAGAAGGTGTTAAATTTACGAAAAGATTTGTTTGGCGAAAATCATATTGACGTTGCAACTACCTCTAGCAACCTGGGTATAGTGCTACGTGACCAAGGTGATTACGAAGGAGCCAAAGTTGCCTTCAAGCGCGCTTTGCAGATTGATGAGGCCGCCTTCGGGTCAAACCATCCCAACGTTGCCAGGGATGTTAACAACCTGGGCGAAGTGCTACGCAGTCAAGGCGTTTATGAAGGAGCCAAAGCCGCTTTCGAGCGTGCCATTCGGATTTTGGAAACCAGCTTGGACGAGAATCATCCGCATGTAGCAAGGGTTATCAACAATCTGGGTGGTGTGGCGCTTGCTCAAGGCGATTACGATGGAGCCAAAATCGCTTTCGAGCGTGCCATTCGAATTTTGGAAATCAATTTGGGAGAGGATCATCCGGACATTGCAATGGGGATCAATAACTTGGGCCAAGTGTTGCAAGCCCAAGGCGATTATAAAGGAGCCAAAGTCAACTTCGAACGAGCCATTAAAATTTGGGAAGCCAATTTGGGAGAGGATCATCCGGACATTGCAATGGGGATCAATAACTTGGGCCAAGTGTTGCAAGCCCAAGGTGATTATGAAGGGGCAAAAGTCAACTTCGAACGAGCCATTAAAATTTGGGAAGTCAATTTGGGAGAGGATCATCCGAACATT
>JAFGKO010000107.1 GCA_016928525.1 Anaerolineales bacterium | reverse complement strand
GTTGCCATGATCAGACTGATGCTCCGCAGATTAGCCTCCACATGACTTTTCAAACACTTTCTAAGAAACTACAAGACTAAGGAACTAAGAAACTAAACATGGTAAGAGCCCTGTTCCCCGGTACATTCGACCCCATCCATTACGGTCACATGGACATCGCCGAGCGCGCCTCGCGCCTGTTCGATGAGATCGTGGTAGCCGTTTACGATAAACCCATCAAAACATTGTTCTTTTCACCCGAAGAGCGCATTTCACTGGTAGAGCAAGCGGTCGCCAGCAATCCCAAGATCCGTGTGACTGGCTACAGCGGCCTGACTGTTGAGTACGCTAAAAAAATTGGCGCGCAGGTCATCGTGCGCGGGCTGCGCGTGTTCTCGGATTTCGAATTCGAGTTCCGCATGGCGCTGGCCAATCACCGCTTATTGCCGGAAATTGAATATATGGCGCTTATCACCGCAGAAGAGCACACCTTCCTTTCGTCAACCACAGTACGCGAGATCGCATCGCTGGGCGGTGACGTATCGAGCATGGTGCCGCCATACGTAGAGGAAGCACTGAAAAAAACTCTGATCAACATGAAAGACAAAGACGTTCCAAATGCGCTCAGGGACTAAAAATCGGATAGAATATAACCACGAAGACGCCAAGACACAAAGTCACAAATTTGTTTTGTTAGTGTCTTCGTGACTTTGTGCCTTCGTGGTATAAACGATAATCGGGTATCCGTGGATGGAAAACGGAGGAGCCTATGGACATCCTGCAACTGATCGACCGCCTGGAAGAACTCTTCAACGATGGGAAACCCATTCCCTTCACACATAATGTGGCCGTGGATGAAGATCGCATGTTGGACATCATCGACCAGATGCGCATTGCCATCCCGGAAGAAGTGAAAAAAGCACAGCAGTTACTCGGTCAGCGTGACCGGGTGATGGCGCAAGCGCAAGAAGAGGCCAACCGGACCCTCGATCTGGCGCGCGAAAAAGCGGATGGGCTGGTCAGAAAGGATGGGATTGTCCAGGAAGCCGAGCGCCGCGCCGAGCAGATCCTTAGCCAGGCGCGCGCAGACGCCGAAGCTACCCGTCAAGACGCAGATGATTATGTGATCGATACCCTCGGTCGCCTTCAGGACGAACTCGAACGTTCCCTCACCCAGGTTCGCAACGGTATTCGTGCGCTGGAGGAAGAACGCATGCGCCGTGCAGCGCCCGCTCCATCAAATCCGGCTTCTGTTCCAACGGAAGGCCAAAGCGAAGAGAAATAGCATCAACAAGAGCGCCCCGTGAAATTCACGGGGTGCTCTTCTGTCACTCTGAGCGTAGCGAAGAGTCTCCCGCGCGCAGCGCGGGGATTCTTCACTCCCTTCGGTCGTTCAGAACGACAATAGGGCTATATCCTCTCTGTCCAGGACGGATGCGCGTATTTCTCACGAACAAGTTCTTCTGCGCGCGCTAGTTCAGACTCGGACAATTCCCCCGCTTCGAGTTCCAATCCCAACTGCGCTTCGAACGCCCGGACAAAGGCCTGCGCGGCGGTTCCCCAGGCCACTTGTTGCCCTAAAACGGACTCCACCGTCGTCGCGCGCGCCAGCAGTCGTCCCATAGCTGCCTCTCTGGTGGGCTCGTCCGGGAAAACCAGCGCCAGGCAGATACGCGTCAGGTCGCCGGTCAGGGGCAGCGACCCGTGCTGGAGCACACCGTCTTTACGGCGCGCCTGGGCCGAGCCGATCAACTTCTTTCCGCCCACTGTAATCTCATATGTCGAAGGCACTTCGAAACAGACCGGGTTAGGCTGTCCATCGTTCTCTGCTTTGCCTTCCTTCATCTCTACCGGCAAACTCAAATCCTGTACGGCAGCCAACAGGGCCCTCGCCAGGCGGTTATAGGATTCAAGTACTGTGCCGACCAGTCGCGGCTCGTCAGCAGGGCCGGTAACGGAGTAGGTCAACTCGTCCGTGTGGAGGATGGCGCGCCCGCCGGTCATGCGCCGCACCACGTCCCAGCCACGAGCTTCCAGGCGGGTGGTGTCCACATCCATGAAGGGCTGCGCCCGACCGAGCGAGAGACAAGGTGGGTCCCAGGCATATAATCGCAACGTTGGGAACGTTTTGCCGTGTTCCACATGCTCGAGGATGGCTTCGTCCACGGCCATGTTCCATGCGCCACGCGCGGGAGGGGTAGTAAGTAATCGCCAAATTGTCATAGGACAATTCTACTAATAAATTCATCAGATTACTACTTGTATGAAAGCTATTTATGGTGTATAGTGCCATTACAATAAGATGATTTATATAAAGATTGTCTCATTTGGTGCCTGTATGTTTGCCAAACTTTTTCAATTAGCATCAGCGATAGGGTTGGACACAGAACTTCACTGCCAGAAAAACCAATTGCCTGAAAACAAAAGCGTTGCCGCACATTCTATTGCACTGTGAAATGGACTTGCCCTGTGGATCTTCCAAATTCGTTATGATTGCAACTCGGGTCTATTTTATCCGCACAAATAAAGGAGAGAAAAAATATGAAACGTTGGAAATTGATCATGGTGGTAACTATCGTCGCTACAGCTTTGATTGCACTGACTACCTCAGCACTGGCTGCTGTCCCCCCAAATGAGTTGGTTGACATCTGTACCGACCTGTACGCTGGCGTATTTGGCGTACCCAATAGTGAACCACTGGGTGTCTGCCAGTGGGATATGGCCATCATTAATGCCACTGACAGTGGTAGCTATGCTACCGCCACCGGAGCGGGTGTCACCGTAGGCATGATCGACAGCGGTGTTGATTTCACCCATCCTGACATCGCACCCAACCTCGATGTAGACCGTTCATGCTCATTTATCTATGATGATACGCCTACCGCCAATCCGGCCGAGATTGCTAATGGCGATTGCTCCAACAAGGCCGCCGTGCAAGACCTGAGCGGGCATGGTACTCACACTGCCTCAACAGTAGCCGCACCGATTAATGGCATAGGCATCGCTGGTGTGGCGCCCGAAGCCACTATCGTGGCGCTGAAAGCTTGTACCGAAGCAGGCTACTGCTTCGCTGACTCAGTTGCCGTCGCGCTGCGTTATGCTGGCGACAACGACATCGACATCGTCAATTTGAGCCTGTTTGCAGATCCCTACTTGTACTATTGTAAGTCTGAGAAAGAACAAAAGGCTATTCTCAAGGAACTGGAGGCCGCCGCTCGCTACGCCCAACAGAAAGGTGTGTTGATTGTTGCATCAGCTGGCAACGAACAGGCCGATTTACAACACCCGGTCTTCGATGATATTAGCCCTGACTGGCCTCCGGGATCGGAAGAGGAGCGCTACGTACAGAACAACTGTCGCGTGGCTCCGGCCGAACTGCCTGGCGTGCTGACCGTTTCTGCCACCGGTCCTATTGGTTACCCTGGCTATGACCTGTGGATCGCCGATTATTCAAGCGTGGGCATGTCCCGCGTGGATGTAGCCGCTCCTGGTGGGGATTATTTCCGAGCAACCGGCACCGTTCAGGATGCCGTGCTTGGAGCGGTTCCCTTCAATTCAGAAATCTGGAACGGCTATGACCCACTCAATGCCTTCTATCCTGGTATCACTACCACTGATGGCGGCGGTGGATATGTCTACTTAAACGGCACCTCAATGGCGGCTCCGCACGCCGCAGGAGTTGCCGCTCTGGTCAAGCAGATGCATCCTGGCTGGAGCCCCGGCGCAATCAAGGCAGCTGTACAACGAACGACGCAGCAGCTCTCTTGCCCACCCGTTCAGCTTCCTGGTGATCCTCGGCATTGCTATGGGAACAACGGCCACACCTCGTTCTTCGGTCACGGCCTGGTGGATGCCGAAGCCGCCGCAGGAGAATAATTCCACACAAATAGATAAACCAACTGGAGCCCAAGCGTATATCCCCGAGTTGCTATCGTAGAGGCCAAAAACTTTACTTTCCATATTGTGATTGAATATCGTTATTGGCTCTCGAAACAGACCCTCTTGCGAATCAACGTGCACGAGGGTCTGTATTCTTAAGAATTTCATCAGACATAGAACTTACACAGTTCGCGAAAAGATACCAAAAACATTCGGCAAAATCAGAGTGTTGACTTTTCGTCCCAACTCTCGCTATTCTCCGCTGACTTCCTTCCAGGCTTTCATCATATTAAGCGCATCTTCTTCCATGATGGGACTCTCGCACAGGATACGCCCGGCGCAGCCAAAGTCTTTCAAAGTGCGAAAGAGGGCAAATAGATCTAAGTCCGCTTCTTCCAGTTTCAGGTGGTTCTTCTCACCCTTGGGCCCGTACTCGATACCCGAAAGATGGATGTGCAAGCGTTTCAAGGATTTTTTCCCCAGTGCTTTACTATACATTTCCAGATAGCTCGACCACTCATCGTAGGTGTTGACGGTTCCATCGCCGGGACGGGCGTGCAGATGGGCGAAGTCAAGGCAAGGTTCCACACCATCGATGGCTTTGCCCATTTCGAGTGTGTCTTCCAGCGAGCCAAGCATGGCGGATTTACCCATCGTCTCCGGGCGTAATGTCACCGGGTTGCCCGCCGCGCGCAGTTCGTCTACGCAACCCTGCAAGCGCGGGATGGCAACTTTCAGCACTTCTTCGGGCGGGCGCTCGAAATACGAACCGGGGTGAAAGATGATGTCGGTGCAGCCAGCTAGGTTCCCGTAATGGGCCGCGTCCATCAGCCGCTGGCGGGACTTGGGCCATTCTTCATCGTCCGCGTTCAGGTTGATAAAGTAAGGCGCATGCACGCTCAGGGAAACGCCTTGCTCTGTTCCAGCTGCCTTGATCGCAGCGCAGGTCTCTTCACTGACGCGCACTGCGCGCACCCAGCCCAATTCAAGCGCTTCCAACCCGAGGGATTTGCTGAATTCAATCGCGCCTACCGAGCCGCCCGGTTTCTTGGGCGTGCCAATAGGGGAACCAACGGTACCAAACTGAAACGATAAAGTCATACCAAATCTCCTAACTTCTTAAATTCAGTAAATCACAGTTATTTTAGTCGGTTGTTTTTCCAAGCATAAGCGGACTAAAGTCCGCACTCCGAAACAATTCGTGATTTACTGAAAACTGAACCAAACCTTTATCCGCTCCCATAATGGCGGGCCAAGGATCAAGAGTCCAATCCCGATTGCTGCCAGCGCCGCGATCAAGACCGCGGCTGCCCCCACGTCCTTACCTACTTTAGCCAACGGGTGATTGGCCGGGCTGGCTAAATCTACAACTGCCTCGATGGCCGTGTTGAAAAACTCCGCCGCCCAGACCATGGCGATGGTCAACAGCAGCACGGCCCAGTCGCGCGGTGGCAGCCCCAGCCACAAGCCGACGATGAACACCGCCGTCGAGACAATGGCATGGATCCAGGCATTCTGTTGCGTGCGGATGACATGCCACCAGCCGCGAAAAGCGTAGCCGAAGGATCGGATGCGGGAGAAGAAGAATGATTTCATGTTGTAACTTTTGATTTGCGATTTGCTATTCCCG
>JAFGKO010000106.1 GCA_016928525.1 Anaerolineales bacterium | reverse complement strand
CCCAACAGTGGCTGGTGTGTTGGCATTAGTGATCAGATCTGACCGTCGGCGGCGTGCTCTGCTCATTATCGTTTCTTCCGCTCACCTGGCTGTCACAGGATTACATTGGATGGAACGAACACCATGTCCCGATGATATATGGTTGGCCCTGGACGAAACAGGGCTCCTTTTCCTGACAACCGCCAGTGTGCTGTTTTTCGCGGCAAGCATCAGTGCCATTTGGTATCTTGATCGCGAATCAAATCGCGCCAAAATCAAACCGAATAATGCCAGCGGACATTTATCTGAATCGATCTTCACCGCGTGTCTGTTTTTCTTTCTAAGTTGCATGACGCTTGTCTGTGCCTCCAGGAATTTTGGGCTAATTTGGATCGGCGTGGAAGCGACAACTCTCGCGAGTGCACCACTCGTGATATTTCACCGCAACAGTCGTTCCCTGGAGGCAATGTGGAAATATCTCCTCATTTGTTCGGTGGGTATTGCATTGGCGCTGATGGGAAATCTCTTGCTTGCTCTAAGCACCCAATTCGCTCCCGAAGGAAACAACATCTCGTTGAACTTTAATGATCTCCTGAGACACGCCTCTCTACTGAACATTCCCTGGTTTAAGGTCTCTTTTGTTTTTCTACTGGTCGGATATGGGACAAAAATGGGACTTGCTCCCATGCATACATGGTTACCCGATGCACACAGTGAGTCACCTTCTCTGGTTTCGGCTCTTTTGTCCGGCGCGCTGCTCAATTGCGCATTCCTGGGCATATTACGTGCCTATGCAATCTGCATTGCCACCAATGAAGCTGTTTTTGCCCAGCAGCTATTTCTCATCCTGGGGCTAATATCGATGGTGGTATCGGCGGCTTTTATTCTTGGCCAATCTGACTACAAACGCATGCTTGCCTACTCCAGCATCGAGCATATGGGCCTTATGGCTATCGGTGTCGGTCTGGGGGGAGGCGCATTATTCGGGGTCTTCTTTCATTCGGTAAACCATTCCTTGGCCAAGGGCGCGCTCTTTCTTGCCGCTGGTAATATTTTGGCAGCACGCGGCACTAAACAGGCGAATTCCATAACCGGACTGCTTCGGACTCAGCCAGTTTCAGCATGTTTTTGGATTTTGGGCTTTCTTGCCATCACGGGCACACCTCCTTTTGGTACTTTCTTCAGTGAGTGGCTTATCTTGCGGGAGGCTTTTATTCAAGGCCATTATTGGCTCGCAGGAATATGCCTTGTTCTGCTCGCTATAGTTTTTATCGGCATGGCAACCATCATGTTGAGAATGGTTCTCGGGAATCATAAAGAATCTTCGGATAAAACCTTTTCGGAATCGCCGTATTCCGTATTGCCGATAGCATTCCTGCTTGCTTTCGTTTTATTAATCGGGGTGGATATGCCGATTCCTCTCCGTAATCTCATCACCGACACGGCAAAGGTTCTGGAAGGAGTAATTCCATGAGCACATCTTTGCTTCGACTGCGTAATGGGGAATCAGCGCTCCTTCGTAATCTTCCGATTGTAAGTGAGGAGATTTTTCGTGAGAATGTCCTGTCCCTGATCGTTGATGGTGCCCGGATTGCAGCTTGGTTCGGTCTGCCGTCCGAATCGCACAACGACATGCGTCTGATCGCCGTGCTGGCGTGTGATGCAATTGGCGATTATGTGCTGCTTGGGACAAAGGTTGGCACTGCCTATCCATCTTTGACGCCCGACTGTCCACAGGTCCACCTGTTCGAACGAGAGTTTGCTGAAAAATGGAATATTCACCCGGTAGGCCATCCGTGGTTGAAGGCCGTGCGTTTTCCGGTTTCTGCAGATGGATACCCAGGCGAGATGAATTTCTTTCAAGTTGAAGGTGCCAATATCCACGAAGTCGCGGTGGGGCCGGTTCATGCCGGCATTATCGAGCCAGGCCATTTCCGTTTCAACTGCCAAGGTGAAACGGTCCATCATCTGGAAATATCATTGGGATATCAGCATCGAGGAATCGAACGCGCCCTGGTGGGAGGGCCGGATAAGAGGACTATTCATTACATAGAGACAGCTGCTGGCGATACCACCATTGGCCATGCTCTCGCCTACGCGCAATTGACAGAAGCTCTGTCAGGCGTTCGTGTGACTTCGCGGGCTGAGCAGCTTCGTGGTCTCGGGCTGGAACTGGAGCGACTGGCGAATCATACCGGTGATCTGGGTGCTCTGGCTGGTGATATCGGATTTTTGCCTACCGCTTCGTTTTGCGGCCGCTTGCGCGGGGAATATCTGAACTTAACCGCACTCCTGTGCGGCAATCGTTTCGGACGCGGCTTGGTAAAGCCAGGTGGAGTTGCTTTCGATATGAACCGTGAACAGTCCGAGCGTTTATTGCAAAAGCTCGAAGTTATATTCTCTGACACTCGTCATGCTGTTGAACTATTGTGGAAAACTCCTTCGGTCATGGCTCGGTTCGAAAATACAGGTGTTCTTTCTCGTGGCGTGGTTGTTGACCTTGGGTTGGTTGGAGTCGTTAGCCGGGCATCCGGTGTTGATCGCGATGTGCGCCTTCATCATCCGCATGGCGTGTATTTATATTCACATCTCCCCGTCTCGATTATCGAGACCGGTGATGTTTTCGCGCGCGCTTATGTCCGCTGGTTAGAAATGCAAAGGTCCTGCGCATTCATAACTGACACAGTGATGCACTTGCGCAAAGAAGATCCGACTGTAGTTTGCGGCTCGCTTGCATCGGAGAGCATCGCCATCTCCGCTACTGAAGCCTGGCGGGGTGAGGTCTTTCACATCGCAGTCACGGGTAATGATGGACGTTTCATAGCTTACGAGATTATCGATCCTTCCTTCCATAACTGGATGGGGCTTGCGCTAGCGATGCGGGGAGAGGCAATCTCCGATTTCCCACTTTGCAACAAAAGCTTCAATCTCTCGTATTGCGGGCACGATCTCTAGATGTAACAGTAATTAGTGTAGCAGAAAGGTTAAATTTATGAACAGTCTGTTAGCACGAATCCGCCAGGGTTATCACACGATATCCTTCCCGGAAGGAGAACCGCCGATGCTGCCGGATCGCTTTCTCGGACGGCCGGTTATCGATTCCTCGCGATGTACAGGGTGCGGTGCCTGCGCGGAAATATGCCCGACCAACGCCATTGGTTTGTCGACAACCCGCTGCGTTGATTTGGGAAAATGTATCTTTTGTGGCACGTGTCGCGAAGCCTGCAGCCAGGATGCAATCCGATTTGAGCAGGATTTTCGTTTGAGTTCACGCACCCGAGAAGGCTTGCTGCCTGAGGAAGGCAAAGTCAACGGCGCTACTGACACTCACATGGACAAGACCTTGCCCCGAATTTTTTCGCGCTCACTGAACCTACGACAGGTCAGTACCGGCGGTTGTAACGCCTGTGAAGCAGACACGAATGTACTTTCAACTATTGGCTGGGATCTGGGTCGCTTTGGGATTCAGTTTGTCGCTTCGCCCCGACATGCGGATGGAATATTAATCACTGGACCGGTAACCCAGAATATGCGTCAGGCGCTGAAAAAGACCTATGATGCGGTTCCCTCGCCGAAGGTTGTTATTGCGGTTGGTGCCTGCGCCATTTCAGGTGGAATCTACTCAGATCACGCGGAACAATGCAATGGTATTGAAGGAATCATACCCGTGGACCTGTATGTGCCGGGATGTCCACCACACCCGCTGACAATTCTGGAAGGGTTGCTACGCTTGCTCGGTCGAGACAACGTCTCGGCAGGCTCTGGCTGAAATTCATTGATCCATAGTCGGATAAAAATATCTTTGAGGCTTTGACCTGTTCCGCCCCCCCTTTTTATTATTTTTGGATATAAGGGTTATCCGCGCCTGTAGAAGAAAAACCCCGGATGTTAGCTTCCGGGGCGCATATCTTCTTGAGAGAGCGCGGCCTTCGTAATAATTGGTACTGCAAGCGTAACCGGGCAAAAAAGAGCGAGCCATTTGAAATCCTTTTCATCACCCCTCCGTCACCTGTAGGGCAGGTTGCGGGCTTTAACTTGGCATGGCCTTGTTCTTATTCCAATGGTATTCAGGCGTTGGTCTTTCCAACTAGTCACTGCGGTTACGGTCGTGTGGCAGACCTCCGTTGTCTTTACATGCAAGTTTTTTGTTCAAAGAGGATCAACGTTCCCTGAGAAAGGTTCTCGTCGTGAACCAGTTCACCCGCTACTTCTCGGACAACTGCGTATCCCAGATCTCGCAACGGACAAATGACCTCCTCGCTTATCTGT
>JAFGKO010000105.1 GCA_016928525.1 Anaerolineales bacterium | reverse complement strand
GATGAATAACTTGAACTCATTGGACACACCTCCATTGTCAGGCATTTTGCCTTAATTTGTGTGTCCGGGATAGTGTAGCCACTTCATATTTGCAAAACGAGATGAATGGACAGACTAGGCTGCCATTGTTTCAGCCTCAACAGCTAAGTTTTGACAATGACAATCTATGCATAGTTCAATCGAACAAATTGTGACTTCTGGATGTCGGAAAGAATTGGAATTGTATAGTTAATATACGGGCCCTTTTGGAGTCCAAAGGCGACCCTTTGAGAGAAAGTTCATGTCCAATCATTTCTGTCTATTTATTTTTTCCTGGCTGCGATCAAAGTATGCAAGAAGTCTCATAGTCCTGCTAATTCTGGTTGTGCAGCCTGGCTGCGGAATCCCTGTCTACTTTGGCAAAGAGACCCCGCTAAAAGCGAAAATGTCAGAAATCACACCGGGATTATCGACGAAGAATGACATCAGGGCACTCCTTGGCGAGCCCCTGTATTCGAGTGCCGCGTGGGATGCCGAACTTTATTACGGTTATGTTATGCGCCAGAGACTATTCGACGTCTTGTTCCCGGTTCCTCTCGGCCCCGAATTTGAACTAGCTACGTTGCTGGTTGTCTACGGGCCGGCGGATCTTGTCTCAGGCGTCACTTACCACGCTACTTACGGCGAGCCAAATTGCCCGAACGATTGCATGGGGGATACGAAAGGTCTTGAAATACAATACCTCCATGTCCTATTGGCCCCGCCCGCCGAAAGTGCGTCCATGGTGAATATCACTGAAACGGCAGATGTCTGCACACTGATGGTGGTTGCAGCGGATAAGGATCTGCACGCAGGAGTTGATTGTAGGCTTTACCTTGACCAGCACTTCCTGCAGCGGGTCCCGAATAATCGCTATTTTCGTTTGGAAATCCCCCCTGGGAAGCATATTCTCTCCTGCATGGAGCCGTCATGGTTTCAAAACACAGTACCGCGAGTACCGCTACCTGGACACCCTCTTGTGCCAGGCAAGGGTACGAGCGTGATCGATTATCCCTTTGAGTGCGCGGCAGGTGATACACGGTATTTTAGGCTCAAGAACCAGGGAGGACATTTTATCGGTCCAATGAAGTTCGGCATCGAACCGACTTATAAGTCTGATTTTCTAAGCCGCACGCAATCCCCCCGATTGATAATCATTCCTGACACCGGCAGCAAAACACAATAATTGCTGACACAGGGGGTCGCACAAGTCCTCAGAAGTTTCTTACGGGTGGCGGGTTTAATATCAAAATCAAGCGTGGGTTTCCTCATAATAAGCATTAACAGAATATATTCATCCATACCGGACTCGAACCGCTAAGCCATTAATTTTAAAAGAATTATCAAAAGCAATCTTCTAGCGACTCTAATGATAAAACCAAAAGAGGCCGATCTCATTGAAGAAATCGGCCTCATGTATTAATGGCTCCCCGGTCGCAACTCTTTCAATGACATAGCCCTCAGAGATCTCTCTTGCTCCCTTTTCTCACATTGTTAAACGTTGCCCACAGTTTTCAAAGAACTTCTGACGGTTTTGATGGCAATTTACCTTGTTTCTTAAATCAATCAAGTCCGGTTGACCATGGTCGACATATTCGTCGCATATCGCCCTAGAAGACACGCCTATTTGGGGATTTCGTCGTCGTTTTTCTTCCAAAGTCGGGTGATCGCCGGGCCACCATTGGAGCCCCCCTCCCAGATATAGAGGTATTTGATTCCCGTTTCGCTATCCACAACCACCTGGGCTTTATTGCCAAGGAATTCAAATTTCTCCAAAGCCTTGAACCGTTTATTCTCCGGTGGATCAGGCTGGCTCTGCTCTCTTTGCGAGCAGCCACCCAAGACCAGCACTGTGATAACGAGCAGCAATAAAGTTTTCACGCGGACACCTCTCAATTCGTCTACTTTTTAGCTTCCAGTGCTTTATCGATATCGTCTGTTTTCCCCAGAATGATCAGGATATCGCTGTCCTTGATTTTGTAGGTAGGCGGCGGCGCTGGGATAAACTGATCGGTCAGGACATCTTTGATAGCAATGATGGTCAGATGGAATTTTTTCCGGAGATCAAGCTCAATGAGGGTTTTCCCCATGAAGTGTTTTGGTGGCGCGGTTTCCGATAATGAGTACTCCTCCGCAAGCGGGATAAATTCCAGGACATTGGGACTCGACAAGTTTCGAGCAACGCGAATCGCCATGTCTTTTTCTGGATAGATGACATCTGTCGCACCCACCCTATCGAGAATGCGCCCATGGTCTTCGCTAATTGCCTTGACCACAATGCGTGGCACTTTCAGTTCTTTCAAATAAAGGATCATCAGGGTCGACAAATGGGAATGCTCGCCGGTTGAAACCACGACGGCTTCCATCTCCTGTACCCCCTGAGATGCCAGAAATTCCTTGTTGGCGGCGTCCCCCAGAATCGCGTAGTCACAGATATCCTTGACGGCCTGAACCTTGTCTTTGTCGGTGTCGATGGCGGTCACCTCATGCCCTTCATCGTACAGGGTGGACACGATGTGCGAACCAAAATTTCCCAAACCGATGACGCAAAATTTCTTTTTCATAGATGTTTCTCCTGTTATCCGATCATGATGTTTTCTTCGGCGTAGCGCGGGGCATGACGCCGGGTACGTCCGGCGATAGCGAAAGCCAACGTCAGAAGTCCCACCCTGCCGATAAACATCAGCACGATGATGATGAGCTTGCCGAGGGAATTCAGTTTGGCCGTCGCCCCAATCGACAGCCCGACGGTTCCGAAAGCGGAAAACGCCTCGAAGGTGTAACCCAGAAATTCCCGCGTGTTTTCATGGGCTGTATCAGGCGTCTGCACGATCATCAGCCCGAACAAAGCCAGCGCAATCAGGATGATGGCAAGCAGCACCAGGGCCAACGCCTTGGTGATCACTTCATCCGGGATGGTGCGGCGGAAGAGGCTGGTGTGCTGGTTACCCCTGAGCCGGTTATAGAAAATCGCGAAGAACAGCGCCATGCTGGTGGTTTTGACACCTCCGCCGGCCGACCCCGGGGACGCCCCGACAAACATCAGAAAGATGACCAGGAAAACAGTGGGCGCTCGAAAGGCGTTCAAATCGATGGTGTTGAACCCAGCCGTGCGGGCCGTTACCGATTGAAACATAGCGGTCCAAAAGCCCTCCATAAACGGCATGCCGGCCAGGGAATTCCCGCTCTCCAGCCAGCCGATCATCACCGTGCCATAGACGACCAGAAAAGAACTGGCGACCAGCACGATTTTGGTATGCAAAGAGAGTTTCGGTCGCTGGGAACGTTTCTTGGCGCGGACCACCCCAACCTGGATCAATTCCCGGATCACCAGAAAGCCGATCCCGCCAAGAATGATCAGCCCCATGACCGTCAGGTTGACCAACGGGTTGTCACGGAATCCGATCAGGCTGTCGGTAAACAGGGAGAATCCGGCATTGCAAAACGCCGAAATGGAATGAAAAAGGGCACTGTAGATCCCCTCCCAGAAACCAAGGACCGGGACAAAGGCGAAGGCAAGCAGCAACGCCCCGGCCGCCTCGATGACCATAGTCATGAGAAATATCCCCCGAATCAAGTCGCGCCAGGAACTAACCGGGGTGTGCATCAGGGTCTCGTGGATAATCCAACGGCCCCGGGCGCTGACTCCGACTTTAAGGTAGATAAACAGGTAGACCGAGAAGGTCATGATCCCCAGACCGCCGACCTGGATCAGGGCCAGAACCACGCATTGTCCAAAGAGAGTCAGTTTAGTCCCGGTATCCACTACGATCAGACCGGTGACGCACTGGGCCGAAGTAGCGGTAAACAGGGCGTCGAGAAAAGAAAGCGGCTCACCATGGGCCGCCCATGGCGTGGCCAGCAGCAGGGTACCGAGCAGAATGGCGCCAGCGTAATAGAAAATCAGCGCCTGGGCTGGCGAGAGGTTTTTGATTCTTTTGATTGCACGAGATGAGTTCATGCCTACTTGGAATCCTGTTTCGTTTGGTTAAATTCAACCCCGGAGAGGATGAGATCCCCCTTAATTGCCATCATGTTGACCTTGTGGCCGAGGTCGCTGAATTGTGCGGCAGCCAAATGAGATAACTCCACAAGATACTTGGTCGAGGTGGTCTGATGTTCCTGCTCCAGGGTTTCGCGAAGCTTTTCGATCATGACCCGAGGTTCCTGCAGCGCCTGGTGCAGCGATGAATTGCCGTGGGCATCTATCTCGCCCAACAGATGGTCCGCCCGGTTCAGATGTTCAATCGTCGCATCCTGACGATTAAGAGCGTGAAGTCGGCCGGCGTCATAAACCAGTTGACGAATCTCGGTGATCGGGATGTCGTAATAAACCAGGGCACGGATATGTATCTGGGCCTTCTCGATCTCTTGGCGAGCATTTTCTATCTTTCCCTGGTTCAGATCCGACTGGAGCTCCGACAATGAGGCTTGCAGTCTGTCTCCAGCCGATTTGAGATGAGAAAAGCCTGTGTCCTCAAGCGCGGGCACCCATGCTCCTCGCTCGACGCTACTGTCTTGACATCCAATCAGGATCAATAGCGCACAGACCAACGCAGCCATAATAGTAGGTCTCATGGAGCCACCTCCTTCACCTTTTGCATTCTGTCTTCTCCTGCAGGGTTAATCCGACGACCTGAAGCGGTAACCAATCCCGGGTTCGTTGATGAAATAGACGGGCCGGGCCGGGTCATCTTCGAGCTTTTGCCGCAACTGGGCCATGTAGACCCGCAGGTACTGCACCTGGTTGGCCTGACGCGGCCCCCAGACTTCCCGCAGCAGTTGCGCGTGAGTCACCACCTTGTCGGAATGGCGGATCAGGATGGAGAGCAAACTATATTCGATAGGAGTGAGATGAACCTCTTCACCATTCCGGAAGACCTGGCGCTTGCTGAAATCCACCCTGAGTTTGCCTGTATTGAAGATGACATCCTCTTGTCCGGATTCCTGCCTGGCCAGGTGCCGCAGCGACACCCTGATGCGGGCCAGCAGCTCGTCCGCACCGAACGGCTTGGTCAGGTAGTCATCGGCTCCGGCGTCGAGTGCCCGAACT
>JAFGKO010000104.1 GCA_016928525.1 Anaerolineales bacterium | reverse complement strand
GCTAAGCGCGCCGCCTTACTTCAATTATGTTCGTTATGGAACGTATTACGCCGATTTGATCGTCCCGGATGCCGAAACGTACGGTTTGCACCCACTCTTCCTATTCAGTGTTGTTCGGCAGGAAAGCCTCTTCGAAGGCTTTGTCCGTTCAACTGCGGGAGCGCGTGGTCTGATGCAAATTATCCCCAGCACAGGCGCGAGCATTGCCAAATCGATGGGCTGGCCGGTGGATTTCGATCCCGAAGACTTATACCGCCCATATGTCAGTATTCGCCTGGGATCAAAGTACCTTGGTTCCAATCGAGACTCACTGGATGGCGATTTGTACGCCGCGCTGGCAGCTTATAACGCCGGTCCAGGCAACGCCTCTATCTGGAAGGAACTGGCGGGAGACGATCAGGACCTGTTGCTGGAAGTTATCCGCTTTCAAGAGACGCGCGATTATATCCGTTTCATCTACGAGATTTACACGATCTACCGGACGTTGTACAGCCCGGTCAGCTAATTGAAAGAATACCCCGCAGATTCGGATCGAGGCTCTGACCTTCGTTCGAAGCCCGCTGGAAGTTTGTTGCTAAAAACTGGCCGCGTTGCAGCCAGTTTTTTCATCCAGTATTCGTACTTTTCCAAAAAGAAGGGGAGGTGGGGTTACCCCTCACGTTTTATTGGGAAGATATCGTTATTCGATATGTTCGACAATCTTCTTATGAACCGTCTCGGCATCCAGATCCAGGATAGAGATCAACTTGTCCCTGCCTGCTTCCCCAGCTACGATTTCAATACGCGATTTGGCAACGCCTAACACGTCCGACAAAAATTTCACCAGTTCCTCGTTGGCCTGTCCTTCGTTAGGCGCAGCGGTAATGCGGATTTTGATGGTGCCATCGCTCAAAGCGCCAACAATCTGGTTCTTACTCGCACGCGGCGTCACGCGTACAGCCAGCGCGGCGCCTTTTTTCCCATCATGGAGTCGGAAACTTCTATCGGCCATAATCACCTCAAAGTGTATAAAAATGAGATCAACACAGAAGACAATACCTGCACCAGAATAATCAGGATTAAAGGGCTGAAATCAAACATCCCTATCAGGGGCACCACCCTGCGGATAGGAGCCAGCAGCGGCTCCACCAGATTATCCAGCGTTCGTCTTAACGGATGATAAGGATCCATAAAATAGGATAGGATTACCTTGACAATTACCAAAAGGATAAGAAACTGGGAAAGGATATTGATCAGACGCACCAAAATCGAAATTGCCATTTATCTCCTTAGCGAGCGGGGCGGGAGCCTACAATTGCCGTTCCAATTCGGACGAGGGTCGCGCCTTCCTGGACAGCCACTTCGTAATCGGCGCTGGTGCCCATCGAGAGTTCGCGCCAGCCTGCCTGTGGGTAGCGGACAGCCAGATGGTCGCGCAGCAGGCGCAGGGTCCGGAAATAAACGCGTGCATCTTCGGGATCGGTTTCCAGCGGCGGCATAGTCATCAGCCCGCGGATTTCGAGATTCTCCAATCCCAAAATCGATTCGACCTCCGGATAGAGCGCAGGCCAGTCCGTCTCATGCGCGGCAGTCCAGCCAAATTTGCTCACTTCGCCGCCAACGTTGAATTCCAGCATAACTGGCAGGACGCGTCCGGCTTCCAGCGCCATCCGATTGAGACGTTCTGCCAGTTTCAGGCTATCCAGGGATTGTAAAAGGTCAAAGTGCTCGATCACCAAACGAGCCTTGCGGCTCTGCACGTGACCGATCATATGCCATTCTACACCAATTTCAGGCTCAACAGCTAACACTTTACTTACACTTTCTTCAGGGTAGTTTTCGCCTAGAATTCGCGCTCCCGCCTGCACAGCCGCCTGCACCACTTCGAGCGGCTGCGCTTTTGTGACTACCACCAGCCGCACAGATTCGGATTCGCGATCACTGATTCTGGCTGCAATAGCAATACGGTCAAGAGTAGCTTGATATCGTTCGCGGATTTGTGTAACGAGCGTTTCCATCCCTGATATTTTACACGATGTATTGGTGAGTGTTTAGTTCTTCAATGCAATCAGCGCACCAAATCGTCCCGTCTTGCCTTTCTCGCCACGATACGAGAACCAATCATCAGGATGACAGGCCGTGCAGATGCCCGCGGTCTCAATTTGCGTGACACCGGCTCTTTCGAGCAAGAACCGGTTGGCTTTCCACAGGTCAAAATGGACGCTAACGCCCTGCGCTTTCAGCAGGGACTCACCATCCGCTCCAAAGGCATCTTTCACCTGGGAGATCACATCCTCGCCAACTTCGTAATGGTCCGGGCCGATGGCAGGCCCGATAGCAGCCAGGATATCCGCCGGGTTCGACGCGTAGCGCTCCTGCATGGCCTGCACTGCTGTTCGCGCCGCGCCGCGCACCGTCCCCAGCCAGCCAGAGTGGACGATCCCAAGAGCCTCCCTTTTGGGATCGTACAGCAGGATGGGCGTACAATCCGCAAAACGCATGAAGAGCGTCACCTGCGGATTGTCTGTCAGGAGGATGTCAGCTTTCTGATACGGCGTATCCAGCGGGCGGGGTACGTCGGCGTAGATCACGTCCGCGCTGTGCACCTGCCAGACATCGTGAATGGACTCAGGCACGCGCCCCAAAGCACGGAAAGAGCGAATGCGGTTCTCGCGCACGTGAGTGATATCATCGCCAATTGCGCCACCCACGTTGAGTGAATCCCAGGGACGCGGGCTGACGCCTCCCTGCCGGGTAAAGACCGCCTGGACGATATTCTCAGGAAATATTTCAAATGCGTAGTAACGCAGACCATTTTGCTGGGAGAAGGGCATGGACTTATCCTGCTAAAGCCTTAACCTGTGCAAATTTCTTGATGAAGAATTGTCGTGTTTCCTGCATGGACTCTTCGATGTTGGGATAGGCAAACCAGGCAGTAAAAAAACCAAACATGGAACCGGTCAGCACGCGCAGGAAGGGCGTACTTTCACGATAAGGCAAGAGCGTCGCCAGGGGCCGCCAGGCAAACTGGCTGAACAATTGCGAAAAACCGTCCAGGCCAACCGGGCCAAGCCCGAGCAAGATCCAGAGCGACCAGTGCAACTGCGGGAAGCGACGACCCGTCAGGCCGAAGAGCAGGCCGAAAAACAGAATGGCGGCGTAGATCGCCACGTCCCGCTCACAGAGCGCAACCTTATACCCGACCACATCGTTGCCCACATACTGTCGCGCTTGCAGACGGGAAAAATCATTGGGATCATGCAGGCCGGTGATACCGGTCGCTGTCTCGAAATCGATCAAATTCACCCCCGCTTCTTCTAACGGATAATAGGCCTGCTCCCCATATAGGAAGAACGACCGGAACCCAAACTGGTGACAGAGCGGACTGTAGATCGTGTAGATCAGCCTGGCAGGAGCAGGCGCACCGTATTCCATCAGGGTCGGCGCAAGAAACGGTAACCCAACATAAAGTAACATAACAAAGTTCAAGATTGCCAGGTAATGCCTGGAAATCCAGAACATGGCCCTATCGGCGCCGCTGATCGACTGTCCGCGTTTGAGGCGCGCCTGATAGTCCTCGCCACCGATCTCTTCCAGTTGATCACGACGGTCGCTGGCCGCGCCGAGGGTGATCATCAATTTTTGTCGATCAAAGGGAGCCTTG
Organism: Anaerolineales bacterium; assembly: GCA_016928525.1. The sequence continues at coordinate 46,040 of JAFGKO010000104.1, read as the reverse complement.
ATGCGATATGGACCAACTTCAATCACCGGGATTTCAACCAAATAGGCACGCTGCAAGGCCGGGTCTGAATCGATATCCACTTCCACCAGCCGGTGCGGGTATTGCTCTTGCAATGCCTCCAGGTCTGCTCTGGCCTGTTCGCACAGGTGGCATTCCTCGCGCATATACAATGTAACGGTAAGCATCAATTATCCGATATCAATTAGTCACCGATGGTCGAGTAGCCTTGAGCGTTCGTTGCGAAAGGCGTATCGAGACCACTGTTTCAAATGGTGTAATATCGTTGGTCTCGATACGCTCTTCGACTTCGTTATACTCCGCTCTGAGCTACTCGACCAACGGAAAACTTCTATAAACCAAAATCTACCCAAATTCCGTACTGCGCCAGGCGTTCGAAGGTTCCGGAAAAGAGCATAATCCCGATGATGACCAGTATGACCCCCATGGCAATCTCCACGTAGCGCATGACCTTGCCATATTTGCGCAGGGTTGTGGTCACCCAGCCAACGCCTAACGCGGCGATGAGGAACGGGATGGCCAGCCCGGCGGAATAAGCTGACAGCAGGGATGCGCCCTGCGAAACCGAACCGCCGTTCAACGCCAGCGTCAGGATAGCGCCCAATACGGGTCCCACACAGGGAGACCAGCCCGCTGAGAAGAACACACCCAGCAAGGCCGAAGAAAGGTAGCCCCATTTTGGGTCGGGCAACTCCTGTACACGGGTGTCGTATTCCAGGAACGGGATGCGGTATACCCCGATCATGTGCAAACCGAATATGACCACCACCACCCCGCCGACTTTCGCCAGGATGAAGCGCAGGTCATACAGCAGGCTGCCAAATGCGGACGTGGCAACACCCAATAACACAAAGACAAAGCTGAAACCTAGCACAAAGGCCAGGCCATGTGCAAATGTCGTCCAGCGATTTCCGCCCGCAGCCACTTCACCTCCAGCAGCGCGACCACCCAGATAACCGACATAGGCGGGTACCAAAGAGAAAACACACGGGGAAAGAAAAGAAGCCAGACCAGCCAAAAAAGCCAGACCGAGAGTTACATTTGTAAAATCCATCCAGCGTACCCTTTCTTAAAACTTTGATTCTCTAACAATAACCTGCGTACCAACGTTGGGCCATTCCATCTTGACTTCTGTTTGTTCGAGTGAAACATACGGGGTCGTCCAGCGGAAAATCCATTTCGCGTCTTCCGGGCGCACGTTGATGCAACCATGCGAACGGCGCGTGCCAAAGTAATTATGCCAGAAAGCGGCATGGATTGCGACGCCTTCGCCGCTGATGAACGTCGGCCAGGCCACCGCAGCGGTATCATAGCCGCTGTCCGAGGCCGTGTTGGCAGACATGTGAATGGAAGGCATCTTGCGCCAGACTGCAAGTGTCCCGACCGGAGTGGCAAAATCTCCATAGCCGCTGGACATCTTGCAAAAATAGACCTCGGAATTGCCCTCGTAGCAAGAGAGTGTTTGGTAGAACGAATCTGCCACGATCACTTTCTGGGCAGGGTCGATATCCGGGCTGATAGGGGCCACTTCTTCCTCCGTGATCATGCGCAAGGCGGCGCCATCCACCCAGAAAATATCGCCATAGCCGTAACCGCGGCCAAAATCCTCGTTCCAGCGGTACAAAATGCGCCCGGTTTCATCGGTGCGGATCTGGTCGATCCAGACCACCTGGCTGTAATACAGGCGCGGTACCCCTCCCGTCTCGTTAATATACTTGAAACTGGGTGTGCGGAACGGCGGATTGTCAATATTCAAATCTACATGTGGAGCAGTCACTTCCGCCCAGAACCCCGTTTTTCCTTCGGGCATGGCTGCCATAGGAGTATTGGGCAAATTCCGTACCGGCTGCAAATGCGGCTGATAAATGTATCCTTCGGGAGTTTCCACCCAGGTCTTGCTGGGACCCTGTGCAACCAGAGTATCAACCGAAAAAGCATCGGTGCCGATCACTTCACGTACCCATTCGATCACAGCATCATCATCGATCCTGCGGACAGTAGCAGAGTAGGCGGTTGGCTTTGATTTAATCTCCGTATAATACCAATCCGGATAGACACTCACCCTTCCTAATCGTTCCCCGGTCGGAGACTGCGTAAAAGGCGGTGCGGATGTCGAAAAACGTTCAAAGGGATTTAAGGCCATTGCTCCCAACCCCATACCAGCCAATTTTAGGAAATCGCGGCGAGATACAGCATGTGTCATTCTAATCTTCCAATACCTGATATCGGATAAGGATAATCTCAAACATCCTCAGCGTCAACGCATCTATGAGTAAGTGTTAATTTAGAGCAGGCTAGATGCTGGCGTCTTACGATTTGTTTTACGATTTAAAGAAGGTTTCCAGGCCGCGTAAGCAATCCGCGCTGACTTTGTGCCCCACTTCGGCTTCGCAAAATATCACTTGCGCTCCGGCCCGCTCGAGCAGCTCAATCGATTCCCGGGCCCGTTCCACAGGGACAAGGTTATCCTGTGTGCCATGCGCAACAAAAATTTGCTTTCCGGCCAGTGTGTGCCGCTCAAGCAGGTCATCCACGCCGCCGGGCATGAAACCGGCTAGCACCGCCGCCTTACGGACGCGCTGCGGGTAGAGCAGGGAGAGCACATTGGTCAATGCACCACCCTGACTGAAACCGGCCACGTCGAATTGGGTTGCGTCCACGCCAATCGAAACGGACACCTCGTCCACCAGGCGGACCAGGCCCTCGGCGGCGGGCTTAAGGTCAGATAACGTGGGCAGGCCCCAGTCTCCGGACTGAGCGGAGGGAAGCGCGCGCCAGGAATAACCGCCCTCCCTGGCGGCATGCGGTCCACGCGGGGCAGCAATCCAAAAATCAGCAGGGAGTTTGCGCGTAAAAATCCACATGGAATTCTCATCGCCTGTCCAGCCGTGTAACAGGAGCAAAAAACGGGGCGGTTCCTGCGCAGCATGGCGCACGCGCATGGTCCAGCCGTTGTAGGTCATTTGATGGGTGTTAATCACGTCCGGCACGTTTCACAATCCAATCTGTGATGAACAGGAACAAAAGAGTAAGCACAACCGGGAGCATGGCAGCCAGCAGGCAAAAGAAACCCAATAGCGCAGCTTCCCGGCCATAGACCAGGTATATCAATCCTACGCCAATCACAAAGAGCAGGAAAAATGCGCCCACCGCCAGGCGGACGTTGGTATTGCGGGCATAAGCTCGCAGATCACGGCTCATGAGCACCCCCGAACAGGCTGCGACGCAGGCGACGCGTCCATGAGACCATTTGCCTGAGTTCCGGTAAAACAGCTTCCACGGCCTTATCCCCCCGTCGCGCCACTTCCCGGACGTCAACCCGCTTTAGCAATTCGATGTCGAATACTTCGGGGCGGATGATGACATCCGGCTTATCGACCGCCAGCCGGTATTCTGCCATGGCGCGGTTCCCTACGTCCACGGAGCGCATGAATACATCAAAGGCCTGGGCATAGCGAAAGTGCGCCAGGCGGTCGAGGATCGGTTTTGGCAAGCCACTGGGGACAGACATGCCTATAGAACGAGCGGGCTCCCCCATAGGAGCAAGCAGGGTTACAGCAACCACCGGTAACGACGGCGCCAGCGAACGCGCTACCGAAACCGGGACCGGGTTGAGCACACCGCCGTCGACCAACTCCCACTCATGCCAGGGACAGGCAGGGAAAATGCCGGGAACCGCAATAGTAGCCAGCAGGGCATCTTTCACAGGCCCGTCATCCAAAATGACTTCACAGCCACAATTGAGATCGACTGCGATCACAGCGCAAGGAATCTTCAAGTCCGAAAAAGTGCGCCCAGGCAACACTTCATCCAACCATTTCCGAACGCCCGCTAAACCCAACAAAGATGGTTTTTCTTCAGGCAAGCGGCCGTATAAACGCGTCTGATCTACTTTGGCGAAAATTTCTTCGATTTCGTCCGGGGCATATCCGGCAGCATACATGACGGCCACAATACCGCCGAAGCTGGTCCCGGCCAGGGCACGGATCTTGAAGCCTTCTTTTTCCAAACGGCGCAACACGCCAATGTGGGAATTTCCTTTGGCCCCACCACCGCCAAGCGCAAGAGTGATTTCCATACGGATATAATTATACTCAACTCGCTATAAGCATCGAACCACATTTTGAAAAGGAAGGTCTTTTGTGTACGCATTGCTCTTTGTCCTGGATGATCCCGACCGCCTCGATGAAGTCCTGACCGCCTGGGCCGACATCGGCGTGCGCGGTGTCACCATCATGGAAAGCACCGGCTGGCAACGCCGCCGCATCCAGCAATCCATGCTTGGCGCACGTTTCGATTTTGCTTCCCTGGCTGGCGGGGCGCGTCTGGAAAACCACATGACTCTGTTCGTAGTGGTCGAAAACCGCGCCATCGTACAAAAGGCGCTGGAGGCCGCTGAGTCAATTGTCGGGGACCTGGATGGACCCAACACCGGCATTCTTGTGTCCTGGCCAATTGAAATCATCAAAGGCCTGCCTGGCAACGAAGAAACGGAGAAATGATGGTCTGGCTGCAATTCATCGTTGCCTCCACGATCCTGGTCTTCACGGCCATGCAGCTCGCCAAATACAGCGACGTGATCGCCATCCGCACCAGACTGGGCGGCATGTTCGTGGGCACGTTGCTGTTGGCCGGAGCCACTTCCCTGCCCGAATTGTTGACCACCATCAACTCCCTCGACCAAAATGTCCCCAATCTCGCGGCGGGCAACTTATTCGGGTCCAACATGTTCAACATGTTCATGCTGGCCATTCTTGACCTGACCAACCAGAATGCACGAATCCTGCGCCAGGTCGCCATGAAACATGCCCTGACCGCCGGGCTGGCCATCCTGCTGATCGGGATGGGCGTCTTTTTCATCGACATCAACCAGGATTGGAAAATCGGCTGGGTGGGATTGGACAGCCTGCTGCTGATAGTTGTCTACCTGGGCGGCATCCGACTGTTGCAAGGGAACAACCCTCCCCCTCCTCCCAGCGCAGCGGATCTGGACCCAAAGCTGCCTCCGCTATGGAAAGCGCTGCTCGGCTTTAGCATTGCCACCGCCATCCTCGTGGCAGTTGCGCCGCTGCTGGTTTCATCCAGCGCACGCATCGCCGAGATCACTGCTTGGGTACCGGCTTTGTGGGTATCGTGCTGGTTGGGATGGTCACCTCGCTACCGGAAATGGCCACTACTATCGCCGCCACTCGCATGGGAGCCTACGACCTGGCCGTTGGCAACCTGTTTGGTTCCAACGTCTTCAACATGTTCGCGTTGGGGCTGACAGATGTTTTCCTGACCTCCGGGCGCTTCATCGGCGCAATCGACCGCAATTTCGCCGTCGCCGGGATGCTCGGCCTGATCCTGACCGCCCTGGGGCTGCTCGGCAACCTGGCGCGCCTGGAACGCCGCCTGTTCTTTATCGAAGTGGATGCGTTGTTGCTGATGCTGGTCTATTTCGGCGGGTTATGGGTGCTGTATACGCTGGGGATTGGAGCTTAAAAGTTAATGACCCGTGAAACGTGAACGAAAAAAGAGTATTAGGTCGGGATTGGCACAATACCATAACTGTGCAAGAATTGTTAACGAAGCCGCCTCGTAATTCTGGAAGTCAAGGAGAAAGCATATGCAGCGCTTTAATCGGATGAGTTCATGTCCTAGCTCATTATTCTTGCTAATCGCACGATTGCTGACAGTGCTCTTATCGTTGTGGGGGTGTAGCACAATAGGAATGCCAAGTACTGAAATGAGTTCAGTAAACATGAGCAGGTTTCAGGCACTTTCGGCCAAGGGATACTATGATGAAGCACTGGCAATTGCGCAGGAATGGCAGGCGGATGCTTACCTCCAATTTGCTGATTTAACTGTGAGGTCGGAAGATGGAATGCCTCATAAATTGTGGTTGTCCTTCATTTTTTACTCGGTTGATCTACATAATGAAGCGTTATTGGTCTTCTTTGTTGAAGGATCGCCAGTTGAGAGTAAGATCGTCCGAAGTGGTTCAGGGGATCGACGGGAAATTGAAGAAAAGGATTGGGCACTCGATGGAATTGAAGCACTAAAAATTGCGCAAGGACAAGGAGGAAATGAATATATGAGCAAATATAGTGGTGTTGAGATTAAGCTTTTTCTTGAGCATCAAAAAGGGATACCTGAGAGCAGCTTGGTAGTATGGCGAGTGTCGTATTTGAGACCCGAAGGTGTACTTTATATTGTCGTTGATGCAGTTTCAGGCGAGGTAGTAGAAATCATCGAGTAGTGAGACTGACCGCTCCTCGCTAGCGCATGGTTTCTGATCTGCGCCCATGATTGACCGTCAGGTTTCCACAGCAAAGCCATCCTCGCGAGGGCTTTTGTTTTTGGGGCGCATAAGTGCGTCGCACCTTCCCGACAGGTAAGTCCACTAAACGGAGTCAAACTCCAATCCGAACCAAATCCGTCAAACCAGACCCCCTTCGGGGATGATATGCGACGCACTTTTTGCAAACAATCTACCCCTTCAACAACGTCATATCCAGGGAGAGTCTATATCGTGCCCAGAAAATCCACAGGTTGAATGACCGGAAGCAAGGCAGGCTGGTAATCCCCAACGTTCCGGGTAATCAAAAACTCCGCCTTGCACTGCAACGCAGAGATCATCTGGACCGCATCCTCAAAATCGTGATAGTCAAGATTTAGCGCCTGTTCGATTGTGCTTTGGTCAACGGGGGCAATTTCCAAGAACTGCAACAAACTCGTGATGTCTGCACGGGCCTGGGCTGAAGACTTATCTTTCTGGATCAAATAAAACAAGGTGGTGATGCTATGGGCGGCGATATATCCCTTTATCCGTCCGGCCTCAGCCAAAGCTAATAACCGCGCGGAGGCTTCGTAAAACGGTTCCCGCATTTGAAGGACATCCAGCAGGATATTGATGTCGATCAGAACGATCGGGCTATCTGCCATATTTCTCTGCCAGGTGTTCTTTATGATCCTGGATGGTGACATCCTGTGATAAAGTGCCGCTCAACCGGCGGACAATCGGGGCGTCCTCGAACGGCTCCTGGGCCGGAATGCGACGAAGATAGGCTTCGATCAAGGCCGTCAAAGTTGTATTGTGCTGTTGAGCGTAGCGCTTGACGTTTTCGAGTAAATCGCGCGAGACGCGCACAGTCAATTTTGTGTTCTGCATCTCAATTCTCCTGCCGTACATGTTAGCATCTATTTGTACGGCTGTCAATAGGTCTTGATGGGAGTATAATCGCGCGCGTGTATTCCATCCGTCGCTTTTTCTTCCCGCCCACCATTCCAGGCGAATACCGTCCAAACTTCACCCATCTTTATCTGGATATCGGCTGGTTTGGCATCCTCAGCGGTTCAGCGATCAATTTCCTGAGCGTGTACGCAACGCGCCTGGGAGCGACGGGGTTGCAAATCGGCCTGCTGAGTTCCATGGCCGCCGCCGTCAGCCTGGCCCTGGCCATCCCGGCCGGGCGCTGGCTCGAAAGCCAGAATATCAATAAAGCCGTCTTCCGCGCTTCCATCTGGTACCGCCTGGGATACCTGCTGTGGATACCACTGCCCTGGTTGTTCGGCGAGCAGGCCCAGGTCTGGGCGTTGATCGTCATCGCTCTAGTCATGGCCATCCCGCTCACACCGCTCTCGGTCGGTTTTAATGCGCTGTTCGCGGCCTCCGTCCCAGCACAGTGGCGCGCCCACGTGGCCGGCGTGCGCAACGTGGCCTTTGCCATCGCCTTTATGCTCTCATCGCTGGGCAGCGGCTACCTGCTGGAAAACCTGCCTTTCCCCGCGGGCTATCAGATCATCTTCGGGATCGGGTTCCTTGGGGCGGCGATGAGCAGCCTGCACCTCTACTTCATCAAACCCCTGCAAACGAGGGACTCCCCGCTTCCACCCAGGCCGCAGCCTGCTGCCATAAAACGGGCTTTATCTCCCCGGCAACAGCTCCAGACCGCCATCCGTTTCGACATCTGGAAAACGCCCTATCGTAGCACCTTGTTGGTCTTCCTCGGTTTTCACCTGACGCAGTATCTGGCCGTGCCGCTCTTCCCGCTCTACCAAGTACGCCAATTGCACCTGACCGACGACCAGATCGGCATCGGCACCGCGCTTTTCTACCTGACCGTCCTGCTGGGCTCGACGCGACTCAACGAACTGGTGCGCAATTTCGGGCATAAAACAGTCACCGGGATCAGCGTGGCCGGGCTGGCTATTTACCCGCTCCTGCTGGCGCTCTCGAGAAATCAGGTTGACTTTTACTGGACATCCATCCTGGGCGGGCTGAATTATGGCATATTGATCGGCTCCTATGCCAACTACTTGCTGGAAGAGATCCCCATCCAGGACCGGCCAGCCCATCTGGCCTGGTACTATGTCATCTTGAACACATCCGTTCTGATCGGTTCATTGACCGGCCCGCTCATCTCAAACGCGCTTGGTTTGGCGGCTGCGCTGATCCTGATTGCGCTGCTGCGCTTCCTCTCCGGCATGGCAATCTTGAAGTGGGGATAAATCACTTGTGACTCCACTGCAAAAACCCTTTTCACCGCGAAGATCGCGAAGAAATTCGTAAAGATTTCAAAGGAGTGAGTGATAAATCTTGAAGATTTCCTTCGCACTTTTCAAGAATCCTTCGCGACCTTCGCTCCTTCGCGGTGAGATTACATTTTTTCAGTAGACGCATTTGTGGTAATATCGAATCGTGGAAAATATTAAAGTAGTTTCAACCAATCGTAAGGCAAAATTTGAATACTTCCTGGTAGAAACCTTCGAAGCCGGGGTCGCTTTACAGGGCAGCGAGATCAAATCCATCCGCGCCGGGCAAGTCAGCTTGACGGAGGCCTACGTGCAAACAGACGGTCAGGAAGCCTGGCTGATGGGCGCGCACGTCTCGCCCTACGAGCAGGCCAACCGCTTCAACCACGACCCGCTGCGCCCGCGACGCCTGCTGCTGCACAAGAAAGAAATTCGCCAGTTATGGGATTCTGTCCGCCAGAAGGGCATGACCATCGTCCCCACGCGCATCTATCTCAAAGATGGGCGCGCCAAAGTGGAGATTGCCCTGGCGCGCGGCAAGAAAGCCTACGACAAACGTGAAACGATCGCCAAACGAGACCGCGAACGCGATTCCGCCAGGGAAATGCGGATTCGCTAGCCAAGAGAGTTGCTATGAATTCTCCTTCCACCATCGGCGGGATCAACCGCCTGCCTGAAGAAGAAAAACGTAAAATCTACAGCCGGGTTATCCCGCGCAAACTGCTGGAGCACTTCAACCTGCCGGATCCCGATTCGATGCGCCTGCAATCTTTTCTACAATTCGACTTCGAACCGGGTTCTACGGATGTGGAAATGTCGCTCTTTCACGAGTTGCGTTTCCCCGACCCCATTCTGTATGGCCACCTGACAGACACGATGAACGGACAGATCCACGTCCTGCTCTACATCCTGAACGATCCCGACTCACCGCGCTTCGATGTCGACCGGATGCCGGATGGCCGTAAAACCAGGTTCGGCACACTGATGCGGAATCTGGAGGCCGAGCAGTCGGCGCTCGAGACCGGGTTGGCTCCCGGTCAGGTACGAAAGGGGTTGCGCATGCTGTCGGATGCGATTGCATCCTTCGAAAATTTCATCGACAGCCTGGGACACGATATGTATTTCGTCGAACCCCTGTATTATCACAACGCCGTCATCTTCGAGCGTTATGGGCTGGCCTACCAGATGGGCCGCCGTCGCATGGAAGCCTATCACGCCGGGTTTTCGGAAGGGGGCGAGTATGCAGCCCTTTTGAACGGTAGCAACCCGTTCCGCAGCCCCGAGGCGATGAACAGCATCCGTTTGCGCTCGTGGGCCATCCATGATGGCATCCTGGGCGAACCGTTCACCAATGTGACTATGTACAAGCGCGTGGGAAAATCAGCCGGAGTTAACACCACACCCGGGTGTAATTGGTAACCAAACGAAAAAGACTGCCCAATGGCAGTCTTTTTGAATCAAATCTCTGGCAAACTGTTCAGCTACAAGGTTCAAACATTTTAAGAATCGCGCAACTCCTGAAGTTCTGCACGCGAGTATATCCAATACCCGGGGTCAGGTTTTTTCTGGACAAGCGTCCGGGCAAAATTTATATCGTCCAGAATCTCCTGAACACTCTCATAACCATCGTCGCAACTCAAGACACCTACTTGCGCTCGCAAACCGTTCCCAAGTTCATGCTGTTTCAAGAAGTCGTTCAATCCTTTCCCCACTCGATCCGCAATCGCGGTAGGGACGCCATCTCCGTGAAACTCCTCAAATAAAGTCAAGAAATAACCATCTCCCGACCATGCCATCGTATCTGTTGGACGTAAAATACTTTTAAACCTGTCGGCCATCTTACTCAATAAGGCATTCATGACTTCGGCGTCCAATTTTTGTCGTGCTTCAGCATAAGGATGCAGGTCCGCAAACAAGACTCCAAAGCTTTCCAGTTCCATCCGCCTGACACGCTCCAGCGCGAACACCAGTCGCACCGAGAAAAAAGATAAGGTATGCAGGTGCGTCACTTCATCATAAGGTGAATCCTGCATCGCGTCTTTTGTGGCTCGCAACTTCTGGATCAAATTACTCAGGTCATGTATATCAACTGGTTTGAGCAGAAACAGATCAGGCTTAACCGGCAGGCTATTTGCATAATAAGCATAGGCGGTTATGACTACTACAGGGATGTTCCTCATCCTTTCATCGGCGCGCATCCGCTTCAGGATTTCTACTCCAGATATGTTGGGTAATTGCAGGTCCAATAAAACAATATCCGGATTCAAAGTGGCAAGGCGATCCATAGCCTCTTTCCCATCCAAAACACTCTCAGACGCGTATCCAGCCATATCCAGGACATGTCGAAAAAGAGCTGCAACGTCCCGGTCATCCTCAATAAGCAAAGCAAATGGTTTTTCCATAAATATATCCCTTACACCCTAACAAAAATGTAAACTGCTTGTGATTGATTATACAACTTCTTTACAGCAACAATATATTAAACACATTGTTGTCAGGGTTATAACAAAATCAGCGACAAATCAATATAGGATATTTGAACCCGCGAAGTAAATAATTTACCAGGCTGCCAATAATCACTTCTTTCAAAGCGGTCCCACTGTACCCTCCCATCAAGATCAGGTTAATGTCGCGTTCCTGGCAGACTTCCAGAAAAGTATCCATTGGACCATTTGTAAGAATGTAATCCGCCTCGATTTCGTGCAATTCGAGATAGGCGCGAGCATAATCCTGCACGGAGGCTGAAGCGTTGCCATTCCCGCTAAGTGTCATTACCGTGAGACTGGTTTTCCAGAGTTCCGCCACATAAGCAGCTATAAAAAGAGCCTCCTTCGATTTTATGCTTCCATCGAATGCCAGTAAGGCCCTATCCATCGGGCTGGTCCTGCCAGATACGGTCAGAATAGGACGGGCGGAGTGCCTAATGATCGAGCGCAAGCCGGAATTAAGGCTGGACAGGCCAGGTTCTGGTGGATGTGATACGTTGAGTACAAGCAGATCGGCCAACAATGCCCGTTTACTTATTTGACTAGACACTACCCCTCTTTCAATAGTCAGGTTACCTTGCAGGTTAACTTCCTGGCAACGCTGATTGAATCGTGTCTGGATTTCAAGCGCTTCTGGGCTTTTTAAACTCGCCTTCGGCGGCACGATATGGATTCCATGAAGGTTTGCCGCCTCCTTCTGCGCAACCAAGATGGCCTGCTCTAGAGCCTGCCACTCCTCTTTAGATCCGCTCATAGACACAAGAATATCCATAAACAGGCGATCCGTATAACGGTCAAAGATCTTGGCAGTGCGCCAGGACCCCGGAGCAGATTCCTCGTCATCGGCACGGGGATTTGCTTCCGCCGCCAGGTTCGCTATGGCAACATCAGGTCGAATCGACCAACCCAGTTCGCTCTCCAGCGCAGCGCGGTGTTCAGATACCCACAAATAAAGATCCGTTTCAGTGCGGTCAGGGAACCAACGCAACATACCGCGTTCACGCAGGGGTTCTATAAAGGGAAGGTAGATCGCGTCGTACCAATGCGCGACAGCTTCTGAATAAGGGATGTCGCGTTTAAAGTCCAGGCCCATAAAGTAGCGGTGGACTTCAATGTGTTCCAATAATTTTGCATATTGACCTGGAACAGTAACACTCAAATCCACATTGGGGAACAGACTATTGATCTCAGTTTTTTCAAGGAACTCGGCATACTCGGCTTTGATGATCAGGTCATCTGGTTGCATGTCGGGTGTAACAGGAATGTCCGTTCTGACTTCAACCACATGAGCTTGAATGAACTCGAATCCCTCCTGCCGGGCAATCGAAACACGGTGATTGCCATCCAGCACAAAATAAACATCCCCGATTTTGTAAACTTCTATCGGTTCCATACCTGTTCCAGCAGGATCATTCATAACTGCTTTTACCCGCGCCCAGCGTTCCTGGTCTTCAGGCCTGCGAGGCAAAAAAGTACGGGTGAAGTCAGTGTAACGACCTACACTGCCAACAATTGCTTTGACCGGGATCTCGTGAACACCACGATCAGAACGAGATCGAAGTTTCAGTTTTTGTACAATTTCATCATAAGACAGTAATTCGTTTGGCTTGCCAGTCAGCCGCGCAAGCGCTTCCTGCAGGGATGCTTTAAGGCGGGCTTCATTGAAATCTTGCAGAGCAGATTGGTAGTTTATTCTGTTGATCGACATGCCTTAATGATACAACCAAATTGACGCTTAGTGAATATGAGTTTTTTCATCTAAATAATTGGGTTATAATACAAAAACTTTGTCAACTTGATCAAAAGGGATGGTACTATGGATGCAAAGACCCAGCATGGGTACCTTGTCATCGCAGATATCTCTGGTTTCACCTCCTACTTAGCTAAGGTGGAACTGGAACATGCTCACGAAATTCTAACTGATTTACTCGAAACAATCGTCAAAGAATTTAAAACTCTCTTGACCATCTCAAAACTGGAGGGGGATGCAGTATTCGCCTATGTGCCCGAAACACAGGCACCAGATAGTGAAAGACTTTTAGAACTCATTGAAAACACATATGTTGCTTTTCGCCGGCAGCGTGAGACTTCTCGAAGAAATACAACTTGTACTTGCAATGCCTGTAAGGCTATCCCAACGCTGGACCTGAAGTTTTTTGTCCATCACGGCGATTACATTGTGCAGGAAGTTTCTGGCATTCGCGAACTGGTTGGCTCGGATGTAAATCTAATTCATCGCCTGATGAAAAATCATATTACCGAAAATACTGGCTGGAACGCTTATGTGCTTTTTACACATCGAGCCTTTCAGGACATAAATTTACAACCCGAAGGGTTGCACGAACAACTTGAAAACTACGAACACCTTGGGGAAATCCAAATCCATTGCATTAACTTGCATGCACGCTACAAAGCAATCGTGGAAGCCAGACGTGTTATTGTTTCGCCTGAAGAAGCGGATTTCTCGTTTAATTTTGATTTTCATGCCCCGCCGCTGGTCATCTGGCATTGGCTTACCGATATTGAAAAGAAAAACCTGCTGGCAAGAGGCGAAGCCATATTTACAGCACGAGCTCGCCCCGGTGGGCGTAATGGACCCGGCGCAAGCAACCATTGTGCGCATGGGAAAGATTTAAAGGGATCGTTAGTGGAAACCATTTTGGACTGGCGACCGTTCGATTACTACACGTTCGAAGCTACAGAAGGATACTCGAACATGCGTCAAACTTACAAGCTTGAACCGCTCTCAAACGGAACAGAAACCCGCCTTCACTGCCTGGTAGTGATGATCTCACCTCAACTACCACGCTTTATACGCCGCCCAATGCTCAAGATGATGCTTTCCAAGATGTTCTTATCTCATTGCCAAGCCATAGCCAAATTGATTGCCCAAGAGATGGATGTGGAAATTGGCGCTCATACCACCCAAGCAACCGCTTAGATCATTTGGGGAATATGACCAACAACAGCACCGAATACGGCTACCTGGTATTGGCAGATATATCCGGATATAACGCTTACGTAGCCGGGACTGAATTCGATCACGCCCAGGAAATCATCGGCGATTTGCTTGAATTTTTAGTCGACCGGCTACGCCCGCTCCTGACTCTGGTTCAAATCGAAGGTGATGCCGTTTTTGCATTTACGCCTGAAAAAAGCATTTTGCGTGGGGAAACCCTGTTTGAATTAATCGAACACACGTATGTCGCCTTCAAAAACAGGTTGACCAGCATTAAACGTCACCATACCTGCAACTGCGCAGCCTGCCAGAACGTCAATGCGCTGGATTTGAAATTCTTCGTCCATTTTGGTGAATATATTGAGCAGAACATTGACGATCACCACGGCCTGTTGGGATATGCACCGTTGTTTGTCCGTAAGCGCGAATGGAAGGAGCCAGTGGCCGATTCCGCAGGCTGGCATGGATACGCGCTCTTCACCGAAGCGGCTCTCTCAAAGCTAAACTTGGAACCTGACGACCTTCAAGCCGTGGAGTTCTCGAGCAGCCCAATCAAGACCTATGGTTTGAACCTGCAAGCTCGCTATGAGCTGTTGCAGAAAACCAATCGAGTGGCTTTATCACCCGAAAAAGCGGATGCAGGCTTGAGGTCCGAGTTTGATGCGCCGCCGCCGGTTATCTGGGAATGGTTGAACGACCCGCAAAAGCGCAATTTATGGTGGGAGTCATATACGCGTTGGACAAAGCGTCTGCGACCTGGTGGGCGCACTGGTCCGGGAGCGGTCAACCATTGCAACCACGGTATAGGAGACATGCTGGAAACCATCCTGGATTGGCGGCCTTTCGATTACTACACGGTTGAAATGCGCATCACGCCCGGGCGCTTCGTGCTATTACAGACGACATATCTGGAAGCGCTGCCTGATGGCAAAACCGGAATCAAGATTTATTACCAGTTGCAAAATCCGCGTCTGCGCTGGATGGCACGCGCATTTAGCAAATTTGTAGCCTGGTTTCTCAACATTGAATTGAAACGTCTCAAGCACTTATTGGAAAACTAGATGAAACGCCTCGCTGAAGTCCTGAAAATACACCCTGGCGAGGAACGCATGGCGACGCTTATTATCGTCGTGATGCTGTTCACTTCTGCTGGTTTTACGCTGGGTAATACGGGTGTTGAAGCCTTGTTCTTTGCGCGTTTTGGGGTGGAATTCCTGCCATACATGTACATGGCGCTCGGCGTGCTTTCATTTTTTATCACCCTGGGGATCACTGCGTTACTGGGCCGCATCCGCCATGAAAGGCTTTACATGCTTTTGCCGATTGTAATGGCAGCGGTTCTGGTCGGCGGGTGGGCTTTGCTTTTCACAGAATTGAACCTCATCTACCCGCTGTTGTGGCTTGGCATGGCGGTGCTGGATTCACTGATCAACCTGGTTATCTGGGGACTTGCCAGCATGATATGCGACACACGCCAGAGCAAGCGCTTGTTTCCACTTTTCAACACCGGGCGCATCCTTGGCGCTGTCCTGGGCGGATTTAGTACCGGGCTGCTGGTCAATTGGTTCGGCACCGAGAACCTGTTATTGGTCATGGCCGCGACCATGCTGATTGCCTTTGCAGCAGGGAGAGCACTCTTCGGCCAGCGCACCAGGCAGGAGGTCCGACCCCGACGCGCTCGGCGGTCTCAACCGAGCATCATTGCCGAGATGCAAAAAGGATATCAATTTGTCCGTCGTTCTGAACTCATGCGCCTTGTTTCGGTTTCAGCCATACTGTTTTCAGTCCTGTATTTTTCGATTGCGCTGCCTTTCTCTAAAACAGCAACCATCCAATTCGAGAATGAAGATACGCTGGCCGGATTTTTGGGCCTATTTAACGCGCTCAGCACCGGCGCGGCGTTCCTGACATCATTGTTCCTGGCAAACCGGCTATTTGCGCGTTTTGGAATCATGCCCATGATTTTGCTATTACCCGTTATTTATCTGGTTGGGTTTGGTACGCTGGCCGTCTATGAGATTTTCATTGTGATTGTGGCATTCCGTTTTATCCAGACTTTGTGGATCACTGGGATTGCTTCGTCCGCCTGGCAAACCATGTTCAACCCCGTGCCTCTTGAACGGCGCGAACAGGTGCGCGTTTTCATTGAAGGCGTACCCTCGAAAGCAGGAACGTTCATTGCGGGTGCAATTCTGTTCGTGGGTGAGCAGACGTTCACTCCCCAGCAACTCTATATCGTTGGTCTGGTGGCGGCTGTGATGACTCTGTTTGTCATTTGGCGTGCGGGTCGCGCTTATAAACTTGCCCTGGTAGATGCGCTGCGCGCCGGTCGTCCAACCCTGTTTACGGCTGAGGAAGAGCCCTTTGGCGGGTTCCAGCAAGACGCAACAACAATCGAGGTGGCCTTACAGAGTATGATGCATTCCGACCGGCTGGTACGGCGCACGGCAGCAGAGATCCTCGGCAACTTGGGTGTACCCCGCGCGCAGGATGCTTTGGTAAGCACATTAGAGGATCCTGAAAGCGAAGTGAAGGTTGTCGCGTTGAAATCCCTGGCACGTGCGGAAGCTTCCACAGCGATACTCGAGGTTGCAGCGCGGCTTGACGACCCGGAAGCCGAAGTACGCGCCCAGGCAATCGAGACCCTGTGCTCATTGACTAAATATCCGCATGGCTTGAGAGCCCGCCTGGAACCACTGTTAAAGGACTCGGACGCGCTCGTCCGTTGCCGTGCCGCAGTAGGGCTTTTACGACTCGGAATGCACGCCGAGGCGCGGAACCTGTTACGTTCTATGTCTGTCCTGGGCGAGCAGGATGACCGCATCTACGCCATTCAAGCCATAGCTGAGTGGGGCGATCAAGAAGCCTTTGCCCTAATAGAAAACGAACTGGTCGACCAATTTGCCCCTTCACCTGTTCGCCGCGCCGCAGCCATCGCGCTGGGCTCATGCGAATCTAATGCCACACCTGTATTGCTGGACGCCCTCTCAGACAACGATCCGAACGTCCGCGAAGGAGCAGTGCTGGGACTTTCTCGCCTCGGCCCGCGGACGTTGGATGGCGTTCTGACAAAATTAGCTGATCCTGCCTCGGAAGATGGCGCCTTGCAGGCACTTACTTACCTGCCAGCAACCCAGGCCGAGGGTCAACTTCGCAAGTATGCGCAAGAGCGTATTTCCAGCGCCTTACGCTATAACGATCTTTGGCGTTCGGTTAACTCGCACACGCAAGATGGTCCTCTACAACTTTTAGCCGATTCTATCCGTGACCACGCCCGTCACAATAGCCTGAAGGCATTGAAGGCGCTCAGTTTATTGAATGATCGTGAAACGATCTCTGTCGCAAGGGACAATTTACAAAGCCAAAACCCCAACCAGCGTGCCAACGCACTTGAGACGCTCGAAACGATCCGGGATGCCAATATTATCCGACCAATGCTGGACATCTGGGAACCGGTCGAAACTACCCAAACAAATGGCCGCTTGGATGAAATCCTTGCAGATGTATTAGAGCACGAAGCAGACAACTGGCTGCGAGCCTGCGCCGCTTTTGCATTCGCTCCGGCCTCATATGCAAAGGCAAACAAAATACTTTCTCATCTGGCGACAACAGATGCGGATCCTTTTGTCCGCGAAGTCGCTGCTCATAAACTACAAATTGGTGAACCTATGGACACAATTGCCACTCTCTCGATCATGGAGCGCATCCTTTTGCTCCGACGCGTGCCACTTCTGGCTGACCTGCCTCCGGCAGACTTGAAGCGTGTCGCTGCTATTACGACCGAGCACCACTTCCTGGATGGTGAAATCATCTTCGAGCAGGATGAACCGGGGGATGAAATGTATGTCGTCGTTTCAGGGGAAGTACGCGTTTTGGTCACAAACGAGAATCACAACTATAAGGAAGTAGCCCGGCGAAAAACAGGAGAAACAGTTGGCGAGATGTCCGTGATCAGCGGCGACTCACGCAGCGCATCGCTCGTCGCTGCGGGAGATGTACATCTGCTTTGCCTGGATCAGAAGAGTTTCGAAGGATTGCTGCGCGAGCGCCCGGAAGTCAGCCTGGCGGTTATGCGTATGTTATGTGAACGCTTACGTCAGGCGACACAGCGCGATGACGCCCAGTACAGTTAACCTCTAACTCAAAAGCTGTCTATTTTCTGATCAAAAGCTGGTGTGTGGCGCGCATACAGGCGTCCATCACCACTTGTAAGCCCGCTTCACGCGCCGCCTGCGCAGCCTCCTCATTCACGATCCCTTCCTGCATCCAGACAACTTTCGCGCCAATTTTGATCGCACTCTCGACAATGGGCGGCACGTCTTCAGGGCGGCGGTATACCTGCACTACGTCAATTTTCTCTGGAATAGATTCCAGATCAGGATATGATTTTTCACCAAGAATTTCGTCTGCGGTCGGATTCACAGGGATGACGCGATACCCCTGACCTTGTAGGTATAAGCCAACAGCGTAGCTCACCTTCTCCATATTGGATGACAATCCTACACTGGCAATTGTTTTTGTAGACAACAAAATATTCTTCATGATTTCATTTCTATCCATATCCATTTTCTCCTTTGATTAGCTTTAATAGCTCTGCCCACTACTCTTCTTTGATCCGTTTCGGAAGAATAACTTTGAATTTTGTTTCACCCGGTTTCGACTCAACCAGCAACAGACCATGGTGCCGGTTGACAACAATATCGTGAGTAACATGGAGACCCAGCCCGGTCCCTTGTCCGGGCGGCTTGGTTGTAAAGAACGGTTCGAAGATCCTGGTACGAATATCTTTAGGAATACCCGGCCCGTTATCGACGATCTCGACCACAACCTGATCGCTTTCCTCATATGTCCTCAAAATGATCTCGCCTTTACCTTTCATGGCATCAACCGCGTTATCGATGATATTCGTCCAGACCTGGTTCAGTTCGCTGGCATAGGCTTCGATACGCGGCAGGTTCTGCGAGTATTCGCGCTTGACCGTCACCCCTTGTTTCAACTTGTGTTCCATGATGACAAGCGTATTCTCCAACCCTTCATGCACATCCACTTCGAGTAATGGCGCCTGGTCGAGATATGTGTATGACTTCATCGCCCGCACGATCTGCGAGATTCGTTCGGTCGTATTCTGGATTTCATATAACTGTGTCACGATCACACTGCCCATTCCCAGCCACCGAATAGCAGCCTGGAAAAGCACCTTGCTCTTCAGTTCCTTTAGCGTTTCGGGACTCCACCCGAAATTGACCATTGCAGGCGCAAGCTCCCAGGCGGATTCGATCCCGTTCGCATCCAGCCAGGCCTGAAGTTGGTCCACCAGGTCGATCTTTTCCAATGTTTCAATTTTTATCGGATTCTCGAAACGTCGCGTCGCTTCCTGCATGAATCCATCCAGCCAGTCTGACAGGTTCTCCCTGAAGGCCAGTATTTCTAACTGGTGCGTTAATTTCAACCATTTGGCTGGCGCGCCTCGCAACAAGGACGCGCTTCGTTGCGCCGCCGCGGCAGGATTGTTCAACTCATGCGCCAGTCCTGCGCTCATCGTACCGAGAGCGGCCATCTTCTCTTGCTGGTGTAACAGGGATTCGTTCTGGCTCAAACGCGACATTACCCAGTGCAAAACTGCCATCGTCGCAGAAGGACTGGTAGAGAGTAAATTTTCGAAGGCTTCCTGGGAAATGCACAAGGTTTCGCTGTCAGCAATGGCGACCACAGTGGCAGAACGCGGCGCATTCGAAAGCAAAGCCATCTCGCCAATGATTTCCCCCTGTTCGCGCACATCGATCTTGATTACCGATGGCCCCGCTTTCTTCTGGATCTCGAATCCGCCCTTCAGTACAACATAAGCCGCATCGCCCGGATCACCCTGCTTCATCAGGACCTCACCCGCACGCAAAGAGACAGGTCTGGCGTTATCCATCAGGTGCTGCAGTTCCTGGTCCGACAGGCCCTCAAAGAGCGGGGATTTGCGCAAGTCGTGAAGATTCATAAAAAGTTTGTCGGTGGTTGAGTAGCCCTGAGTGTTTTTCGAGGGGCGTATCGAAACCACACCAGTGTTTGCATTTAACTCGCCAGTTTCGATACGGCAGACAGCACCGCCTACTCAACCAGCATACAACTATACTGATTTCAAATACTCTTTCATCATTGCAAAAGCAATCGTTCCTGCCCCTGCCGCGGACGCAACGCGGTGATTGGTCCCATAGCACACATCGCCTGCCGCGAAAATGCCAGGAACGCTGGTCTCGAACAGAAACGGAGCCCGGTTCAGGGTCCAGCCCCGAGGCGGTTTGTTGTCCACCATCAGGTCTGCGCCGGTGAAGATGTATCCTTTTTCGTTGCGTTGGACCAGGTTCGCCACCAATTGGCTCTGCGGACGCACACCCACGAACACAAACAGGGCTGCCGCGTCGAGCGTCTGGAGTTCATTCGTGACCGAATTCTTGACGACGATCTGCTCGAGCGTGTTCCCGCCTTTGAGTTCCACCAAATCGGTGTTCAGCAAAAGCTCGACCTTTTCGTTCTCTTCCAGCGCATCGACCAGATATTTCGAGGCCGTAGGCTGTGGGCCGCGGATCAGTACTGTGACCTTGCTGGCAAAGCGACTCAGATACAGCGCACCCTGCGCCGCTGAGTTCGCACCGCCCACTACAAAGACGGGCTTGTCCTTGTAATACATGGCCTCGGTGTAGGCCGCGCCGTAATAAATGCCCGCGCCTGTGAGCTTGTCACCGCCCGGCATGCGCAGGATGTGGAAGGATGCGCCCGTTGCCACCAGCACCGCGTGACACGAGATCTCCGTCCCGTCGGCAAGCTGAACAATACGATACGCGTCCTTGACGCAGACATGTTTGGCTTCCTGCGCGGAAAGGATTTCTACCCCAAAGCGTTTGGCCTGTGATACCGCGCGACGGGTGAGATCGTCGCCCGAAATCCCGCTGGGGAAACCAAGATAGTTCTCGATCCTCGGGCTGCTGCCCGCCTGTCCACCTGGCGCTGCTTTTTCGATCACAACACATTTGTAACCCTCGGAACCCGCATATACCGCAGCGGCCAATCCTGCTGGACCACTTCCTACAACCACGATATCATAAAAGGGCTTTTCAGCACGCGTCTGCAGCCCAACCTTCTCGGCCAGTTCAGTCAAGCTGGGCTGGACCAGCACATCCCCATCAGGAAAGAATATGACAGGAAGTTTGGTGATTTCCGAAGCAATATCTTTAACCAGTTGTCGAGCGTTCGCATCTTTCTCGATGTCCAGCCATTGATAGGGAATCTGGTGCCTTGTCAGGAAATCCTTCACTTCATGACTGGGGAGCGACCACAGTGTCCCTGCGATGCGAATGCCTTCGTATGGCAAGCGGACGTGCATTTTCCAATCCTCGATCAATTCATCCAGGATCGGGTAAAGCCGTTCTTCCGGCGGATGCCAGGGCTTCATCAGGTAATAATCCAGTCCCACTTCATTGATGGATGCAATGGCTGCTTCGGTGTCCGCATAGGCGGTCAAGAGCACGCGCTTGGCTTGTGGGTACGCCTGTATGGCCTGCTCCAGGAATTCCACACCGTTCATCTCAGGCATGCGCTGATCAACTAAAAACAACGCGACAGTCTCGTTGCGTTGTTTCATTTTCTTCAAGTAGTCCAGTGCAGCCCGACCAGAGTTGATGGGGATAATGCGATAGTCCTGACCGTAATGTACTCGCAAGTCGCGCTCGACCGCGCTCAAGACCGATGGATCATCATCAATCGAAAAAATTGCAGGTTTAGCCACTTTTCCTCCACATTTACAAATTGAACAAAATTCGTATTTTCAAACCTTGATTACCCGAACTGGGACTTTTTCACTGATTCCCTTAAGGTCTAAATCGCGTCTTTCCAGACTTTCAGCCTGCATCCCCGCCAATTCAACTGATTCCTCGCTGACAAGGATCTCGCCCGCCGCAGCCACTGATGAAAGGCGCGCGCACAGGTTCGCCGCACTCCCCAGAACTGTGATCTCGTTCACGCCATCAGCCGATCCCACTGCGCCGACATAAGCCCGGCCTGTGTGTACACCGACCCCAACCGGAATCCATGCGCCCTCTTGGGTTCCATGACCGGTTATTTCTAATAACGCCTTTGCCGCTACTACAGCAACCCTGGCATGATCCTTACCAGCAAAACGGGGCACAAACAACGCACTGACTTGGTCTCCCATCAGCCGATTGACCATTGAATGATGATGGATCAGCACATGGCTGGTCTCTTTGTAAAAACGCTGGATCAGAGCCTTGTATTCCGTTGTTGGCGTCCGCTCTGCCAACGGCGTCGAGTCACGCACATCAGCGAAGAGCATCGAAAGCTCAACCTCAGCACCGCTCTCCTTCTTTCGCACAACGCGCTCGCACCCGCTGCATAAGATCGAACTGAAACTGGAAGGAGAAGATCCATTAAATCTTAGTAACATTCCCCCAAAGCCCGCCATCGGCATGCCACACTCTATACAATGCGGGTCGCTGGGCAACAGTTTATATACTTTTTGTTCAATGCTATTAAAAACTCGATACCATGCAGGGGGGCTAACACGCCACTCACCGGTTAAGTAATGATACCAAACCTCATCGAAAGGAAACCTGTCATAAAAAAATTCCATCATGCTTCGGCTCTTGCATTAACAATCTTCAGGCAAAGTCGTTGCTCACCTGTAAGTGGTGATGTCAAATCTTGCCAAACGCAAATTCATACTTAAGCTTGACAATTCTGACTATATTTATCATTATAGCACAGACAATATCTTGTGAAGCAAGGTTAATGGACGCGTCCTGGCGGAGAGGCAGGGGTTCGACATCGTCCCCGACAGGGGAATACAATCCCCTGAATGAGGACCCACGGTAGCATATAAAAAAACGCGCCTCTACAGACGCGTTTCTCTCCTGGCGGAGAGGGAGGGATTCGAACCCTCGGTAGCCACAAGGACTACAGCGGTTTTCGAGACCGCCCCGTTCAACCACTCCGGCACCTCTCCAAATTATGTATCATGTATCAAGTGGGGCGTGCGCGCGAAATTATAACTTAAATTTCTATGCTGGAATGCAATTCCGGGTAATAAACCTGCGAAATCCCATGTTCAGCCAGCTTTCCTTTTAATGCCATGGCTGCTTTCTCTTCACCATGCACTAGAAACACTTTTTTGACCCGGCTTTTTACAGCCAGGGCGTATTCCACCAGCATATCTTGCCCGGCATGTGCAGACAGGCCGCCAATGGTCGCAATTTCGGCGCGACATGTAAAAGCCTCGCCAAATATCTTGATGCGCTTTTCGCGTTCTGCCAGGCGACGTCCCAGCGTATAGGGTGCCTGCCAGGAAACGATACAAACCGTGTTCTTGGGATCTTCAATATTATTACGCAAATGGTGCAGGATGCGCCCCGTCTCTGCCATGCCCGAGGCCGAAATGATGACCATGGGGTCTTTACGCTCGTTGAGCGCTTTGGATTCTTCCACCGAGCGAGTATAGGTCAGTTGCGCAAAATCCAGCGCAGGGTGCTTATGATGCGCGACGAATTCCTTGGTCTCTTTATCGAACACTTCGGGGTGCTTACGGAAGATGTCAGAGGCATTGACGGCCAGCGGACTATCCACAAATACTGGTGCCTTCGGCACATCTCCATTTTGCATCATCTGATTCAGAAAATAGACCAATTCCTGGGTGCGTCCCACAGCAAACGCAGGGATGATCACTTTTCCACCCCGCCGCATCGTACGATCAACAACTTCCCGGAACTCCTGGTAAGCAACATCAGGATCGCGATGAGGCTTATCCCCATACGTCGATTCCATGAGCAGATAATCAGCAGCGTCGGGAAACACAGGGTCGCGCAACAAAGGCAGCTTGCGTCGGCCAATATCACCGGAGAACCACAGGTGCACTTTTCGGCCATTCTCTTCAATATCAAGAGCAATCGCAGCCGAACCCAAAATATGACCCGCCTCCACAAGACGGGCAGTCACGCCGGGAGCCGCTTCAAATGCCTGGTCATACTCCATCGGGCGGAAGTGGCTGGCTATCTGTTCGGCATCTTCGATGGTGTACAAAGGCTCGATGGGCGGCTCGCCGCGCTTGGCGCGCTTCTTGTTGACGAACATCGCGTCCGCTTCCTGGATATGTCCCGAATCGCGCAGCATGATATCCGCCAGATCGACAGTAGCCTTGGTGGCGTAAATCGGACCGTTGAAACCGTCTTTCACCAGATGCGGCAGGTTGCCGCTGTGGTCAATATGCGCATGCGAAAGAATGACCGCATCGATCTTCGCTGGGTCAAAGGGGTGGTTCTGGTTCCGTTCGTAGGTTTCGCTTCGTCGCCCCTGGTACAGGCCGCAATCCAGCAAGATGCGGGAGCCATTGACTTCAATTAAATGCTGCGAACCGGTCACCGTCTGCGCGGCGCCATGAAATCGTATTCTCATCGTTTACCTTTCACTGCGTTCAAAATCTGCGGACCAAAACGCTCCATCCGCCATGGAGAGCCTGCCAGCAGATCCGACAACTCCGTCATGCCGTGCGGCGCATTTTCAGCGATCATTTCCATCAACTGCCTTGGCAGGACGACGTCTGACTCAACCTGCATCTGACGAGCCAAATTTTTGCGCCAGGTCTTCAATGCATCCAGGCGGGATAAATACGCGTCATCCGGACGTTCGGGCTGCTGAGGCCTGACGAGGGGCGCTGTCTGTCCTCTTTCAACGGCCCGTAAAACCGCCTTGCCCCAACGCATGACCTGTCTGTTGCTCAGGCCCAACCCGAAAAGTTCATCCAGATATTGCGGGGTCAGACGCGCAATGTCAAATAATTGCTTATCCCCCATCACTTTAAACGATGGTCTGTCCAGTTCTTCTGCGATCTGCTCGCGGCATTCATACAATTCTTTCAAGATAGTCAACTCGCGAGGAGTAAAGTTATGATGGTTTGCCATACGTTCCCAGAGTACCGGTTTAGCAGCGGGGATTTCTACGTCACAAGCCCGCTCAAAATCTTCGCAGGCCAGTTGCAACAGCCCCTTCTCTTCCAATTCGGCCTGGAGCATATCTTTTAACGGAAGCAGGTAATGGGTATCCAGACGCGCATAGTTGATCTGTTCATCAGAGAGAGGACGTCTTCCCCAGTCCGCTTTTTGGTATTTCTTATTGACCTGAGCGTCAAACTTCTCAACGAGCAAACCATCTAACCCATCCCTGGCATATCCCAGAACGCGCACAGCCCAACGGGTATCAAAAATGTTGGTGACGGAAAAGTCGAAATCTCGCTTGAGACAGATCAAATCATACTCAGCGGCGTGAAGAATTTTTTCGATTTTAGGGTTGGCAAAGACTTCACCCAGCACAGTGAGATCGTCCAGCGCTAGCGGGTCAACCAAGTAATCTGTTTCGGACGTGGAAAACTGGATCAGGCAAACCTGTTCATGATAAGCATACAAGCTGTTGGATTCGGTATCAACTGCGACGCTTGGTTGCTTGGAGAGTTCCCTTACAAGTGCATGGAGTTCTGTTTGTGTTGCCACCCATTCCGGCGGCGATAGAGGCTGCGACATATTGAGCTTATCATTCTTTCTTTTTTGCTACAAAGTCGAAAGGAAGGGTGCATTCATTTCTTTCAACTTCGCTTTAAGTTCATTGAGAAGTGCCTGTCCTGTTTCTTTTTCTACATCATAAAGGTTATTCAGTTCTTCGGGATCATCTTTGATATTATAAAGTTCTATCCGTTCACCGCCTGTTCCTAGCTCATTGTACCCAAAGAAATAGGTCAATTTGTAATCCCCATTTCTGATGGCCAGCGTAGCAATCGTCAATGGACCGAATTGCTCGCTTTTTTCTGCTTGTACTACAAATACGCTGCGATCCTGCACCGTCTCATCCGAGGCAAATGGCGGCAAGACAACGCCTTCAGTCCAATCGATCGGTTTTTGGCCGCTCGCAAGCAAAAGGGTGGGTAGAAGGTCAACCGCGCTGGTATTGGCATAGACATCCGTCCTGGCTCCTCGCCCAGGCTCAAAAATCATCAGAGGAACACGCACTACCGGTTCGTAGAGCACAGGTGTGCGGTGGCCTTCGATCCCTCGTTCGAATAACTCGCCGTGGTCGGATGTCAGGACAATCCATGTGTTTTCCAGCAGGCCATTACCCTCCAGGTGATCGTAGAACCTGCCAAATTCCCTGTCAACGTAGAGGATGTATTCATCATATTCAGTACGGTTCTTCGTTTTTGGACCTTCGTTGCCAAAGAGATCGATTGGTTTGGCAGGAGGAATATAACCATCTTCGTGAAAGCGTTGATAGAAATCTCGATGTGTGCTGTAAGGCGCGTGAGGCGGCCAAAAGTGAAAATATCCCATAAAAGGCTGTGGCGCTGTAACAAGCAAACTTCCTATTCCGTCGATGGCTTGCTCAAGTAAAAAGTTATCGTAATCGTCTCTGGGAATGCCGCGCGGGAATAGCGCTTTTTGTTCCGCAAATCTGGTCTCCTGGTACCAGTTTTTGTATTCTGCATAAAGCGGCGATAAGAACAGCGAGTACGCATACCCCTCCTGTTCCTTCTCCATCGCCCGAATCCAACTCACCAGGGCTATATCTTCATCTTCTCCGAACAGGGTTTGAATGATGTTACTACCCGACAGAAAATTACCGCGCTTCGCATCAGCGTCCTCTTCGGTCAGAAAGTACTTACCCTTTGGAATGTAAGATTCCAAGTTATCCTTAAATTGTCTTAGCAGAATATTCGCCCATAGATTATGGGAATAGGTAATGCGATAATGATTCTCAAAAGCAGAGAAAAAATTCTTCTCAAGGAAGGCCTCATCCACTTTTCCACCGGGTTGAAACGCACGGTGAGACCAGGGAAGTGCACCGGTCAATATGGATGCGGTTCCAGGTGTGGTGAAATTCCCACTTGCGTAGTGATTGTGATAGACCACTGCCCGGTCAGCCAATTTCGCAATGTTGGGCGTTGTCTCACGATGGTATCCATGTAACGACATGTGGTAAGCGGACCAAGCATCGAAGACAATCACAATGACATTCTGCAGATTGCTCTGAGCACTTCCCGGGGCATCAAGCGAACCCAGAAAACGAGGGGCGGCAATACTGACGGGAAGTAACCCGGCAAGCTTGAGAAAATCACGTCGCGTGATTTGATTATTCATTCCGATCCTTTGTAAATATTCCTATACCGTTAATTATTATCGATATTATAGTACACCCGGCTGACGAGGCTTTTCCATCACAATGGCATTCTCCCCGTCGTTGTAATAGGCTTTCCAAATATCCATCGTGTAGTAGCCTTCCTGTTCATATAAAGTAATTGCGGCTTGATTGGAAGCCCTGACCGATAACCTCAGACGCGGTGTTTTTAGCTGCGCTTCACAGGCATGTAACAAAGAACGGCCAATCCCCTTTCTCCGGTAATCGGGCAGCACTGCGATTGTAGCAATCCACGAAAATCCCTGAGATGGACGCGGATCCCCGGCTACGAAGCCAACCATTTGATCGTCTTCTGCCGCTTTCAGTCTTACCACATCAGGGAAGGTCAGCACAGCGATCAAGTCAAACAGTGGCCAGGAATCCTTTTCAAAGCAAACGCGTTCCAGCTTGCGCAGGGCGTTCAAATCACGGATGGTAGCAGGGATGATTTCCATAGGCAAAAGATAAGGTCTCCCAAGTTCAAGCGGGAGACCTTATTGTATTACGGTTTACTCGTTATGGTTTACTTCTTATCGCCCTTGACGAAATTCTCGAGCAAGCTGGTGAATTCCATCGGGAAGATGTACTTGGTCGATTCGCCCTGTCCCAGTGATTTGAGGGTATCGAAATACTGCAGGGTCATGGTCTTCTGGTCAATTGTCTTGGCTGCGGCAAATATATTTTCCAACGCTTTGGCATAACCTGCC
Organism: Anaerolineales bacterium; assembly: GCA_016928525.1. The sequence goes on along the minus strand of JAFGKO010000104.1, from coordinate 18,141 downwards.
GCCTTAAGCTCTTGAGCCTGACGCTGACCTTCGGCTTCCAAAATAGCGGACTGCTTGGAGCCTTCTGCGCGCAAGATGGCGGCCTGCTTCTCGCCTTCGGCCACATTGACGGCCGCTTCACGGGTACCGGTCGACTCGGTCACGACCGCGCGACGGATACGTTCAGCAGACATCTGGCGGTTCATCGATTCCTGGATCTCACGCGGCGGGATGATCTCGCGGATTTCCACGTTCGTCACCTTGACGCCCCAACGCTCCGTCACCTCGTCCAAGCGGGTGCGCAGCATCGAATTGATGTGTTCACGCTCGGAAAGCGCGTCATCCAACGGGATACCGCCGATGACAGCACGCAGCGTGGTGGTGGCCATACCCTGAGCCGCGGCTTCAAAATTTTGAACTTGCAAGACGGATTCAACCGCGTCAAGTATCTTGTAGTACCAGATGAAATCCACCGAGATGCCAGCATTATCTTTGGTGATGGCGGTCTGGTGCGGGATTTCACGCACCTGCTCGCGCAGGTCCACTTTGACGGCGCGGTCTACTACCGGGATCAGGATGATCAAGCCGGGGCCTTTGGGGCCGATACATCGTCCCAGGCGAAAGACGACCAAGCGCTGGTATTCCGGCACGATGCGGATGGCATTGGCAAGAAAGACAAAGCCGATCAGCACTACCGCGCCGACAAGGCAAAGCCCAACACTGGAAAAGATATCCATATTCAGTCTCCTTATTGAATGAATGGTTGATATAACTACTTCAAGTCAGTAGATTTCTCTACGACCAAGACAAATCCTTCTCTGTCAACCACCTTGACAGGACTCCCGCTGGGAATGCTTTTCGCGCTACGCGCGCTCCACAGTTCCCCTGCCACTTGCACAGAACCTTCTGAGTAAATGCGTGTCTTCGCTTCGCCAATCTGCCCAACCAGGGTAGAGAGGTCATGCGAGGGGCGAGCATGAGAAGCCTGCAAAGTCTTCCGGATCACCATCCACAAAAAGCCGGCGTACAGGATGGATGAAACAGTTGCAAACATCGGGTTGACCGCCGGTTGCCAGCCATCGGTGGCAAACAGGAATACCGAGCCCACAACCAGCCCTAGAATCGAGAGGGCCAAGAACCACTCCCTTCTGGGCTTCTGAATGGCATATACAAAGGGAACGATGCTCAGAACCAGAACGATAAGCGCCCACAGGTTGAACGAAAGATTGTAGACCGCATATCCAGCCAGGGCAAGGCAAAAGAACGCTCCCACTTCGAATATCCCTGTCCCGGGCGTGATAAGCGCCATCAACCCGAGCAAAACGCCTGCCAGCAAGAATAGATACGCGATATTGGGATCAAGTAGGAAATCCATAGTTCCTCCAATTCATTATACAACAAGAACGACCTTTCTCAATTTATTTACGACAATGGATGGTTAAAGTTGTGGGAAGGATTTGTCTCTAGCATGAGTATGATCTCTCATACCACAATTGCTAGGAAATTCACTTGGGGTACGGAATGTGGCATAATACGTGGGTTCGTGAAAAAACATCCAAGTGCCGCAATATTGAACGTTGTGCGGTACAAGCAAGGAGTTTGAGTGAAATTTCAGAATATCTGTGTCCTGGGCTTGGGCTACATCGGTTTGCCAACGGCCAGCACTTTTGCCACGCACGGCATCCAGGTGATTGGGGTGGATGTCAATCGACGTGTTATCGAAACTCTAAACAATGGCGGAATCCATATCCACGAGCCGGGGTTGCGTACCATCGTCGAAGCGGCCTTAAAGTCTGGCAATTTGACCGTCACAGCGCAACCCGAAGAAGCAGACGCTTTCCTGATCGCCGTTCCCACGCCGTTCTATGCGGACAAGACCGGTGAATATAACGGCGAGACTTTCAAACTGGCCGACATGCGCGCCGTGACTTCCGCCGCCGAAGCCATTGTCCCGTATTTGCGAAAGGGCAACCTGGTGGTGCTCGAATCGACCTCCCCTCCGCGCACCACAGTCGACCTGGTCAAACCGATCCTCGAGCGTTCGGGGCTCGAAGCTGGTTCCGATTTTCATCTGGCTTACTCCCCTGAACGGGTGCTGCCTGGCCAGATCCTGCGCGAGTTGATCGAGAACGCGCGCGTCATCGGCGGCGTGACACCAGCATCCGCGCAGGCTGGCGCAGAGCTATATGCAGTCTTTGTCAAAGGCAAGATCATCCAAACGGACGCCACCACAGCCGAGATGGTCAAATTGATGGAAAACACCACGCGCGATGTCAACATCGCCATCGCCAACGAATTCGCACGTCTCGCCGAGCGCTTTGGTGTGGATGTGTGGGAGGCTATCAGCCTGGCCAACCTACACCCGCGCATCAACATCCTCTCCCCGGGACCGGGTGTGGGCGGGCATTGCATCAGTGTGGATCCCTGGTTCTTCGTCGAGACTGCGCCTGACCTGACACCACTCATTTACACTGCGCGCAAGGTCAACGATGAGCAGCCTCATTATGTCATGTCCCTCGTCCAGAAGGCGCTCGGTTCGTTGAGGGGCAAGAAGATCGCCGTACTCGGCCTGGCTTATAAACCGGATGTGGACGACCTGCGCGAGAGCCCCGCTGCTGAAGTGGCGCACCTGCTGATCGACGCGGGAGCAGACGTTCGCGCGTTCGAACCGTTCAAAACAGACGGGCTACCAGGTATTCCCATGGCGGCGTTACTGGAAGAAGCTGTCAAAGACGCGGATGCCATCCTATTGCTCGTCCGTCATACACAGTTCTGTGAAATGTCACCGTCCAAGGTCGCCGCGCTGACTTCCGCCCGTGTGGTGGTGGATACGGTCAACGCCTGGAATGCGGCGGCCTGGGAGGAGGTTGGGTTTCATATTTTTAGATTGGGTGTAGGAAACTAAAACGTAATCCTTTTCCATTTTACGTTTTACTCATCATGAAAATCCTCTCTGTCTTCGGCACGCGACCTGAAGCTGTCAAAATGGCCCCGGTAGTGCAGCGACTGGCGCGAACCCCGGGCATGGTTTCGCGCGTTTGTATCACGGCCCAACATCGGCAGATGCTCGATCAGGTTTTGAACCTGTTTGGTATCCAACCGGATTACGACCTGGATTTGATGCGCGACGACCAATCGCTGGCGGAATTGAGCGCTGCCATCTTCACTCACCTTGATCCTGTTTTCGCCGAGTTCAAACCCGATTGGGCGCTGGTGCAAGGTGATACAACGACCGTTGCGATCGCTTCCCTGCTGGCCTTTTATCATCGCATCAAAGTGGGACATGTGGAAGCTGGGCTGCGCACACACGATAAATGGCAGCCTTTTCCCGAAGAAATCAACCGCCGTGTAGCAGGCGTGGTAGCAGACCTGCATTTTGCACCCACAGGACAGGCACGAGAAAACCTGCTGCGCGAAGGGATTCCCGACGAAACCATTGTCGTGACCGGCAATCCGGTTATCGATGCCTTGCAGTTCGTAGCGGAACGACCGGCGCCACAGGAAATTGAAGAGTTGTTGGAAAAATTGGAGATTGCTTCACCTTCGGCTAACACATCGTCCCATTTGGGGAATGACAGAGAGAAAAAATTAATCCTCGTCACCGCGCACCGGCGAGAAAACTTCGGCCGGCCCCTGGAAAACATCTGCCTGGCGCTGAAAGAGTTGGCAAAGCGCGGCGATGTTGAAATCGTCTACCCGGTGCATCTCAACCCCAACGTACAGGAACCTGTCAAGCGGATTCTGGGAAACATACCGCATGTGACCCTCTTACCACCGCTGGACTACTTACCGCTGGTTCATTTGCAAAAGCGAGCAAAGATCATCCTGACTGATTCAGGCGGTATCCAGGAAGAAGCGCCTGCCTTCGGCGTGCCAGTGCTGGTGCTGCGCGAAGTGACCGAACGGCCGGAGGGAGTCGCAGCGGGCACGTTAAAGCTGGTTGGAACGGAAGCAGGCAAAATCGTCCGCGAGGCGAAGCGGTTGTTGGACGATCCCTCTGCCCACGCAAAAATGGCAAAAGCGGCCAATCCTTTTGGCGATGGTCATGCTGCAGAACGCATCGTCGAAGCGCTGAAGACCATTAAACTCAGTTAGTGAATTGTAATGTCTTAAACATTTAGTTTGTGTATAATGAGAACATGATAAAAACAAGCCACTGGCTTGCTTTCATTGCAGTTGTTTGTATTCTTCTCACATCATGGGGATCTGTGCAGGCACAGACACCGGATAGTGAATACTTTGCACAAACCGGTCATAGTGTCAATGGGGATTTTTTGCGCTACTATCGAAGTGTGCCCAACCCAACGCTCGTATTCGGATATCCGCTCACAGAACAATTTACCAGCAAAGATGGTAAAACTGTCCAGTATTTCCAGCGCGCCCGCTTTGAACAATCGGCTAATTCTATAAACCTCACGCCTCTCGGGCGCGAAACATACACCCCTGAAAAGCAACTGGTGATCAACAACCCGCTCGCCTGTCGCACCTTTTCAGAAACAGGCTACTCCGTCTGCTTCGCCTTCCTGGAGTTTTTTGAACAAAACGGCGGAGTGGCACAATTCGGTTATCCCATTTCGCCCTTCGAATTTCGCAACAACCAAATCGTACAATACTTTGAAAACGCGCGCTTCGAATGGCGTCCAGGGCTGGCAGAAGGCCAGCGCATCGGGCTGACAGATTTGGGACGCATCTACTTTGACCAGATTGACGAAGATCCGGCATTCTTGAAGCCTTCAACACAAGGCGTCTCGGGACCCAACCTGGTCCTTGATTTACAGGTACGCGCCTTCCCCAACAAGGCTGTGGCTACATCGAGCGACCAGCAAACAATTTATGTGCTGGTGCAAGACCAAAATTTACAGCCTATCGCCGGGGCAAATGGCGTCGCCACTATTCGCTTGCCCAATGGCGAGGTATATTCACAAAGTTTTCCTGTCAATGAAAGAGGCGTGGGCACCTTTTCGTTCAACTTCCAAAATCAACAAAACGGGCAGCTTGTTTATATTAACATTGCCGTAACGTACAGCGGCCTACAGGGGACGACATCGACTTCCTTCCGCATCTGGTATTAGGATTGACCTACACTAGCTGGATTGGGGAAGGTTCTTCAAATCAATTCATTCAAATCGAACACGGGACCATCTTTACAGGCCATCTTCCAGCCGCGCCGGGCAGTGACAGCACAGACGCCGCAATCGGCCAGCCCGCCACAGGGCATGGGCGTGACGACGAGCACCTGCGCCTCAAACGGGACCTCAGCCTGCCGTCTTCGCGTAGCACCTTCGGCGCTCGCGACGAACGGCGCACCGACGTGCTCGCGGCACAGATGGTGCTCGCCAAGCCCCAGTTTTTCATGCAGCCTCGGAAGGTATTCGCGGGGTAAGTCGAACGCCAGGTAATCCGCCCATTTGGCTACTCCCGGCAACGCAGAGACCGGTTGGATTTCGACTTCGGGCGGCAGGTTAGGCAAATCCAGGTCACTGACCAGCGCAACCGAGGCGTTTTGTCCCAGTGCAGCAGCTAACAAGAGTTTCAACCGCGCAGCTGTTTCACCAAGCGCCACCAAGGCCACACGTCGGGCAGATGCAGGCAAGGAAAATCCCCGCCCTAATGGACCACGCAATGACAGGGATGCGCCGGGATGCCAAGGAAGCGGGATGGGAGGCGCAAGCAGAAATCCCCCAGGGACAGGACCGGCGCTGAAAACGGGAACAGGCAAGGGGGCGTTAGATGCGGGATCGTGTGCCAGCAAATATTCTCCCGGCGAGGGGATCAAATTCTGTGCGCACAGCAGCCGTCCACCCGTCAGTCCATCTTCCAGATACAGTTCGATCAGTTCACCTGTGTCCTGTTTCACAGATCGGATGTTAACACGCTTCATATAAGCGGGCAAGCATCTCCATTGTATAATTGCTACGTTATACTTTGATAAAGAGAAACAAGGAGAAAATTATGAGAAACGTTGGAAATGTTGGAATCAACAAAAACGCCAGCCGTATCTTTCTGGTTATTGTTGTGTTGGTAATGCTCATCGGGCTTATATCGAGCACGATCATCTTTGTCCCGCCGGATGAAACCGGTGTAGTAGTCTCGAGGATTACAAGAGGCGGCTATCGCCCAGAACCTCTACAATCTGGCTTGCACTTTGTGGTGCCTTTCTTAGAAAATGTAGAAAAATACTCGAAAGCGAAGCAAACTTACACCATGTCTGCAGCCATCAGCGAGGGCCAAAGAGGCGGCGATGATTCCATCCGCGCCCGCACCAATGATGGGCAGGAAGTCTTTGTGGATGCATCTGTGATTTACGCCATTAACCCCGCCAACGTAGTGGACCTGCATATCACCTGGCAAGACCGCTACGGGGAAGAGCTTGTGCGGCCGTTGGTGCGCGGCGTTATCCGCGATGCGGCCTCGCAATACGGCATCGAAGAGATTGTCAGTTCCAAACGCGGCGAACTGGAGGCTTTTATCTCTGAACAATTGACCCTGAAAATGGCCGAGAATGATCTAGTCCTGGAAGATTTTGTCTTGCGCGATATTCATTTCAGTGAGGAATACGCTGCAGCAGTCGAACAAAAGCAGATTGCCGAACAGCAGGCTTTTCAGGCAAAGTTCGTAGTGGAATCAAAGAGACAGGAAGCCGAGCAGGCCCGCCAGATAGCGCAAGGCCAGGCTGACGCTATTGTTATCGCGGCCAAAGGTGATGCCGAGGCGCGCCTGATCAACGCAGAGGCCGAGGCCAGAGCCAACGAACTGATTGCCGCATCGCTGCGAGATAACCCCGAACTGCTGACGTACCAATACATCACACGACTCTCCCCGACCATCAATACCATCCTGGTGCCCAGCGACAACCCGTACATCCTGCCGATTCCAAGCAGTAACACGCCGGTGCCGAACGTAACAACGCCTTAGGAACATTCTATCCAGAGACTTCGGAAGTCTCGCAAGACTTCCGAAGTCCGCCCACCTATAAAGTCATGTCTGAAAAAAATCCAACCGGTAAACAAATCCGCCTGACAAGCCTTTCCTCCTGCGCGGGTTGAGCGTCCAAGCTAAACGCGGAAACGCTGGCGCAGGTTCTGCGCCCCGTACAAAATATCTTCGATCCGGCCAATTATCCTGATCTGCTGGTCGGGCTCGATGGCCCGGATGATGCTGCCGTCTGGCAATTGGACGATAAGCGCGCGCTGGTTGCCACCACCGACTTTTTCACCCCGGTGGTCGATGATCCCTACGACTATGGCTCCATCGCAGCTGCCAACAGCCTCTCCGATATCTACGCCATGGGCGGCACGCCCTTCCTGGCGCTCAACATCGCCGCCTTGCCGCCTGACCTGCCCAATGAGATCTCCAGCGAGATCCTGCGCGGCGGCGCGGAGAAAACAAAGGAAGCGGGTGTGGTCATTGCCGGCGGGCACACGATCCAGGACAAGGAACCGAAATACGGACTGGTCGTACTGGGCTTTGTCGAAAAGGACAAGATGCTGACCAAGTCCGGTCTGCGGCCCGGTGACGCGCTGTTACTCACCAAACCGCTTGGCTTTGGATGCACCACCACCGCGCTCAAACAGGGCAAGGCAGACGAAGCCGACCTGCGCGAAGTAGTAGACTGGATGAAACGCCTCAACCGGACCGCAGGCCTGCTGGCTGTTGAGTTTGGCCTTTCCGCTGCAACAGATGTGACCGGGTTCAGTTTGCTCGGACATGGCTTCGAGATGGCCGAAGCATCTGGTGTAGCACTGCTTTTTGATTATACGCAAATACCATTTGTAAGCGGGGCGCGCAAGTACGCCGAGATGTGGGCCTTCCCCGGCGGCGCATCTGATAACCGCATATACTATGGCCCGCATATCACCTTCGACCCATCCATCGACGAAACAGGACAGATGCTGCTCTTCGACCCACAGACCAGTGGAGGTTTGCTACTTGGCGTACCACAGGACAAATTAGCAGCGTTCAAATCACGCGCGAATGAATTGGAGCAACCAGCCTGGGTGATCGGCGAAGTCCGTGCGGGCAGCGGCATTGAAGTTCGACCTTAGGAGAAAACGATGTACCCGCGTTTAGGAGCAGTTGAAGCCTTGTTAAGTTGCTTTGTCGGCTTGATCGGTCTCGGTTTGCCGGTCGCCATGCTGGTCTTTCTTTACATAATCTATAACAAAGTGAAAAGTATTGAAGACTTGCTCAAGAAAGAATGATAATGTCAGAAATTGGCCTTGAAATATTCATCATTTTATTTTTGATCTTAATAAATGGTATCTTTGCTATGTCAGAGATCGCTATCGTATCTTCGCGGAAAGCTCGCTTACAACAATTAGTAAATGAGGGAGACGAGAAAGCGAAGATTGCCCTGGAATTAGCAAACAATCCAAGCAATTTTCTTTCCACTGTGCAAGTTGGCATTACACTGGTTGGTGTACTTGCTGGCGCAGTGGGAGGTGCAACGATCGTAGAATTTTTGGCTCCGCAACTAGCACGACTGAGTTGGTTGGCTCCTTATAGCGAAACGATCAGCTTGGTGCTGGTTGTTATGACAATTACCTATTTCTCGATCACGCTTGGTGAACTGGCACCAAAGCGATTTGCCTTACAAAACCCGGAGCGAATTGCTTCCACAGTTGCAGGACCCATGCGGTCATTATCAAAGCTCTTCTCCCCCATTGTTCGACTTCTGGGCGCTTCAACCAGCCTTGTTATGCGTTTACTGGGAGCAAAACCTTCCTCTGAACCACCAGTGACTGAAGAAGAGATACATGTATTACTGAATCAGGGTACCCAGGCCGGGGTGTTCGAAGAAGCAGAGCTGGATATGGTTGCAGGCGTATTCAGCTTGAATGACCGGCGCGTATATTCCCTGATGACGCCTCGCACAGAGATTCTCTGGCTGGATGTGCGCGATACAGCCGAGGAAATCCTGAAAAAACTGGCCGAAGGGCCATATTCACGCTTCCCGGTCTGCCAGGGCAGCCTGGATAATGTGCTGGGTATCGTCAAAGCGCGCGAATTGTTGACTCGCAGCCTGGCAGGCGAACCCATCCACCTGAAAGAATGTCTCTCTCCCGCATTGTTCATCCCGGAGACCACCTTTGCCTCGCGCGCATTGGAAGTCTTCAAGGAAAGCAATAAGGAACTGATACTGGTGATCGACGAGTTCGGCGGCGTGACCGGTTTGTTAACCATCAACGACGTGCTGGAGGAAATTGTCGGCGACATTGAGGTCGGCGAGCCGCAGGTCACCCAGCGACAGGACGGCTCCTGGCTATTGGACGGGATGCTGGATATAGATGAATTCAAGGAATTATTCCATCTGGGTACATTGCCCAATGAAGATGATTACGAAACCCTGGCTGGCTTTGTATTGACATCGCTGGGGAAAATTCCACAGTCTGCTGACCAATTCGAGTGGGAAGGCTTGCGTTTCGAGGTGGTGGATATGGACGCCCGCCGCGTAGACAAAGTATTGGTGACTACGCTGCCTGCCCGTCCCGTTGCAAATTAGTTGCATTCCGCTCAAAAAATCCCAACCGCCAAAAAGTCGTAGAGAGCACGTAGTGAAAGCGCACTCTCGTTCGATGGTATAATTCCCGCCCGATGACCTCAGAAATACCATCTCAAAAAACACAGGTGTGTCCTACCTGTGGTACGCGCTTGAGTGAAAGCGCTACACGCTGCCTGGTTTGCGGTACAGAACTGGTTGCCAGGGCAAAAGAAGAACAAAAAGCCGCGAAACAAGTCGAAAAGTCCGTGCAGGCCAGTCGTATGCCGGAAATCACTCTCGGTTTACCTGCCGCGCTAGGCTTGATGGCGATCATTCTGCTGATTGGCGCAGGCGTGGTCTATGGCGCTTTGAATCTCGGAGGGCGCGTGGTTGAACCGACGGTTGCTCCAACCGCCACTGAAACGGCTCTCCCCTCGCCAACAGCAACCGAAGTTCCCACAAATACGCCCGTGCCTACTCCAACAGAAATTCCACCTTTTGATTACACAGTTGCGGCGGGAGATACCTGTTCGCTGATTGCGCTCAACTTTGGTATATCCGTCAACAGTCTTATTATTTTGAACAACCTGCCTGTTTCCTGCAACAACTTGTATATCGGCCAAGTGCTCAAAGTTCCTTACCCTACGCCTACGCCCGCACCGCTACCGACAAACACACTTTCTCCAGACCAGGCCGCCATTGCAGACTGTGAAAAGGTTCTCTACACAGTACAGGAAAACGATACACTATCAAGCATTTCCCTTAACTATGCTGTCTCTATGAGCGCGATAAAAGAATTCAACGGCTTATCCACCGATAGCGTGTTTTTAGGGCAATCCTTAGAAATCCCACTCTGTATGCGCGCCACCCCCGAGGGACAGGCGACTGCAACGCCAACTACACCGCCTCCCTACCCCGCCCCAAACCTGCTCCTGCCTGCGGACGGAGGCGCATTCACCCTGGCCAATGACATTGTTACGCTGCAATGGTCATCTGTTGGCACGCTTCGCGATAATGAGACCTATCGTGTGATCGTTGAAGACATCACCGAAGGCCAGGCCCGCCGGCTCACGGACTACGTAACGGATACAAAGTATATCGTCCCGACCACGTTCCGGCCAAAGGACAATGTAGCGCACGTCATCCGTTGGTGGGTCAGCACCGTCCGCCAGACCGGCACCGACGAACAAGGACAACCCGTTTATTCATCCGCTGGAGCAGACAGCCAAAAGTGGGTCTTTACCTGGGTAGGCTCCGCGCCGCAAGGTACGCCAGCGCCATAGGCAAACCATCCACCCAACAGACAAATCCCCGCCGGCATCAGCGGGGATTTTCGTTTCCACAAATTTACCGAAAACCCTTGACAAATTATTCATAAATCCGTATACTACGAATAGTTATTCGTAAAAATGAATAATTCAAATAAATCAATCTTTTTTTCAGGAGAATAACCATGCCCTTGCCAGCCGCCATTGAACAACCAGTCCGCGAAGGACATCGTGTTTCCCTCGAACCGGTGCAAAATGCTATCGCCAGTATGATGCTGCTCGTAAAAGAGGAAGAAATGCCAGGCACCGGAGCCTGGGTGACACAGATGCGCGAAAAACTCACAGCGGACGAATTGTTCAGGCATAGGCTGGTCATCATTGGTTTCTTCCACGCCATCCTCCCAGAAAAAGATTGGACCTCATTCTCCGATTACCTGGATGATCTGGAGAACAGTAATCCTGTATCTTTACGGGACAAAATGCTCGATACTTATGCTGAAATCTGCATCGCTTGTGATGAGGAAACCAAAGCCACAAAAGTAAACTGGGCTGAAATTCTCAAAACACCGGAAGCATACGTTGCCTTTTTGACAGAACGGTTTGGCGTAAACCTGGTCGAAGTAGAGATGGAAACGAAAGCCTTCGAATATGTAATCGACCCACCCGCCATGCAGAAATTGATCGTGGATCATTTACGCTGGTTCTGGAACGAGCATCTTTCGCAGGAATGGATTCGCATCGAACCCCTCTTGCAAGAATCAGTCAAAGCATTCCAAAACGCGAACCTTGACAATATGAACCGCATGGAATTGGCGCGCTATATCACCGGGCAGGATCTGGACGATGACAAATGGGGGCACACGTTAGGGAACGCCGACCAGGTTGTTTTCATACCGAACCCGCACATCGGTCCGTATGTGACGCGCATGTATTGCGGGAAAAGCGTTGCCGTGATCTTCGGCGCACGTCAACCGGATGATGCCAGCGTCCGCATCCCTGAACTGGACCGGGCTGACATCGTTGCCAGGATGTCCGCGCTGGCTGATGACACCCGTCTGCGCATCTTGCAAATGATTGCGGAAAATGACGAAATGCGCTCCCAAGATATTATCGAAGCCGTTGGCCTTAGCCAGCCCAGCGTCTCTCGCTACCTGACGCAATTGACTGTGACCGGTTATTTACAAGAAAGGAGAGTTAATGGCGCTAAAGCCTATGCCCTCAACAGGGATCGCATCGAGAAAACTCTCAAAGCTGTCCGCAAATTCTTACTTGGAACGTAATCGACCAACTCATCTGAAAATAAGGAGAATCTGATGAATACCCTTTGGCTTTCAAACCTAGAGGTCCTCATGGAAGAGCATCGCGCGGATTTCCGCCGCGAAATGGAACAACTCCGGCTGGAACGTGAAGCGCAAACCACCAAACCGCATAAACTCAACTGGCTCGAACGCAGGCTGCACGATTTGAGCATGTGGATGATGTCTACCGGCGAGCGCCTGCATCGACGCTACCACGATCCCGCCCCCATTCCTCGTTGGTATCAAAGTTTCAAAGTTGCCAGATAACCTGTTACACAATTCTCCTCACGTTTTGTAAACAGGTAGATGGGGTCTTCCGGTGAGCAGTAACGTCTGTACACTGGAAGACCCAACTTTTTTGGAGTAGACATGCAAAACCAACTTGCAAAGGCGAAACAAATCTACGCCGAATACCCCCGCACCTTCTGGACCCTGGTGATTGTCACTTTTATCGACAAGCTGGGCGGCTTCTTGTTGTTCCCCTTCTTCGCCCTGTACATCACCAAGAAGTTCAATGTTGGCATGACCGAAGTCGGCATCCTCTTTGCCCTTTTTGCCGGTTCCAGTTTTATCGGCAGCTTCCTCGGCGGCGCGCTGACCGACCGGCTTGGCCGCCGCAGCATGATCATCTTCAGCCTGCTGACGTCCGCGTTCAGCACCCTGGCGATGGGCTTTGTCAACTCTCTGGAGGCCTTCTACCTTATCGCCATGGTCTCCGGCATCTTTACGGACACAGGCGGACCTGCCTACAACGCTATTGTTGGCGACCTACTGCCCGAAGAAAAACGCGCCAAAGGATTCGGCATCCTGCGTGTGGCTTTCAACGTTTCGGCGGCCATTGGCCCTGCCATAGGCGGTCTGTTAGCAGCGCGTTCATACCTGGCCCTTTTCGTGACGGATGCCATCATCAGCACCATCGTGGCCGTCATTGTTTTCTTCACTATTCCAGAGACCAAACCCGAGCTGAAACCGGGTGTCGAACCAGAATCCGTGGCTCAATCTTTCACAGGCTACTTCCGTGTCTTTCGTGATGGCGCTTTCGTTCTATTCATGCTTGCATCCATACTGGCCTGGATGACCTACATGAACATGAACACGACATTGGGCGTTTACCTGCGCGATGCACAGGGCATCTCCGAAGCCGGTTACGGCGCGTTGATCAGCCTGAACGCTATCATGGTAGTGGTCTTCCAATTCTGGATCACCTACAAGCTCGAGAGATATCCGGCCATGCTTATGATGGCTGCGGGCACTCTTTTGTTCTCCTTTGGCTTCGTCATGTACGGCCTCTTCGACAACTACACCTGGTTCATGATCGCCATGGCCATCATCACTGTCGGCGAGATGATCACCGTCCCGATTGCCAACGCTGAAGTGATCAACTTTGCTCCCGAGGATATGCGCGGAAGATATAGCGCGGTATATGGTCTGGCCTGGGGACTGCCTTTTATGATCGGCCCCTATTTGGCAGGCCTGCTGATGGACAATTACAATCCTGACTGGCTGTGGTATGCCTGTGGCGTTTGTGGGACGCTGGCAACGCTCAGTTTCCTGATCCTGCACCGCATGCGCGCACCATCAGAAAGTGAGATACCAGCCGCGGAACAAACCGCGTAGCTATAACAAACATCCGGAGGAACGGAGCCTTCGGATGTTTGCATTTAAAGGCGCTTCCTGGTGTAAAATTTCAAAGCCAAAAAGGAGAAAAGTAATGGATATACGCGCTTATAACCGCGATGCCTGGAACCGATATGCTGATGAGGGGAATATCCCCTGGACTCAACCGGTCAGCCCTGAAATTATTTCAAAAGCCCGTAGAGGAGAATTCTCGATCTTATTGACGGAACAAAAACCGGTACCGCGCGAGTGGTTTCCTCCGCTAAATGGGCTGGATACCCTCTGCCTGGCCAGCGGCGGCGGTCAACAGGGACCCGTGCTTGCTGCCGCTGGTGCAAACGTGACCGTGTTCGACAACTCTCCCCGCCAACTCGACAAGGACAGGTTCGTGGCCGAGCGTGATGGGCTATCCAATCTGAAAACGGTCGAAGGCGATATGCGCGATCTTTCCGTGTTCGCAGATAAGTCGTTCGACTTCATTTTTCACCCCGTTTCGAACCTGTTCATCAACGAAATACGTTCGGTGTGGCGCGAGGCATACCGTGTGCTGCGTCACGGCGGGACGATGCTGGCCGGTTTCATGAACCCCATTATATACATTTTCGATCTGGATAAGGCCGATCAGGGTATCCTGGAAGTTAAGTTCAAACTACCCTACACTGATTCGGATCATCCCGAAGTCGCCGCAAAGTTGATGGCCGAAGGCAGCGCGCTCGAACATAGCCATTCCCTTACCGAGCAGCTTGGCGGCCAGATGGATGCAGGCTTCCACATCATCGGCTTGTACGAAGATTACAACAGCCATATAGCGGTCAGCGATCACACACCAACCTATATTGCCACACGAGCGATCAAACATTAGGAGGCACGATGCGCCATAAACTGATCGACCTGAGTCATGCAGTCGAGCATGGCATGATCACCTACAAAGGTCTGCCTGCCCCTATCATCTGTGATTACCTAAGCCGGGAAGACTCGCGACAACACTACTCGGGCGGGACGGAATTCCACATCGGCAAGGTCGAAATGGTGGCCAACACCGGCACCTACGTGGACAGTCCCTTCCATCGCTTTGCAGACGGAATCGACCTTTCGGAGTTGCCGCTCGAGTCGCTGGCGGACCTGCCCGGTATCGTCGTGCGCGCTACGAACATGGGTCGGGCTGTCACGGCAGAAGCTTTCCAAGGGTTGGACCTGAAAGGTAAAGCGGTCCTCGTTCATACCGGCTGGGCGCGTCATTGGCGCACGGAGCAGTACTTCGAGGGTCACATTTTCCTCACAGGCGAGGCAGCAGCCTATTTAGTGGAAGCAGGCGCGAGCTTCGTTGGAATCGACTCGTACAATATCGACGATACGGATGATGGTTCTCGTCCAGTCCATACGCACTTGTTGCGCGCAAACATCCCCATCTGTGAGCATATGTGCAACCTGGAATCCCTGCCCGATAACGGATTTTGCTTCCACGCTGCCCCGGTCAGGCTCAAAGCGTTTGGAACCTTTCCGGTACGAGCGTACGCCATTCTGGGAGTATAATAACTCGAGTGCACATTTTTAGAAATTATCAAATATAATTGAAGCAGATGCTAGCGAGGTGTTGAGTTTTGCAAAGCTTCCAGTACACACCCTACGTTTATCCTGTTGCAATAGCCGCCCTACTTTCGGCCTTGCTAGCGTTCTACCTATGGGATCACCGAAAAATACCCGGTGCGAAACCCGCCGCCGTACTTTCGTTGGCCCTGTTTGTCTGGAGCTTCGGCTATTGCCTGGAAATCTTGGGGGTCGAGCTTCCAACCAAACTCTTTTGGGAAAAAATCCAATATTTTGGTATCGTCACCCTGCCTGTTGCCTTGTTTGTATTTTCATTGGAATATTCCAGGCGCAAGTCCTGGCTAACAAACTCGAGGTTGGCCGCACTGCTAATTGTGCCCGGCATCGCGCTTTTTTTGGCCATTTCGAATGATTGGCATCAGCAAATGTGGTCTGACTGGGATCTGGAAACCATTGGGGGTGTATCCATCTTGCACCTGGAGCCCGGCATAGCTTTCTGGGTAAACAGCATTTACACCTATATCCTGCTAGTCGCCAGCACATTTTTGATCCTCCAGGCGTTGATACGCCATCCCAAGACATATCGCGGTCAAGTGGCGAGCATGCTGGCAGGAATTATCGCTCCCTGGCTTGGTTATGCCATCTCAACGCTTGGTCTTTTCCAACTGCCGATAGACCTTACCCCCCTTGCTTTCGCGATTACCGGACTGGCAATTGCCTGGAATATTTACAATTATCAATTACAAAATATTGCCCCTATTGCATTTGAAACTGTCATCGACAGCATGAATGATGCATTATTCATCCTGGATATGGAAAATAACATCGTTGATGTCAACCCAGCCGGCCAAAGGACACTACAACGTTCAGCTGATGAAATCATAGGCCGCAATGCTCGCGATGTTTTTGTTGAGTACACCGACTTACTCGATCTTTATCAACACGCAATCAATATTCGCGAGGAAATCGCGTTAGAGACAGACTCACAAAATCACTATTACGAACTTTCCATTTCGCCGTTGACAGATCACCAGGATAAAATTCTTGGACGGGCTATCGTCTTACATGACATTTCAGATCGTAAACGAGCAGAAAACGCAATGCTCATGGCTCGCGATCAGGCCCTGGAAGCCAGCCGGGCAAAGAGCCATTTTCTCGCCAGAGTAGGGCACGAGCTGCGCACTCCTCTGGGTGTCATTCGCGGTTATGCGGATCTTTTAAAAGAGCCTGCCTACGGAGCACTTTCAGAACTACAGGCCAAAGCCGTAGGAGAAATCATCGACAGCACCCAGCGTGTTTCAGACATGGTCAGTGAATTACTGGATGAATCCAGGCTTGCGGCTGGCGCAGTTCAACTTGAGATCAAACCATTTACGCCCGCACTGATATTGAAAGATGTCCAGGAGAAATTATCCGTTTTGGCGCAGCAAAAGGGACTGGCTCTTACCAGCGCCCTCGACCCCAAATTGCCAACCCAACTGCTTGGTGACCCAAAGCGCATCAACCAAATGGTAACCAACCTGGCCAGCAACTCCATAAAGTTCACCAAGGAAGGGGAAGTGAGCGTCCGGTTCTATCAACGCAGCAAAAATCAGTGGGCCATGGAGGTGACTGATACAGGGCCGGGCATTCCCAAAAAGGCGCAAGAGGACATATTTGAACCCTTCCGTCAAGCAGACGGTTCGATTGCACGGAAGTATGGTGGCACAGGTTTGGGACTCTCGATTGTCAAACATCTTACTGGCATGATGGATGGCAAGATCACGGTGAAAAGTAAAGTTGGTGCAGGCAGCACGTTTACGATCACGTTACCCCTCGAAACACAAACTGAAAAACGAACCCACCGCTTGCCCTGATCCTTGAAGACTTCTTCCCAAATGCAATTGTCATGACAGCTGACCCGTGTACCGCCAAGGACCGTGTGAATTTGCCGCCCGTATCTAACCAGACCAGTACCTGCCACCGATAAAAGGTCGATTCCTCTCCCCTATTAAAAGCCCATGAAATTGGAACTTATCACCAGGAAGCCCGATGGCAAATCAAAGGCGATACCATTGCTTTTGGTACACGGCAAATGGCACGGTGCCTGGTGCTGGGACGAACACTTCCTGCCTTACTTCGCTGCGCACGGATATGACTGTACTGCCCTCAGTCTGCGCGGACATGCCGGCAGCGAAGGTCACGAAGGCCTGCGCTGGTATTCGATCGCGGACTACGTCTCGGACGTGGAGCAGGTTGCGGGTCAGTTCGATACGCCGCCAGTCATCATCGGACATTCGATGGGCGGGTTCATCACGCAGAAATATCTCGAGAGGCATCCCGAAACGCCCGTCGCTGTGCTACTGACCGCCATCCCGCCGTATGGTCTGTGGCCGACAACGTTCAAGCTGTTGTTCGAGAAACCGCTCATCATATTGAAGGTTCTGGTGACGTTGAGCTTATACCCGACCATTGAGACCACCGCACTGGCGCGTTGGGCTTTGTTCTCGAATGATATGCCGGATAAAATAGTCGAAGCCTACCGCTCCAAAATGAACGACGAATCCTTCCGCTCTTATATCGACGAGTTAGGGCTCAACCTCGTGCACCCGAAGCGAGTGAAAACGCCCGTGCTGGTCGTCGGTGCGCAGAACGATAATGTTATTTTCCCCAAGATGGTGCAATCTACGGCCAATGCTTATGGTACGCAAGCTGTGATGTTTCCAGACATGGCGCACGATGTCATGTTGGAAGCAGGCTGGGAAAAGGTTGCGAAGCGTGTCCTGGACTGGCTGGCAGAAAAGGGACTGTAAGCGGTGGAAATCACCCAAACTTTATACGTAACCGGTCCGAAAGAATGGCGGGAGTGGCTGGAAGCGCACTACAAGACCGAAAACGAAATCTGGCTGGTCTATTACAAGAAGGATACCGGCAAACCACGCATCGAGTACAACGACGCGGTCGAGCAGGC
>JAFGKO010000103.1 GCA_016928525.1 Anaerolineales bacterium | reverse complement strand
TCATGTTCCATCGTGAAGAGCGGGCCGCCGGCCACCACCGGCACGCCCGCCTCCTTGCAGCGCGCGATGAGAACGCGCGCCGCATCCCGCTGTACAATCATGGCACTGATGAAGACATAGTCGGCCCACAGCAGATCTTTCTGGCTCAGGCTGGTCGCGTTGAGATCCACCAGCCGTTTTTCCCACGCGGCCGGCAGCATCGCCGCCACGGTCAGCAGGCCCAAGGGCGGAGCGCCAGCCTTTTTGCGGACAAAGCGAAGCGCGTGTTTGAAACTCCAAAAGGTATCAGGGAACTCTGGGTAGACTAACAGAATATTCACTGGCCGGCCTCCTTATATACTGCCTGCTTGTTGAAGATACTCTGAACCCAATGGACAATTTTATGCCAGGGCTTGTTTTGTTCTCTGATCTGGGCGGTAATGCCCCAGAAAGTGATTTTTTGGCCACATTCGCATGTAATAAATTGTGAAGACTTTCCTTTGCCACTTCTAGCCAAGGCAATGAGCGGCTCATCCGCCGCTACAACTTTTCCACAATGCGGACATTTGATGATCTGGGTTTCCATAAATTTCTCCTTTATTTAATAGGGTATGTGTTTAATTTTGTGAGTACTGCGTGTATTGCCAGCGTTCAGACGGCTAAAGCCACCAAGAAAAGGGAGGTATTTTTCGATTTCGGGGCTACGCCCCGAAATCGAAAAAAAATACCCTTAAACATCTTTTGTAACCTTTAGACGCAAGTACGATTGGCAAGCCGCCCATCAGGCATACCTTGAAAGAACACTCATTTCCTGCTTACATTAGTGCGTAAACGGCTCGCTCAAAAAACTTACTACCGGCTCTTTTCGTTAGATACGTTGACCGGTAAACTGCCCAACAACAGGGTCGGGTTGATCCCATGCTCGGTGAGGATAATCTTGGCATTGTCACGCAATGCAGTTTCCACCATTTCGAGTTGCTTGAGCAATTGGGCGTTGCCCACGAAGTATTTCTCGGCGGCCTCATTGACCAGACGGATGGCTTCTGCCTTTCCCTGGGCTACTTGAATGACCGCTTCGCGTTCCCCCTCCGCGCGTTGGATGATCGCCAGCTTTTGCTGTTCTGCCGCCTCGAACTCCCCCGTCGCCAACAGGCGCATCGAACGCCGCTCTTGTTCGGCGGTCTTTTGCTTGTGCATGGCCTTCTTGATGTCTTCCGGCGGATCAATCAGGCGAATTTCTACTTTGCTGACGCTCAGCCCCCATTCGACGGCAAAGGCGTTCAGAATCCGTTGTAGATTGGTGGCGATCTTTTCGCGGGCCACCAGGCTCTCGTCGAGGGTCAGATCGCCAAACTCCTGGCGTAGATTGGTCATCGCCAGTTGGATGATTGCCTGCTTCCAGTTGTCAATATTATAGAAGGTGCGCTTGATGGCTTCCTCTTCGATGGCCGGTCGCACCCACATCACGCCATCCACCTGGATCTCCACGTTGTCTTTGGTAATCACCGACTGTGGATGAATATCCATCGTGTGCTCGCGAATATCGCGGATACGGATGACATGAACGAGCGGCATTTGAAATCCTATGCCGGGCATCACGAAGCGATTATACTTGCCCAGCGTTTCCTGGATCCCTCGCTCGAAAGGCCGGAGCGTATAGATTGGTCCATAGATAGTCCTCATTGCGAACCTCCTTTAGGTTCAAGATTTAGTAGAGTATGTTATATGCTCGTTTTCTGTTCTATGTCTGTTTGCACACCAGACGGTTGGCGGTAAGCGATGCCGGCTTTGCGGGCCGCTTGTTTTAACCGCCGTATGTGTGTGCGCTGACCTTTGGGCAACCGTTTGCGTTGCGTCTTGCTTGTCTTGTCTGTCATAGATATCAACTCCTTTGGGTATAAATAACAACTGGGGAAAGGCCGAGGGTGATTCCTAGCCGTTAATGCCCAGCGTTATGGTACGTTATTCCGCAGTAGGGGGTTGCCCCTCGAGTTCAGTTAGCGTGGCTTGCGCGCTGGTGACTCTGTCCGTAATCGTATTCATAGAACGGCGCGCGCCTCCTCTTTTCACCAATGCACTGACGAATACCAGGCCGCCAATGAACAAACCGGCGGCAGCAATGAACGCGAAAAATTGATTGCCATTCACCAAGAACCCGATCAGGGCCAACAACCCGATCAACAGTAGAACACCGCCAATCATACGATTCCGGGTTTCCCCCTTGAATTTCCTTTTG
This sequence comes from Anaerolineales bacterium, assembly GCA_016928525.1. The sequence continues at coordinate 547 of JAFGKO010000103.1, read as the reverse complement.
GCCTGGTTCAGATTTTGCTCTAGCCGCAGCAGGTTACCCCTGGCCCGGCCTGTTTGACGAGTATGGGTTTTGTTGTCCATCACTTTTCCTCCTTGATCTAAGGTATTTACCCCTTGGATACTCTTAGCATACATCTCAATGCGCAGGCTGTCATCGGCACCGGGTGGATTTTTAACTCCACATTAAGCTGACCTGAGCGTAAGCGTACTCCACTTTACGTGGAGAGGAGGCTATGCTAATCGGTGAGGCGTAACTGTGCCGTTGAATATAAAAGCAGGTTCAATGTAGCGCGAATACCCATGTCGGTCGCCATCGTGCTATCTCTTAATGTTAAGGTAATGTTTTGAGGTAAGCGATCAAGTCAGCCAGGTCGTCGTCGCCGATGTTCCAACGCGGCATATCTGCCTTCAACTGCGTACCATCGGGGTCTTGACCTTCTACAATCGCCAGACGAAATTTTTCAGCACCGAATTCGTCTTGCAAGACTGACCAGTGAATATCCGGGGTAGGGCTATCGCATTTGAGCTGTCCTAACCTTCCGGGAAGC
>JAFGKO010000102.1 GCA_016928525.1 Anaerolineales bacterium | reverse complement strand
CCCATCGTCAACGACAAGCTGCTGGCCTATTCCTACATCCTGACGCATGAGGGCTATCCCTGTGTCTTCTGGCACGATTACTTCAATTACAACCTGGCGCTGGACGGCACGCCCAACGGCATCGCCGCGCTTGTCCGGGCGCACGAGAAATACGCCGAGGGCGGTACGCAGACCCTGTGGCTGGACGACAACCTGTACATCATGCAACGTACTGGCTTCGGAGACAAACCGGGACTGATCTACGTACTGAACAATCACGGCGGGGACTGGCGCGGGGGGCTGGTCAACACGAAATGGTACAACGCTTCTTTCGAACCCGTAGCCTGGTGGAGCAAAACCGACATGGCTCGCCCAATCGACCAGACCACCGACCGCGACGGTCGCGCGCATTTTTACGCCGCGCCTCGCGGGTATGCGGTCTATGCTCTAAAATGATGTTTCGCGAGTCGGGTCTGCAGTACTCTCTTGAACGTCGATCTTGAAGTTTCACCACGGAGATACAGAATCATAGAGCGTTTGTTCTCAGTGTCTCCGTGTCCTTGTGGTTATGCTTGCGAATGGTGCCTATAACACTGAACGGGAAACTACTCAATTTATGAAAACAAGAGACTTCCTTGGCAACGAATGGGATATTGATTGTATGGGCTGTGCTATCAGCGATCGGTCGATGTTGGTTCCAGGAGACTTCATCAAACGAACGCAATATTTTTGTGCGCACCAGGACCCACTCATCCCGCTTCCGGGGTTTTTGGTCATCGCATCGCTACGACATATCCGATCCATTTCTGAGATGCAGGAGACTGAATACGAAGAGCTTTCTACGCTAATCAGAACCACACATTGTGCTGTCAAGGAGGCGACGAGGATCGAGTATTTGACGATGGTTCAAGAAGAGAATTCCGTTCACTTTCACTTGTGGTTCTTCCCCTGGACGCAAGAGGTGATCGAGAAGTACGGGCAACCGTCACTGACAAAGATAAGGGAAATCATGGCCGATTATGCGAACCGGACAATTGATGAAGCAGAATGGAAAGACCTTGAAAAATCGATAAAGAAGATAGGAACGCTACTGACCTGATGCTTGTCAGTCGATAAGAAACAATCCCCGCCCGAATCAAAATCACGGGCGGACTTTGATTTATCGCACATTTGTGCTAATATTAACACATGAAAATTAGCCTCCCTGCCCGCCAGCCCTTCATCTTCCGCAATGCCGTCCGTTCGCACGGTTGGTACCAGATGGCTCCCTTCGACTACAATGAAGAAGCGGGTCTCCTGAACTATGTTATTCAGTTGGAGACTGGCAAGGTGCTTGAGATGGGAGTCCGTGAAGCGCCCGGTGGGGTCAGCGTCGAAACAAGCGGGAAATTGACCAGGGCCGAGACCAGCGAGTTGGCTGATAAAGTTACCTGGATGCTCGGCCTCGACATGGACTTCTCCACTTTCTATGCCGCCGTCCGCAAGGAGCCCAAGCTGGCGAATGCTGAGAAAACTGCCCGCGGGCGTGTATTGCGTTCCCCAACGTTTTTCGAGGACGTGCTCAAAACCATCCTGACGACGAACACGCTCTGGGCGGCCACCAAACGCATGAACTTGAACCTGATCAACCAGTATGGGCCTGTGCTAGATGGAACACCGGAGAAACGCGCTTTCCCGAGCCCGGCCGAGATAGCGGCCAGCAGCCCCGAGGTCCTGAAAGAAGCGGTGAGAGTTGGCTATCGTGCGCCAGCCATCCATGAACTGGCGGTTCGCGTGGCATCCGGCGAACTGGATATCGAATCCTTCAAAACATCCGATCTGCCCACATTGGAATTACGCAAGGAACTGCTCAAGATCAAGGGAGTAGGGCCATATGCGGCTGCCAATTTGCTGCTGATCCTTGGGCGAGGCGACTTCATTCCTGTTGATTCCTGGGCGCTGAAACTGGTCTCGCACGAGTGGTATGACGGGGAACCTGTCACGCCCGCGCAGGTGGAGGAACGCTTCGAAAAATGGGGCGAGTTCAAAGGGCTGGCCTATTGGTTCTGGGATTGGAAATATCAAGGATAGACGATGGAAGAAACCCTGATCACGAGTCTGGCATGGGGGCGGATGGAAGTAACGATTGGGGGGCAAATCTATCATTTCAAGGATTGCAAAATCTGGCCGGGCGGTGCCCGAGCCTGGAACTGGGCAGAGACCGGCACACAGCACAGTCCCGGCATTCAGCCCGCCGATATTGAGGAGCTTTTCGAACACGCGGTAGACGTGATCGTGCTGGCATGCGGCGTGTTTGGCAGGTTGGGCGTCTGCGTCGAAACCGAAACATTATTGCGCGAGCGGGGCATCCCCTACCATAGCGAGAGGACAAAGCAAGCTGTGACCATGTTCAACGATTTGGCCAAAAAGGGGAAACGAGTTGGCGGCTTGTTTCACTCAACCTGTTAATGGAGAGGATAAATCCTATTTGAAACTCAAATGACGGAACTCACACCAATCCACTTTTACGATGATCCCATTGAAGTAATCTTTGATACTCCTCCAGCGCGCGAAAAGACTCCGGATTGCCCCAATGGTTTCGTTTGGGAAGGCGAAACTTACCGCGTCCTCGAAACCCTGTCGGAGTGGAGCGATTTCACGCGGCGTGGGAAGATGGCCCGTAACATGCGGCCCGCGCATGCAGCGGTCGCCTCCACGCGCGGATCATTAAATGTTGGGCGTTTTTACTTCCGCGTAAAGGTGGACACGGGACAGATCTTCGACCTGTACTACGACCGTGCGATGAAAAGCGTGGACGAACGTAAGGGGCAGTGGTACATCTATCGCGAATTAGAGTAGGGACGGGTCTCAAACCCGTCCCTACTCCTTTGTAATCAACCGTACCTGGCTGTCATAGAAGAAATAATCCCAGGCCCAGTTGAGCATCACGATCAGCCGGTTACGGAATCCGATCAGACGATAGATGTGCAGGCCGACCCAAATCAGCCAGGCGATCAATCCGCTGAACGAGATACCCCACAAGCGGGCGACAGCCGCATTGCGGCCAACAGTAGCAAGCAAACCGGGATCCTTGTAATAAAATGGCTTTGGCGGTCGCTCACGTAGCTCGCCGTGGATACTCCTGGCGGCATGTTGCGCTTGTTGCTGGGCAACTGTCGCCAGCAAGGGTAAAGGCTGCCCCTGTTTATCCTCCAGATAAGCAGCATCCCCAATCACATAGACTTCGGGATAGCCAGGGAGTTGCAAAGTCGGCTTGACGATCATCCTTCCTCCGGCTCCTTTTGCCGCCTCCAGTTTTTCGATTAGCTTTGCAACCCGCACGCCGGCTGTCCAAATTAGAGTGTGAGCTGAGATGGGCTCATCGTCTTCGAGTGTTACCCTCTTCCCATCAAACCTGGTGACTTTCGCGCGCAGCCGGACGCTGACATGCTTGCGGCGCAACAGTTTCAGGGTTGCGGCCTGCAAGTTGCGCGGATAGATATTGGGCATCAAATGATTGCTGGCCTCGATCAGGATCACCCGTGCATCCTTCAGGTCCATCTGGGGGTAATCTTTGCTCAATACCAAACGGATCAACTCGGCCAGCGCCCCGGCACTCTCGACGCCGGTCGGGCCGCCGCCAACTACCACAAAGGTCAGCATGGCGCGGCGCGCATCCGGATCCGACTTGCGACTGGCTTTTTCGAACAATTTCAGCAGGTGATTGCGGGTCGCAACGGCGCTGGAAATATCCTTCATCTCGTGACCGTTCTTTTCAATCGACTGCATGCCGAAAAAATTAGTGCGGCTGCCCGGAGCCAGGATCAGGTAGTCATACTTCAACGTTTTGTGTTCTGTTATTACCTGCTGGGTACCGAAGTCGATATCCAATACTTCGCCCATCAGGAAATTCAGATTGTGTTGGCGGTGGAAAATGGCCCGCACCGGATACGCGATCTGCACCGGCGAGAGTCCTGCAATCGCTACTTGGTACAGCAAAGGCTGGAACAGGTGGTAGTTGTGTCGATCAATTAGTGTGATTTGCACCGGCGCTTTTGCCAGTCGTTTCACAGCATCCAGCCCGCCAAACCCGGCACCGATGACGACGACATGGGGAAGTGGTTTCATAAAACCTCACTGCTTTCTAAGCGCATAAAGTTTGTGAAATAATACACAATAATTATACTCTAATTTATCCGATTTGTAAATATATTATTGCCCTTGCAAAAACCCACTGATGGGACTCGTTTAGAGTTTGCTTCAGCGCCAGAATAGGAATTGATCGAGGCCTGTCGCCGCCAATGTGAGCGGAATGCCAATAAACTGGGAAATGGAAAATATTAACCCCCAGAACAGGTTGTTGATAAACGGCACGTACCAAAGCACCAGGAACACGATCCAGATAAACGCGCCGCGGAACTGCGCAAACTGCATGCGGACAGGTTCGTTCAGGTGCGGCTCGATAGCCCCGAATCCGTCAAAGGGCGGCACAGGGATAAGATTGAGCACAACTGCCGTCACCTGCAAAAGCGCCAGGAAGGCCAGTCCCGGCCAGGCGCCGGAGAAATCAATGGGAGCAAAGCGCAGGAGCAAGGCCAGGATGAGGGCCAGGAGCAGGTTCGAGAGCGGCCCCGCCAGCGAAACCGCGCTGACCCAGCGTTTGCTGCGCAGTCGCCAAGTCTCGATGTATACAGCGCCGCCGGGCAAACCAATCCCGCCCATCACCAGGAAGAGCAGGGGCAGCAGCAACGAATAGACCGGGTGTGTGTACTTGAGCGGGTTGAAGGTCAGGTAGCCTTTGTCGCGCACGGTCCAGTCGCCGCCCAGGTAGGCCACCAGCGCGTGTGAGAATTCGTGCAGACAAAGTGAGAAAATCCAGCCGATGAGCACAACCAGAAATGTCATTGCATTGCCTCGTAAGCGAGGATTTCTTTTTGAATAACATCGGCGGGAAAGTCCATGCCATGCGCCGGATAAATTCGTTGGATACCCGTCGGCAGGACCTTTTTCCAGCTCTCGACGACCATATCAAGATCCTCGGCCAGAACGGGCAAGCCGGGCGTTCGCCGCAAGAACCAGGCATTCATGGCCATATCGCCCACAAAGGCCTCACCGGTTTCCAATAAAACCATGACCGACCCTTGCGTGTGCCCCGGTGTATGGACCACCTTGCCCGGAATGCCATACTCGGCCAGAGACATACCCTCATCGCCCAGCACGACGTCAATTTTGACGGGCGGCAATTTCGGATGAATAAGACGTTCCGCCAGCCAGATCATGCCGCGCCCATAGGAATTCACTCCCGGTGGAAACGGCGGCGTTCCAGCCTCGACCCAGGCCTGGTCATTGCGGTGAACAGCTACTTTGGCCCCGCTCTGCTCCAGCACAAAACCCAGGGATGCGATGTGATCCCAATGACCGTGTGTCAGGAGCACGAGTTCGATTTCCTGCGGATCGACGCCCAGTTGCCGCATAATGCGCACGAAAGCGCCCGCCCCAAAGGGAGCGCCGCCATCGATGAGCACGGTCCGCTCGCCGCGCAGCAAGAAACAATTGTCGATACCGACTGGGATACGATGGAAAGAAAATGTCATGATTCGTAACCTCTCGGGTGCGATTTGTGCCACTCCCAGGCGCTCGAGATAATGCCTTTCAAATCGGGATGTTGTGGTTCCCAACCCAGTTCGTGGCGGATTTTTTTGGATGAAGCAACCAGACGAGCCGGATCACCGGGACGCCGAGGCGACTCAATGACCGGGATCGGGTGACCCGTCACAGCGCGCGCTGTCTCGATCACCTCGCGGACCGAGTACCCGCTTCCGTTTCCAAGGTTATAGACCAGCCGATCACGTTCTCCCAGCGCATCGAGCGCCAGCAAGTGCGCCGAAACCAGGTCCGCAATGTGGATGTAATCACGGATGCAGGTGCCATCCGGAGTGGGGTAATCATTCCCGTTGATATTGGCCGCTTCCATTTTTCCCAGCGGGACGCTCAACACACGCGGGATCAGGTGCGATTCAGGTTGGTGCGCCTCGCCGCGTCCCGGTAACGCGCCGCAAGCATTGAAATAGCGCAACGCAGCATAATGCAAGCCATGGATCTGGCGATACCAGTCCAGTGTTTCCTCGATCACCAACTTGGTGTGCCCGTACACATTGGTCGGGCCGAGGGGAGAATCTTCGGTAAGCGGCTCATCGCTAGACTTGTACACGGCTGCCGTAGACGATAACACAAAGCGTTCCACGCCTGCCTTAACGGCCTTCTCGATCAGGTGCAACGAATTGACCAGATTGTTTTGATAGAAGCGGCCGGGATTTTTCATGCTTTCGCCTGCCTCGATAAAGGCTGCAAAGTGCATGACCGCGTCGATTTTTTCGGCGGTCAGCGCTTCGGCCAGCGCGTGGCTGTCTTCCAGCGAAGCATGGATAAAGCGTGCGCCATCTGGTACAGCCTGTCTGTGACCAGTGACGAGCGAATCATACACTGTGACCGTGTGTTCGGCTTTGAGTAATGCTTCTACCGTGGCCGAGCCGATATAACCTGCGCCGCCTGTAACGAAAATGTTCATCATTCCTCCGTAGGGGCAAGTCTCAGACTTGCCCCTACTAAATCACATATTCGGCTTTTGTTTATGCCAATCCGTCGCTTGCTGGTAGGCATACGTCGCTCTGAACAACAAATCCTCGCGGAAATGTGACGCCAGCAACTGCATACCAATCGGTAATCCTATGCTATCAAATCCCACCGGGAACGAAATTCCCGGCACGCCCGCCAGGCTGGCCGGCAGGGTAAAGACATCTTCCAGATACATTGCCAGCGGGTCACCCGTGTGCGCGCCAATTTTAAAGGCTGTCGTTGGCGCAGACGGGCAGGCGATCAAGTCCACTTTCTCGAACGCAGTTTCAAAATCCCGTTTGATGAGCGTGCGCACCTTCTGCGCTTGTCCATAATACGCATCATAATAGCCTGCCGAAAGCGCATAGGTCCCCAGCATGATGCGCCGCGTCACTTCCGCGCCAAACTTCTCTCCGCGTGTTTTGAAGAACACTTCCCAGAGCGAGTCTGCCTGCACGCGCGGGCCATAGCGGACACCGTCGAAACGCGCCAGGTTGGCCGAAGCCTCCGCAGGGGCCAGAATATAGTAGACGGGCAATGCGTACTCGGTATGCGGCAGGCTGATTTCCTGGACTTCTGCGCCGAGCGACTCCAACTGCGCGATAGCCGCCCGCGTCTTTTCCTGGACTTCGGCCTGCATGCCCTCGATGAAGTATTCCTGTGGGACGCCGATTCTCAACCCTCGTAGGGGCGCGTCGGTCGAGTAGCCCGTGTTCGTTGGGCGTATCGAGACCACTTCCACCTCCGCCGAGGTCGCATCCAGCGGGTCGTGCCCGGCCATGATTTCGAAGATGACCGCCACATCCTCGGCTGTACGCCCGAAGGCACCCACACAGTCCAGAGAGGAGCCGAAAGCGATCAACCCATAGCGTGAGACACGGCCATAGGTTGGCTTCAACCCGGTCACTCCACAGAACGAGGCTGGTTGGCGCACCGAGCCGCCCGTATCTGTGCCCAGCGCCACCGGGACAAGCCGCGCTGCCACGGCTGCCGCCGAACCGCCCGAAGAACCGCCCGGCACGCGTGTGAGATCCCAGGGATTGTAAGTCGCGCCATAAGCCGAGTTTTCGGTCGAAGAGCCCATTGCAAACTCATCCATGTTGGTTTTGCCAATTATGATGGTCCCGGCTTCCTGCAACTTTTTGACGGTCGTAGCCGTATAGGGTGGCATAAAGCCTTCAAGGATCTTCGAGCCGGCCGTGGCAGGCATGCCTTCAACAGTCAGCACATCTTTAACGGCGATTGGGATTCCTGCTAGAGGCAGTTGTTGTCTATCACTTGTCAATTGTCTATCAGCCTCTTCCGCGTGCTGCAAAGCCGATTCGGCCACGTGCAAAAACGTGTGCAGGGAAGGTTCCAATTGCTTAATGCGTTCCAAAGCGGCCTCTACCAACTCACGGCTGGAGAATTGGCCCTCGCGCAGACCGGTCTGCATCTCTTTTAGACTGAGCTCAGTAAGGGATGACATAAAAAATCAAATCTCGAACAAATGCTATTCGAAAACAGGTGGGATTTGGAACTGACCGTCAGCTTGTTGCGGGGCATTTTCGAGCAAGGCGCTGGTCGACAGGCCAGGACGCGACTCGTCCACGCGGAGCGGCATTTGCCCTACTGAGACGCTGGCGGTGGGAGGTACATCCGTCGTATCCAGTTCCTGTAGCTTGGCAACATGGTCAAGAATGGCCTCTAACTGTTCGCGGTAACGCGCTTTTTGCCCGTCGGTTAATTCCAGGCGGGCCAGCTTGGCGATATGCTCGACTTCTTGTAGGGAGAGTGGCATGGCGAAATTATACCTGTTATTGTTCTGCTGCCTGGAGGCTCCAGATTTCTGTGTACCAGCGCAGATACTCTTCTACATGAGCCTGCCAATATAGCTCATCATGAGCACCGGGATACAGGTGCCATTCATGTGGGATTCCAAGCTGTGTGAGCGTGCTCTCGAACAGGGAGTTGAAGCCCAACTCCTGGTCGCTCTCGCCCGTATCGATGAAGATATTGGGCCAGGATTCGGGAGGAATAACCTCCAACCAATCGCCCAAAAACGGACGGTCGTCGGCGAAGGCCGCCAGGGAGTGCAGTCCCAGGGTCCCGAAGAGTTCCCAGCGCCGCAAGCCAAGCCGCAAAGCCCAACCGGCTCCACGCGACATGCCGCCCAGGGCGCGATGCTCACGCTCAGCGAGGGTGCGGTAGTTTTGATCAATATAAGGAATCAGGTGATCCACCAGGCGTTGTCCAAACCCGGGCCCGGCCTGCACATTCCAGTAGCGGTCATCGGGGAAAACAATGATGAAAGGAGAGGCTTCACCGCTCAGAATCAACCTGTCCGCGACTGTGACTGCACCGAGACGTACCCACTGGTCATCGGTGTAGGTTTGTCCATGGAGTAGATATAGTACGGGATAACGCTCATCTGGCTGCTCGTCATAGCACGGTGGCAGGTAGATCAGATATTCCTGCGGGGGGTTGGTTCCCTGTACGCTGCCTTGCTCGACATGCCCAGGCTGAGTCAGGCAACCGAGTGGTGTCGCTGTCGGGATCGGCGTAGGTGGCGGCGGCGTAGGTGTATACGTAGGAGTGGCGGGAAGTGCTGTCGGCGTGGGGATAGACTCGCTCGACGGCGAGCAGGCCCAAAGTCCGGCCAGAAGCGGGAGGAGAAGGAGAGTTCGACCGAGGCGTATCATCATGTCCAATCTGCTTGCGATTTTTCAACCTTCGCATTATACTCGTCTCGCTCGGGGTGTAGCGCAGTTGGCAGCGCACCGCGTTTGGGACGCGGGGGCCGGCGGTTCAAGTCCGCCCACCCCGACCAATAAACTGCTGATCAGGAATGGTCAGCAGTTTCCCCTTTTCAGGGGATTTCACCGTCCTCCCACCCCGACCAGGAAGCCGCTGATTCTTTTTGGTCGGCGGTTTCTCCCTTAAAAGGGGACACGCCCCATTGAAGGGATTTCACCATCCACCCACCCGAATTTTTAAGTGACGGTCACCTTTGTGCTAAAATATGCACTGGAGGGCCCCCATGGCAAAGAAAATCGACGGAGTGATCGAAGCAGTTCGCTACAACCCGAATGGGCAGATCGCCCTGGTGCGCGCCTACGAGCGGCGCGGCGTCACCTTCTCGGATCGTGTGTTGCTCGACCGCAAAACCCTGCTAGAACGGCTTAAGGCGGGCAAGAACTTCAGTACCGGTCAACGCAAGGAATTTTTGGCCAGCACTTTTGAACTCGGCAAGACCGTCAAAGCCGTGGGTGAAAATGGCAGGGAATTCTTAACGACCCGCGAGGATGCGGCGCAACGCGATGATCTCGAAAAGACTCCGGCGTTCTAACAAAGCGCCTCACATTTGTCGAAAAGCCCCTTCCTGATGAAACTGATTGACCGAACCCAACTACAAGATGAAAATGGCAAAATAGGGATCATTCAGCGTATACAAGGTACGCTCCAGTTCGGCTTGAGCTGGTATCCCGAATTAGAGGCCCAGAAATTTGCGCTTGCCCTGTTGGAGCGCGGCCTGGGAAAAGGGTATACAGTGATCCGTAACCACACGCTGGGAGCCAGCGGAATCGCGATCCCGCTGGCGATAGTAGGGCCGGGGGGGATTTTTGCAGCCTATGTCACGCACTTGCGCGGGACTTACCAGGCAAAAGGCGATAGCTGGGGCACTATTTCCGGCCAGACCTTTAAGCCTGTGGCCATCAATTTACTCACCCGTACAGAGCGTTTGGCGCGGGCGTTGCAAGCATTCATTGAGCGCCAGGGTGTGAAGTTGCCGCAACCTGTTGAGCCGGTGTTATTGACAGCCAATCCTGGCATGCATGTGCAATCGTTACGCCCGGTCGTCCGTGTTGTCATGGTGGATGCCTTAGAGCGTTGGGCGGCTTCGGTGAGCAACGCTGCGCCTGTCTTTACCGTCGAGACAGCTTATGAATTGGCCGACCGGATTGTCAATCCGCGTCCGCCGAAAAAAGATGGGGAATCGGAATCCGCCGTTCCCTTGCCAAAGTCAGAGTCCGCTGCGCAGGCAATTCGAAGTGAGGAAGAGCCGGAACTTTCGCGCGCCGGGGCTATCTTCCGCGCTGCGGATGAAGCTGGGACGTTCAACCCCACAGACCTTGGGTTCGCATTCGATGAGGATTCGGGGTTGGAAATTCCTCCGGAATTGATCGAGACCAACCCGGCGCTGCCTCTCCCGGCGAAGGCTGATGCGAAAAAACGCTATCTGGGCATGACCGTTCCACAACTGGCGCTATTGGCAGGTATGCTCCTGGTCGAGATTTGCGTGCTGGTTGGTTTTGCCATTATTCTCTATCTTAATTCCTGATTTCCTTTGGCATCTCCTTTTCTCTCTATTATTATTCCTGCCCACAACGAGGAACGTAGATTGCCCCACGCACTGGAGCAAATTTTTACGTTCTTGCAAGCCCAGAATTACACCGCGGAAGTCCTGGTGGTTGAAAATGGTAGCAGCGACCGGACCTATGAAATTGCCCTGGGGTTGGCAAAGCAGCTTGCGAACTTGCGAATCTTGAAAGAGGAGCAACCCGGCAAAGGCAAAGCTGTTTGCCGCGGCATGCTGGAAGCCAGAGGGGAATATCGTTTCATGTGTGACGCCGATCTTTCGATGCCCATCACCGAACTGAGTAAATTCATCCCAGCAAAGGTGGAACAGCTTGATATTGCCATTGCCTCGCGAGAGGCTGCTGGAGCCGTTCGCTATAATGAGCCGGAATATCGCCACCGCGGCGGGCGGCTGATCAATTTTGCCATTCGCCTCCTGATCCTCCCGGGGTTTCATGACACGCAATGTGGCTTCAAGTGTTTCCGCGGGGCCGTTGCTGAAGACATTTTTCCTTATCAGACCGTCTCCGGTTGGTCATTCGACATAGAGATCCTGTACATTGCTCTCAAGCGGGGATATCGAATCAGCGAAGTGCCAATCCACTGGTACTTCGACCCCGAGACCAAGCTCCGGGCAATCAAAGACGCTATCCTCATGCTTCGCGATATCTTCCTGATCCACTGGAATAACCTGCGCGGCCGGTATGACCCGCAAGACTGATCTCCCAGATCTGCAATTCGAAATAGACTTGTGGAGAAGCGGACTGAGTCGCGTGGCTGGATTGGATGAGGCCGGACGTGGCGCACTGGCCGGACCAGTTGCCGTTGGGGCAGTCATCCTGCCTCCTGATCCGCATCTTTCCCGGATTTTGGCCTGCGTGCGCGATTCCAAGCAGATGACACCCCGTCAACGTGACCTGTGTGTGCCAGGCATTCAAGTGACTGCTCTGGCCTGGAGCGTGGCTTATGCCTCCCCCGAAGAAATCGACCGCTTGGGCATCGTCAGCGCTATACGACTGGCAGGGATGCGCGCGTTAGACGCATTAACCCGGCAACCCATTTTTTTGCTGACAGACTTCCGCCTGGAACTGCCCGAAAGCGAACTGCCGCAAACATCCCTGCCGAAAGGCGACTCGCGTTGCATGAGTATTGCGGCCGCCTCGGTGCTGGCAAAGACAGCGCGCGATGCACTCATGCGTGAGCTGGATGGACAGTATCCCGGCTATGGACTGGGGCAAAACAAGGGGTACGGCACGCAGGCCCATCGGTCCGCGCTGAAACGATTGGGTTATTCCTCCGTTCATAGAAAGACGTTTTCATTAAAAACATAGGGACAGGCACATGTGCCTGTCCCTATATAATTTAGGGGAAATTTATTTTGTCCTGCGTTCACTCTTTCGCAGGTAGAACTTGGTGATTTCCTCGGAAATGGCCGGGATAAGAGCCAAGCCGACCACGAGCAGCCATTCGTTCACGTTGAGCCAGTGGGTGTTGAAGATAGGCTGTAGGAAGGGAACTCCAGCGACCAGCAGCAACAAGGTGATTGAAAGCCCGACTGCATATTGCATATACTTGTTGGAGAAAATGCCAATCGTGAAGAGCGAGGCGCGTTCCGAACGGACGGTGTAAGCGCGGAATAACTCGCACAGAGAGAGTGTCAGGAAGGCCATTGTTTCGGCCGTTTGCACATCCACACCACGCCAATCGTGCTGGATCAGGCCGAGGATAGGGTTGATGCCCGCCGGGAGCGCCTGGTCAATGTGCCAGTATAATCCCAGACCAAAGGCCATCAGAACGGCGGTGGTTTGGGTAATGGTCTGAATGACGATGCCCAGTCCCATGCTGCGGTTGATGATTGGTTCGCTTTTGGCGCGTGGTTGCTGTTCCATGATATCGGGGTCGCCTTTTTCCATCGCCAACGCAAGCGCAGGTGCGCCGTCTGTAACCAGGTTCAGCCAGAGCAGTTGAATGGCAGTCAGCGGCGCAGGAAGACCCGCCAGCGTGGCCAGGAAGATGATCATGATCTCTGCCACATTGGAGGAGAGCAGGAAGAACACGAACTTGCGGATATTGCTGTAAATGATACGTCCCTGCTCCACGGCTGCAACGATGCTGGCATAGTTATCATCGGTCAACACCATATCAGCGGTTTCTTTGGCCACGTCCGTTCCGGTGATGCCCATGGCCACACCGATGTCGGCACGCTTGATGGCCGGGGCATCGTTGACGCCATCGCCTGTCATGGCGACCACTTCGTCCTTGGCCTGCAGCGCATCCACAATGCGCATCTTGTGTTCAGGCGAGACGCGAGCAAATACAGCCGTGTCCTCAATAACATCCTGCAATTGTTTGTCACTCATCTTGTCCAGGTCCCCACCAGTTAGGACGCCTTTCCTGTACTTCATCAAGCCAATGGATTCGGCGATGGCGCGCGCGGTGTTCGGATAGTCGCCTGTGATCATCACTGTACTGATGCCTGCCTGGCGTGCATTTTCGAGTGCCGGTTTGACTTCCTGCCTGGCCGGATCAATCATGCCTATCAAACCGACAAAGACCAAATCCTTTTCTAACTCTTCGGCTTTGAGCTCTTCTACATGACCGATGATATCCTTTTCCATACGGTAGGCTACACCTAATACGCGCAGGGCATCTTTGGTCATCTCATCATTGGCGGCCAGGATACGCTTCCGCTTCTCATCGTTCAACGGCTTGGACTGATCATCCATGTTTTGGTAGTGCGAGCATAAGTCCAGCACAATATCGGGCGCGCCTTTGACAGCAATCACATCCCAACCTTTGAAGTGTTCATCATAAAACGGGGAAATGTCATCCGGACGCGGGTTGTCCACATCATGGATAGTGATCATGCGCTTGCGTTCCGAGTCAAAGGGAACCTCGTTCCCGCGCGGGTATGCTTCTTTGACTTCGCCTTGCCAGGCGCCAGTTTTGGCGGCGGCCACGATCAGGGCGCCTTCGGTCGGGTCGCCGACGATGCGGTAGGTCTTTTCTTCTTCGCGTTCGCCGGTGATTTCAAGAGCAGCGTCGTTATTGAGCACGCCCAGCCAGAGAGAAGTCAGGATGGCTGGATATTTTGCCAAATCGACCGGCTTTTCGTCGACCATGAAATCACCATGCGGCGCATAGCCTGAACCGGTCACCTTAATGAATTGCCCATCCGCCCATAAACGTGTGACAGTCATTTCATTTTGCGTCAGTGTTCCGGTTTTATCGGAACAAATCACGGTGGCGGAACCCAGCGTTTCAACGGAAGACAATTTACGGATGAGCGCGTGACGCTGGATCATCTCGCGCATGCCCAGCGCCAGGCTGATGGTCACCACCGCTGGTAACCCCTCCGGGACTGCCGCAATCGCCAGGCTGACAGCGATGATGAAAACCTCAGTGATTTCCGCTGCGAATTCCTTGAAATAGGCTAGCGGTCCGGTAAACAACTCGCCAATTTCGGTATAGTTGATCAGAGCGACAATGAATACAATTGCCACCAGAAGCAACGAGGCAATGCTCAATGTTTTTCCCAACTGGTCCAGGCGGCGCTGGAGCGGGGTTTCTTCAGATTCTACGCTTTGCAACATCGTAGCGATCAAGCCTAACTGTGTGCGCATGCCAGTGCTGACCACTACGCCACGCCCTCGGCCATAAGAAACCAAGGTACCCATGAAAGCTGTGTTCTTGCGGTCTCCGAGCGGGACGTTCTTATCCAGCACGGTGGCGGCGTTCTTCTGCACTGGCAGTGACTCGCCGGTCAGCGAGGCTTCCTCCACGCGCAGGTTGATAGCTTCCAGCAAACGTACATCTGCAGGGATATAGTTGCCAGCTTCCAGGAAGACGATGTCACCGGGCACCAGATCGCGCGCCGGAATGGACTGCCGACGCCCATCGCGCATGACTTGCGCGTCCGGCGCAGCCAGGCGTTTGAGAGCCGCCAGGGCCTCCTCCGCGCGCTGTTCCTGAACGATGCCAAGCACTGCATTTAAGACCACAATCGCCATGATCGCTCCAGCTTCGATGTAATCTCCCAGCAACGCCGAAATGATAGAGGCGACGATCAAGAGGATAACAACGAAATTGTTGAGCTGGTCCCATAGCATTTGCAGAAAGGTAGGACGTGGCGCTTCCTGCAACTGGTTCTGGCCGTACTGGTTTAAGCGATGGGCAGCCTGTTTGGCTGTCAAACCCTCATCCTGAACTTCCAGATGCCTGAGTACATCTTCTGCTGTCAGCGCATGCCAGGCCTCATCCGAGGTTCGTTTTTCATCCCCGTTCGAGTTTATGTCCATGTGTGCAAGCCTCCGCTTTGTAGATTTTCGATGGGCAACTTTGCCAAAAAAAGACCACCACGGCTATCGTGGTGGTCTTGCCAACGCATACAAGCGCGCGGACTGCCGAGAGCTGCGCTCTGTCCTGACGACAGCCTGCCCTGAGGGGATCCAGGCGGCTACTCCCCATCCGTAGTCAGTGTAACAACGGAGGGAATGCCTGTCAAGTAAGAATATGCTTAAGTGCGCACGATGAGGTTGTTTGAGGGGACAGTAAAAAGAGAGTCTGTTTGTTAGGATGATGGTTTCCAGATGCTCTCTCTTCTTATTAAATAGGAGTTGCGCAGTCGAATTAGGAGAAGCTTGAAACATGGCTCCCCCCGAATTTCACGGATTTACAGAGAATGTCTCTACCGAACATTCTGCAATTATTTACCGCAAAGAGCGCTAAGACCGCGAAGGTTTAGTGTTTTTTCTTTGTGAACTTTCCCGAAGGACACCGGGACGGTGTGCGGGCTTTGCGATTCAATCTTGGTGTTTGTACGGTAGTAATCACAGACTTAGCCGATCCAGCGCGAAGGGTCGGCTAAGTTTTTAACCCTTTAGGACACAGCTCTGGCAAATTAATTCAAAAATCCGTGCTTATCCGTGTAATCAGTGGCTGAATCCTTAAGTTTGGGATGACTCATGTTTCGGTACCTTTTCTCGAACCGCATAAGTTCTAATACTGCTTCTTGTAAAAAATATGCGAATTTTCTTGTTTCGAATTGCCCGCAAATCCTGGAACCTTGGTTCAAATATTTACGCAGTACCCTGTAAATCAAACATTGCGAATAATTACAATTATCAAACCTATGAAATCAAAAAAAAGATAAAACACCGTCAACAAGGAGAGCCGTTCGAAAAGTCCCTTTACAAATTGTAGGAATTTTTCCGACCGCAGAATGAGATAAGTCGGGAGTGTAATGGTCACTCCAACGAGAGCAAGACTAAGTGCATATAAGAACCTGAGCGGATGCTTAAGATTAACAAAGAAATCGATTGTTTGTCCGGGGACAGACACCTGTAAGATAAAAAATAGATAGCTTGCCATTGCCCACAAACTTACAATCAATACCAGATTGCCCAGTAAAGCATTGCGCCGGTCTTCTCCCCACTTCTTCGAGACAAGAAACCCGAGCAGTATTGTGACCAGGAAAACTGCCACGCTCTCGATGAAAGCAAAAATCAGCCCATAGGAAAGTACACCAACTGCATCCCATGAATTGGTGCGCTCTGTCACCCAGGAGAAATCTCTGAAAGCGAGGACGATAGTCCAAATATGGAATGGAAAAGCACATACCAGGAAAAGAGACCAAAGTCCCTGTTTAGAGTATTGTTTCATTTACTCTTCTCCATGCAGCAATAAAAACAGGCCGGGGTATCCGTGTCGATAAAAAATCAGCACGATCCCCGGTTCTCCGTTGGACTGTCGAGTTCGTTCTT
>JAFGKO010000101.1 GCA_016928525.1 Anaerolineales bacterium | reverse complement strand
TGGTATTGCCGTCGAAGCCTTCTTCAGAGAAGCGCTCGATCATGCGCTCAGCCAACGGGAAGACAGTGGAGGAACCAGCGATCACAATGTCACCCGAAACTGCATCCGGCGCGTACATCGCCATTGGATCATCTGGAGCAGCAGGCTCCGCGGGGGCTGCGGTAGGTTCAGCAGGAGCGGCAGGTTCTGCTGGCGCAGGGGCATCAGTAGGGGTACCGCCGCAGGCAGCCAGGATCATACTGGCGAGCACGAAGGCGGCAAAAAGGACATATAAATTCTTACGCATTTTCTCTTTTCTCCTAGTAGGTGTATTCATATGCTGCCATCATAACAAGCGGCTTTTAATGACAATGGAAGAATGGGTTAACATCTGGTTAATAAAAAAAGACCCTAAAGGTTTTTGAAACCTTTAGGGTCTGCTTCTCGCAAAATGAAATTATCCAAACCTGCCCGTTACATAATCTTCCGTGCGTTTTTCCTTCGGGTTGGTGAAGAGTTCTGAACCTTCGCCGTATTCCACCAGTTCCCCTTGTAAGAAGAAAGCTGCATAATCAGCCGTCCGCCCGGCCTGTTGGACGGAATGAGGAACGAGGATGATGGTGTAGTTCTTTTTCAATTCCTGCAACGCGGCCTCGACCTTGCCTGTCGAGATGGGATCCAGCCCCGACGTCGGCTCGTCCAGTAAGATGACCTCGGGTTGCTGCGCGAGGGAGCGGGCCAGGCACAAGCGTTGTTGCTGTCCGCCGGACAGGGCAATCGCGGGATCATCCAGGCGGTCTTTCACCTCGTCCCAGAGTGCGGCCAGTTTCAAGCTGCGTTCGGCGGCTTCATAAAGCACCGAGCGGCGCTTCTCACCTGCTAATTCCAACCCGTAAGTTAAATTCTGGTAAATGCTCATGGGCAGCACAACCGGGCGGGCAAAGACCATGCCTACCTTGCGACGCAGGGCGATGGTATCGGTTTTGAAATCGAGGATGTTTTCTCCGTCCAGCAGGATGCGACCGGAAACCACCTTGACATCCGTCAGATCGTTGAGGCGGTTGAGACAGCGAAGCAACGTGGATTTGCCACCACCGGCAGGCCCAAACAGAACCGTAATGGCATTTTCGCGGATGTCCATATTGATGCCCCTCAGCGACTCTGTGTTGTCGGCGTATTGCAGACTCAAGTTCTCGATGACAATTTTAGTCCTGGTCACCATTGCCTCCGCGCCCTCGCCCTCGAACGGATCACAGTTGCGATCAGGTTCATGCTCAGCACGAACGCCAACAGTACCAACGCCGTACCATATTGGATCTGGATGGGCATCTCAGGCACTTGTGTAGAAATCACGAACAGGTGGTAAGGAAGCGCCATGGTCGCATCGAACACTGACCCTGGCAGGCGTGGCAGGAAAAAGGCTGCCCCGGTGAAGAGGATGGGCGCTGTCTCACCTGCAGCCCGCTCCAGGCCGAGGATGACGCCCGTGAGAATGCCGGGCAGGGCCTGGGGCAGCACGATGCGGCGGATGGTCTGCCAGCGGGTAGCGCCCAGCGAAACACTGACCGTGCGGAAAGCCTGAGGCACTGCTCTCAACGCCTCCTCTGCCGTGCTGATGATGACGGGCAGGGTCATGATGGAAAGCGTTAACGAGGCCGCCAGGATGCTGGTGCCAAAATTCAAGAACAACACAAAAAGCCCGAGCCCAAACAAGCCGTACACAACGGACGGGATGCCTGCCAGGTTGATGATCGCCAGGCGAATGAGACGCGTCCAGGCGTTATCCGCTGCGTACTCGGACAGGTAAACTGCTGCTGCGATCCCCAGCGGGACCGAGAAGACAGCCGTTCCCACCGTGAGATAGAACGTCCCGATGATGGCAGGCAAGATGCCGCCTTCGCGCATGCCGGAACGTGGTACAGCCGAGAGGAATTCCCATGAAATGGCAGGGCTGCCCTGCACAAAGATATAAACGATCACACCGACGATCGGCGTGACCGTGAACAGGGCAACCAGGGTCAGCAGCGAAAAGCCCAGCCGTTGGGTCAGGTGGCGGTTCACGACAATATCCTTTCAGCGCGCTTCTTCGAGCGGAAAACGACCGCCGAGGCTGCCACGTTGACTGCCAGCGAGATCAGGAACAGTACCATGCCGATGAAGAATAAGGTGTGGTAGTGCACGCTGCCACTGGCGACTTCGCCCATTTCGGCAGCGATGGTGGCCGTCATCGTGCGGACGGGGGAGAACAGGCTGCCCGGCGTGAGCGCCAGCACAGGCGCGTTTCCGGTGACCATCATCACGGTCATCGTTTCGCCGATGGCGCGACCGACACCGAGCATCACGCCGGTCAATACGCCGGAGCGGGCGGCTGGCAGGGTCACGCGCCAGATGGTCTGCCACTTTGTCGCCCCCAGCGCCCATGCCCCTTCCCGATAGGCGCGCGGGACGGTATCCAGCGCATCTTCGGCTACCGAGACAATCGTCGGTACTGCGATGCCGCCTAACAGTAGCGAACCGGTAAAGGCGGTCAGGCCGGTTGGCAGGTCCAGAACGACGCGCAGCCAGGGGGAGAGCACCAGGATGCCGAGGAATCCGAGAACGACCGAGGGCAGGCCGCCAAGTAATTCCACCAGTGGTTTGAGTATTTCGCGCATCCAGCGGGGGGCAATTTCAGCGATGTAGATGGCGGTGCCAATCCCAAAAGGAATGGCGACCAGCGCTGCGCCGACCGTCACCATCAACGAGCCGGTGATCAGTGGCAAAATACCGAAATAGTCTTCGATGGGATACCAGCGGTCGCTGAACAGGTTGGAGAGAGGCACTTCTCCCAGGGTGGGCAGGCCTTCGCGCAACAGGAAGAAAAAGATAAGGCCGACAAAAACGATGGCCGAATAGCCGGAGGCTTTGATGGCTCGTGTGATGATGAATTCTTGCCAGGTTAGTTCGGTTTTCATGATCAATAATGTCAGGGGAGATAGAGCTGGATGGGGACAAACCCCAGTTCGAGAACGATGTCTTGGGCTTCGGGCGAGAGGATCCAATCCAAATAATCCTTGACCGCCCCGCCTGGTTCCCCGGCCGTGTACATGTACAGGTCGCGGGCGATGGGATAGCTCTTGTCGTTGACGGTGCTGACCATTGGCCGGACGTATGGTTTGCCCTCGGCTTCGGCGATGGTGATCACTTTCAGGTCATTGGGTACATAGCCCAGGCCATCATAGCCTATGGCGTTGGGGTTCTGGCGCACCTCGGCGATGATACCCTCCGAGGATGGCAGCAGCAGGGTGTCCCTCGAGAACAAGGTTTTGTTGTCCTTCTCACCCAGGCGCAGCACGGTTTCCAGGAAATAGACGTGCGTACCCGAATTGGTCTCGCGCGACAGGCGCACAATGGGCCGGTCATCGCCGCCGACCTCTTTCCAGTTGGAAATTTTCCCACTGTAAATGTCGGAGATTTGTTGAAGGGTCAACTGTGAAACGGGGTTTTCCGGGTTGACAATGACGGCAATCGCGTCACGGGCAATGATGTGTTCGACCGGGTCGATGCCCTTGGATTGCGCTTCCTCGATCTCTTCTCCCTTGATCTGGCGGGAAGCGTTGGCGATATCCACCGTTCCGTTGATGAGAGCGGCGATCCCGGTTCCCGACCCGCCGCCTGTCACCGAGACACGGACATCGGGGCGCTCTGACTGGTAACGTTCGGCCCAGGCCAGCGCCAGGTTGACGATGGTGTCGGAGCCTTTATTCTCGATGTATGCTGTCGTTTCGGAGGATTGAGCAGATGCGGTTGAAGAGCAGGAAACGCTCAAGAGTGACAGGACAAGCAAAAGTCCGGTGAGAAGCGGGAGCGATTTCATCATTCCGAATTATATCCCATGTCCAATGATGATAAAATCGAAGCATGACTGATCCCGTTTTCATCGTCCAAAACCTTGATTTTTATTATGGGAAGTCGAAAGCCCTCTCGAAGATCAACCTGGATATCATGCCGCACCAGGTAACGGCGTTGATTGGCCCATCAGGCTGTGGGAAATCTACTTTTTTGCGTTGTCTCAATCGCATGAACGACACGATTGAAGGCACGCGTGTGGAGGGGAAGATCTCCCTCAATGGCGAGGATATTTACGTCGCAGATATGGATGTAGTTACACTACGCCAGCGGGTTGGTATGGTGTTCCAGAAGCCAAACCCGTTTCCACAATCGATCTATGATAATGTGGCCTTCGGACCGCGCATACTGGGAATAACAGGTAGCAAGGCGGATTTGAAAGAAACGGTTGAGCGCAGCTTGCGCCAGGCGGCTTTGTGGGATGAAGTCAAGGATATCTTGGGGGAGAATGCGCTGGGCCTTTCCCTGGGACAGCAACAGCGACTCTGTATCGCGCGCGTGGTGGCCGTGCACCCGGAAGTGATCTTGATGGATGAGTCTACCTCAGCGCTCGACCCGATTGCGACCTTGCAGGTGGAAGAGTTGATCGCTGAGCTTAAAAAAGATTACACCGTTGTCATCGTGACGCATAACATGCAGCAGGCAGCGCGTATTTCGGATATGGCTGGATTGTTCTGGCTGGGAGAATTGGTAGAATTTTCAGCCACTGATGAGATGTTCACACGCCCCAGGCAGGAATTGACTGAGTCGTACATCACCGGACGCATGGGGTAAGAAGAAAGCCCATCGGGAATCCGACGGGCTCTGCCTCTTGCGGAGGCTGTCAAAGGAGGAGAAGATGTATTTGAAGTCTTTCTACTTTGTACTCTGTTGCTTCAAAAACTCACGGCGTTTTTGCCTGACGTCTACGCTGAAGACGGCCAGCAGTGCAACGAGTGTAATTGAAAGAAAGATGCTCATAGTGAACTCCTATTACATAATCACATAATATCATCCAAACCTTATCAACGACTTAAGAGCTGGTTAACAAACGGTGAACAATTTTGTTAAGCGTTTGGGAGCGTGAAAAAGAACATACTGCCTTCCCCCTCGCGGCTTTCAGCCCAGATTTGCCCCCCATGCGACTCGACCAGATGCCGCGAAATGGATAGCCCCAACCCTGTCCCGCCACCCGCGCGGGACTTGTCGACGCGGTAGAAGCGCTCGAAAATACGAGGGACGTCATCTGCCGGGATACCCACCCCAGTATCCTTCACCGCGAACCTGACCGCGCCTTCGCCTGCCTCCGCTGAGGGGACGACCTCCGCTATAAGGATCACCTCCCCGCCCGGACGCGTGAACTTGACCGCGTTATGGATGAGATTGACCAGCACCTGTTCGATGCGCGGCGCGTCCGCGTTGACCTTGGGCAGGTTGGGAAGGCAATCCACGCGCAGCGACAGCCCGGCGCGTTCGGCCTGCAGGCGCATGCGTTCGGCGGCAGATGTGAGCAATTTCTTTGGCGCGACAGGTTTGCGCGCCAATTCGACCTGTCCCGACTCGATGCGTGACAGATCGAGCAGTTCTTGCGCCATCTGGGTCAGCGCGTCCACCTCGGTGGCGATGCGGCCGATGAAACGGGGAGCAGCTTCGGGGTCTGCCAGAGCGCCGTCCTGTAAGGTCTCGGTCAGGGCTTTGAGCGAGGCCAGCGGGGTGCGCAGTTCGTGTGAGATGTTGCTGATGAAGTCCCGCCGGATGGTTTCCAGGCGACGGATGCGGGTCAGGTCCTGCACGACCAGCAAACTTCCACCCGGAGCATGTTGGTCGGGCATGACGATCAGTTGCAGGAAGAGACGCCGCGCCACAATTTCTGCGGCCTCGATCTGGATTTCGTCGAGTTCCTGGCAGCGCTGCCAGGCCTGGATTAGTTGGTGATTGCGCAAGGTCTCGGTGACGGAGCGCCCTACCAGCCCTCTGCCAAACAGCTTCTCGGCAGCCGGGTTGGCGAACTGGATACGACCTGCCTCGCTGGCGATCAGGACTGCGTCCGTCATCTGGTCGAGCACGGCGGCCAGGCGGGCGCGGTTTGCATCAACGCTGGACAATTGCGTTGCGAGCGAGGTGACCAGCGCCTTGACGGCGTTGGACAGGTTTTCCAGATGTTTCAGATTGGACGGCAGCGATAGCACAGAGATGCTACCAGCGATTGCCTGCCGCAGGACGCGCTGGTATTCGCGCAGTTGACGGCGGAGGGACGCGTAGCGAAAGGCAACCCACGCCAGGGTTGCCAGGGAAAGAACGAGCGCAACAAGCAGGAAGTAGACCTTAAAGTCCATGACAGAAATTACATTTTACGCTTATCCCTCGAAGCGATAGCCCCCGCCGCGTACGGTGACGATGCGTTCCGGCCGGGCCGGGTCCGCCTCGATTTTCTGCCGTAACCAGCGTACGTGGACGTCTACTGTGCGGCTGTCGCCGATGTAGTCCCAGCCCCAGACGCGCTCCAGGACGAATTCGCGCGATAGCATCTGGCCCTTGTGTTCCGCCAGGAAGAGCAGCAGTTCGTACTCTTTGGGTTTGAGTTGCAGGGGCGCATCGTTCAGGGTGACTTCGCGGCGGGTCTGGTTGATGACCAGGTTGCCGAAGTTCA
>JAFGKO010000009.1 GCA_016928525.1 Anaerolineales bacterium | reverse complement strand
CTTGCGCGTCGGCATAAGTCAGGCTGGCAGCGCTTCCGCTGGGGGCTTCCACCCCACCCATCGAAAATGAGCCGGGCGCGACAAAGAGCAGATTCGATCCGGCACCCGTGATCGAGCCGGTAATGCTCTCCTGCACGCCCTGTCCGATGGAAAGCAGGGCAATGACTGCCGCCACCCCGATGATGACGCCCAGCATGGTCAACCCGGAGCGCATCTTGTTGGCATTCAAGCCGTTCCATGCCGTAGTTAAACTCTCGATCCAGTCCATTATGCGCCTCCTTGCTGTGCGCCGGGCAGGGCGGAATTTACCTGCGTTTCCGCAATCAGCCCGTCCTGAAAGTAAATGGCGCGCTGCGCCCGGGCAGCAACCTTCGGATCATGGGTAACCATCACCACCGTCAGCCCATGTTCGCGGTGCAAGCGATGGAGGATTTCCATGACATCCGCGCCGGATTTGGAATCCAGATTGCCGGTGGGTTCGTCGGCTAGCAGGATGGAGGGTTGCTGCGCCAGGGCTCGGGCAATCGCCACGCGTTGTTGCTGTCCGCCGGAAAGTTCGGTGGGGCGATGGTGCGTGCGATCCCCCAACCCAACCAGTTCCAGCATTTCGCGCGACTTTTTGGCGCGCTCACTGCGCGGCAAGCGCTTGTCACCGCGCTGATATTGCAAGGGTAACATCACCTGCTGGAGAGCGTCCACACGCGACAGCAGGTTGAAACTCTGGAAGACAAAGCCAATCTCGCGGTTGCGGACAGCAGCGAGTTGGGAATCATCCATGCCGCTCACTTCGACGCCGTTCAGTGAGTACTCCCCGGAGGTGGGCGAATCTAGGCATCCGATGATGTGCATCAGCGTGGATTTGCCCGAACCGGAGGGGCCGGTGATTGCCACCCACTCGCCTTTGGCAACCTCCAGCGAGACACCATCCAACGCGCGGACTTCCGCCTCGCCTGCTCCATACACTTTGGTCATGTTTTGGATGGAGATCATCTCATTGCCCTCCGCCGAAGATGGGACTGTGCATGACTGCGGTGTCTTGAACGGGATTAGCGTAGACCGCTACAACATCCCCTCCCTCAATGCCGCTCAGGATTTCCACCTGGGTATCGGTGACCAAACCCAGCGTCACCCCCACACGCTCGGACCCGGAGGCGGTCACCCGCGTCACGTAAGCCTGCCCGCCCTCCGTCTCGACCGCACGGAAGGGGACGAACAGGGTGTCCTCCCGATTTTCAATCGTCAGAATTACGTTGACAGTCATTCCAGGGCGAAGAGGCAGCGCCTGCCCTGCGAAGTCCCCGAAGGGGGAGTCCGTCGAAGAGTCGGTGGGATTCAAGCGGACGGTCACAGGATAAAGCACTACGCCGGATTGCACATCCGCCAAAGATGCAATTTCGATTATTTCGCCGCTCAGTTTCGCACCAGGGAAAGCGTCCACTGTGATGACAATCGGCGTACTCATCGCAACACGCGCCACGTCGGTTTCATCAAGGTTTATTTCAACATCCAGATTCGAGAGATCGCTCAAAACGACAACGGTTTGACCAGTATTTGCCATTTCGCCGGAATCTACAAACAGTTGCGTGACAACACCACTAATGGGCGCTACTAACGTGGCCTGCTCCAGCCGCCATTTCGCTTGTTGCAGGGAAACCTGCGCCTGTTCCAATTTGGCTTTGGCTTTTTTCACCGGCTCATCTTCTTCCCAGTAATCATCCCGCGCGTCGGAAAGATCATATTCCGCGATGGACACGGTCAGGCGCGCCTGTTCCGCTTGCCACTCTAGATCCTGCGTATCCAACCGCAGAAGAGGTTGACCTGCCTGCACCTGCTCTCCTTCGGCAACCAGCAGTTCAGCCACTTGTCCACTGCTTGTGAATGCCAGCCCGATTTCCATGTGTGGGACGATACTGCCAGAGGCGTCTATTGTCATGGATAGGTTGCCGCGTTGAACAACGGCAGTTTCGGTTGCGGGCGTTTCCACCGCTTTTTTCGCCGCTATTTGCTGGGTCATTACAAAACTCAGCGCGATTACCACAACGATGACCGTTAGGGCCAAAAGCGTTTTTTTGTTCATGAGATTTTCTCCTTGTTTCTATGCAGGCCAAATACCTGCCCAATATTTTTTGATTTATGTTCAACGAAATCCGATCCGCGAACATCCTGCTTCATTTCCTCATCGTCAAGCACGGCCACAAGAACGGCGTCCGTCTTTTGTATTCCAGGTATTCCTCGCCGAACCGCTCGCGCAGTTCTCGAGTTTCGTGAATATAGATAAATGTCAGCAATGCGCTGAACACGCTCAAGGCCAGGATGATGATCACACCCGAACCCATCCAAACTCCGATGCCCAGATACAGGGACAACGCGCCCAGCGTCATCGGGTTGCGGGAATAGGCATACGGCCCCTGCGTCACCAGACTTTGCGCGGCAACTTTCGGCGCGGGCGTGCCTTTGCCGAGGACATATTGGATTCGCACCGACCAGCTGACGAGGGCCAGCCCGCCCACGGTCAACGCGGGACCGAGGAGCTGATTCAGCCACCCCAAGCGGATCTTGCCCCAGTCCGCGCAAGCCCAGCCAATCCCCAGCGCGAGGATCGCCATGGACAGCAGTCCCAAAAAGAAGAGGATGATCACCAGCCGCCTGAGCGCGTCCGAGTGTGTGCGCGTTTCGCTCACTGGGCATTCCCCTGTTTTTTGACAACTGCCCGATTCAGAATATTGAGAAATTCGGCCAGCGGAACACGGTGGACCTTCGCCGCCCATTCCACCGTGAGCGCCTTGGCAAGGAACATGCGTAGGGAATAGCGCCCCACGCGCTCGACGCCGAAAATTTCCATGACATCGGCGATGTCGCCATATTCCTCGAGAATAACAGATACACGCGTATCTTTGGTAATTACCATGGAGCGCTCGCCCCTGGTCAACTGCGAAGTATTTTCAAGCATGGCTTATTTTTTCCCTTACGGGTGTGCGCTGCTGGTTTTCAAGGCTTGAAGAGAAGCCAGAAAAAGCAAAATACCAATCGCGATCACCCCAGCCACGTATAACACCGAGATGAACCCGGAACGGTAATTGCTTGAGGCAAGAATGACCGGCAATTGGGCAGTGCCTGCCGCCAACGGCCACAAAACACCCAATGCCGCGTGGACAAAATAACCTCGACGATTTTGTTGGCCAGTCCAAAATAGCGCCAGTCCTTGCAAGGCAAACAACCCCGACACGACAAAGGCAAGCGCCGCTTCCGGAACTCCGTTTTTAGCTGGCTCACCTAGGGTAAAGTCCTCCAGCGTGTGTGGAACGGCAAAGAAGAACAGTAACAGCGACAGGATCACCACGCGCACTGTCCATGTTGGTAATTTCCTTTTTGTTTCAGACATTTTTTTCTCCTAATAGTAACGTCCGCGCTTAATCAGACTGCTTTTTGGCAGGATGGATCGCCTGTTGCAAAATTCCAAGAAATTCATTCAACGGTACGCGATGGATGCGCGCCGCCCATTCAACGGTAAGCGCTTTTGCAGTCAGCGCCCGCAGGGAATAACGGGCCACTCTTTTGACGCCGAAGATTTCCATTACATCGGCGATGTCGCCGTATTCTTCAAGAATGGCGGATACACGAGTGTTTTTTGTGATTTGCATTTTGTAGTTCTCCTTGCAGGTCACGCTTCCCCCTTTTGGGGACTTCGCAAGCGCAACCTGCGATGCTATTGGTTTTTCTGCCGGGTTTCACGCGTTTGTTTCAAGTCGAAATAGGCGGCTACAGATAGCGGAGCCAAAGCCAGGATGGTTGCAAGCAATCCGTGAATGAGGTTGATGGCAAGTTCGTTCATTTTCATTTCTCCTTGAAATCAAATTGTTGTTGTCAGCCCGTATTGTAGGCGGATGATCAATCTTTCTCCACGACTTTTATCGAATTTGAGTACATCGTTTCATCGTCTTCCGCACCAGCGATGACAATTTCAAACGGGCGCGTGATGGCGTGCGTGGGGCAAACAGCCTCACACAACCCGCTATATTCACACGCCAGCGGATTAGCGACGACCGCTTTGCCATCACGCACTTCCAGCGCTTTGGTGGGACAAGCGCGCACGCACAATTCACACCCGTCGCATAACTGCAGGTCAATGATCGGAATAGGTCTGTCGTTGAAATGAGTCATATAAATGCTCCAAGTTCTATGTCATTGCGAGCGAATCAATCTCCCAGTTCAACGAGGAGACTGCTTCGGCAGAAATTCGCCGCCTCGCAGTGACATAAATAAATCTCGCTCAGGTGATGCCAAGCATATACCCTGAGCGAGTTTCGTCCAACGACTTTTGTCGGTTTTCAGTTTACGTCATTCTACTGTTTGCGCAATGGACTTCAATCCCTCTTTGTCCAGGATTTGGATCTGATGACGTTCCACGCGGATCATTTCCTTTTCCGAAAGTTTACGCAAAGCGCGGTTGACCACGTCTGGCACGGTGCCGAGGCGCGAAGCCATTTCAGCCTGTGTGGCCCAGTGTCGGCGTCGCACCGACTCGCCTTCCGCCTGCTCCAGCAAGAGCCGCGCGAGACGCGCTTCCACCGAACGCAGGGACAAGTCTTCCACCAATTGGATCAGGTACTGCACTCTGCCCGCCAGTTCCCGAATCACTTGACGCGCCAATGAGGAACGCTCCTCCATCAGGTTCAGCAGGACTTCGCGCCGAACTATCCAGACCACCGAAGTCTCCAATCCCGTCACGGTTGCCTGGTTAGGCGCGTCGGTGAACACGCTGAGCGCATTGAAAACATCCCCTGGCCCCAGCGTTTGCAATATCTGCTCGCGGCCATCGATTCCGATTTTAGAAACCTTCAACCAGCCGCTTTCGACAATATACAAACCCACGCAAGGTTCACCTTCGATCAGGATCACCTGTTCAGAATCATAAACACGCCGGATCGCTGACTGCGCCACCAAGCTCAGAGCGACGTCATCCAAATCTGAAAAGTAGGAAACCGCCTTCAATATTCTGCCTGCGTTTTGGAGAGCATCGCCTTTGTTCATGTTTCCTCGATTCACAACATCGCGCCTGCAGATGATTATACATTCTGTTCCTTCATTAACGACTTAAGTCATTAACTTGTCCGCAGGACGGACATATACTCCAAGCATCAATTCAACCAAGGAGAAGAGACAATGAAAATCAACCTCAACAAAATCGCAGCTGTTCTGGCTTTTATTATCGGCGCAATGGCTATCTTCGCGGGCGGGAAGGCGTTGCTGGGCAGCAATCCTGGCTACTATGTCATTAACTGGCTTCCGCTATACAACTACACTATGGGGCTCCTTACCATCTTCATAATCGTCATCCTCATCTGGAAGAACAGCAGGCTTGCCATGCCCACGGTTATTGGAGCGTTCAGCATTCATGCCCTCGTTATGTTCATCCTGCAAACCACTTATCGCGGCGTGGTCGCGCCAGACAGTATTCAAGCCATGACGGTTCGCATGATTGTCTGGGCGATCATTCTGGTTTTGATGTTTTTCCAATTGCGCAAAAAGCGTGGAAAATGAGCCTTCATCAAATCTTTATATTCTATCCAAAATAACTTTACATACTTCTTTTACCATTATCGTCAATAATCAAGTTGCCTAACAGGAGTAAACCATGAAATTCTTCAAGAAGCGTTCCAATCTTGTCATTACAGGTATTGTGTTCGCTGTCATTATTGGTGGAGCCTTGTATTTCACCCAGCCATCTGCTGCAGACGAAACTGCCACGCCTGAATTGCAGACTACCAAAGTCCGTACGGGGGATCTGGTAATCACCGCTAATGGCGCGGGGAACATCGTCCCTGCCGCGGAAGTGGATATAGGTTTTCGTTCTGCGGGTGTGGTAACTGAGCTAAACGTAGAAAACGGCGACTCTGTCACAACTGCGCAGATACTGGGACGGTTGGAGGAAAATATCCAGGCAAAGGCCGATTTCCAGGCTTTGTTTTCAGCGCAAGGGTTGGCGCAGGCGCAACTGGCCGTTGCCAATGCTGAGTCCGCACTGGAGGATGCCACCAATAGCGTGATCTATCTGGTCGGTTCGAATGCCTGGTACTGGGAAGGTCAGTTGAATCAGGCTGAGGCGGCGCTGAATGCCCTCGAAGCGGCGGCAACCTCAAGTCAAAGAGAAGAGGCGCAGAAAGTTGTTGATGAGGCTCGCGCCCGCATGGATTACTTCCTGAGTTTGCGCAATATCCCGAATGTGGACATCACCCTTGCGCGTGCCGAATATGAATCCGCCAAAGTAGCTTTGCTTGATGCCCAGGCCGCGCTGGAAATTGTCCAGGCAGGACCGGAAGTTCTGACTGCGCCGATCATCGCGCTGGGCACAGAGACAGCAAAGTTGGAACAGGCGCGCCTTGCGGTTGAGAATACGCAACTCGTCGCGCCTTTTGACGGGTCGGTAGTTGCGCTGGATATTGTAAAGGGACAGACAGTGGGGACTTCGCCTGTGATGACGATTGCGACGACCGATCGTTTGTTGGTCCGCTTCTATCTCGATGAGACTGATATTGACAAAGCTGCGCTGGGCAATCCTGTGATCTTTACCTTTGATGCTTACCCCGGTACGAATGTGACCGGCGAAATCGTTCTGGTGGAGCCTGCCCTGCAAGTTGTGGACGGCACGCCTGTGGTTGTACTGTGGGCTTCATTGCCCGATGAAATGCCATCGACAGTGATCTCTGGAATGACAGTGGAGGCCGAAGTGCTTGCGGCGGAAGCGCGCAATACGCTTCTCGTACCCGTTCAGGCTTTGCGCGAGCTTACGCCTGGTTCATTCGCAGTCTTTGTTGTCGCACCCGATGGCCAGTCAAAGATGACTCCTGTCGAAGTGGGCTTGCGCGATTTTGCCAATGCCGAGATTTTGAGCGGCCTGAAAGTTGACGATGTGGTCAGCACGGGGACGGTGGAGACAAAGTAGGTCACCTTTCAAACGTGACCTACACAGGATATTGCCATGAATAATACCCTGATCGAAATTACAGGTATGACAAAAGTGTATGGCGAAGGCGATGCGGAAGTGCACGCACTGGCAGGGGTGGATATGCAAGTGCAGCGCGGCGAGTTTGTCGCCATCATGGGACCCTCAGGGTCAGGTAAGTCCACGCTGATGAATATCGTCGGCTGCCTGGATCGCCCCACTGCCGGGCAATATATTCTCGACGGGCGCGACGTAAGTCAGATGAGCAAGGATGAACTGGCTGAAATTCGGAACGAGAAGCTTGGCTTTATCTTCCAGTCGTTCAACCTGCTTCCGCGCTTGAGCGCGCTTTCCAATGTAATGCTCCCCATGTTGTATAACGCGGATGATGTGAGCGACGAGGAGTCCGAAGCGCGGGCCGTTGCCTCATTGACTGCGGTCGGACTGGGGAATCGGCTGCATCACCGTCCCAACCAGTTGTCTGGCGGACAGCAGCAACGCGTCGCAATTGCGCGCGCCCTGGTCAACAAACCACCGCTGATTTTGGCAGATGAGCCGACTGGCAATCTCGACTCCAAATCCAGCGTCGAGATCATGGACATCTTGCATGGCCTTCATAAAAACGATGCGACCATTGTCATGGTGACGCATGAGTCGGACATTGCCGCACACGCGGACCGTATCATCTGTGTCAAGGATGGGATGATCCTCTCCGATGGGCACGATGGTTCCAATCCATGCTCGGGTTTGCATAAATAGAGGTATGCCATGAAATTCTCAAAAATTTTCCGCACAGCCTGGGAAGGTTTGATGCTCAACAAGGTCCGTTCGTTTCTCACCACCCTGGGCGTGATCATCGGCGTGGCTTCGGTCATCGTCATGTTGGCGGTCAGCGCGGGTGCGGAGGCCTCGATTGCCGAACAGATCAACGCACTGGGCGCAAACCTGGTCATCGTCTCGCCCATGCGCGGCATCCCTGGCGCCTCGCGCACATTGCTGCTCGATGATGTGTACGCAATTGCCGAACAGGTGGTCGGTATAACGGGCGTTTCCGCCGAACAATCCCCTGCGCCACAAAACATCCGCGCGGGCGGCGTTACGCTCGAGTCGATTGCCCTCATCGGTACCACCGCAGATTTTCCCGACGTGCGTGATTACGCGGTTGCCGAGGGACGTTATTTTACGGTGGATGAAGATGACCGCAAGGCAAAACTGGTTGTGCTTGGCGCGGGTATTGCCACCGACCTGTTCGGCGCAGAGAGCGCCATCGGACAGACTGTCACCGTGGGCACAACCAAATTAACTGTGATCGGCGTGATGGAACCCAAAGGCATCGTGTCCGACGTGGATTACGATGGGCGCATCTACCTGCCCCTCAGCGTGGTCTTCCAAAAATATATGCCCGCCTCCCCGCTCCGCGCTGATGCCGTCCGCACTGTTTACCTCAAAGCCGAGAGCCAGGAGCAGATACCCAGCATCATCGCGCAGACCACCGCGCTGTTGGCGGAGCGCCACGATGTCGACGCTGCCAAACCCGACTTCACCGTGCAGACCCAGCAGGACATCATCGCCACGCAGGAAGCTACCACCGCCGCTTTCCGTGACCTGCTGGCCTGGGTGGCAGGCGTCTCCCTGCTTGTGGGCGGTATCGGCATTATGAACATCATGCTGGTCTCTGTCACGGAGCGCACGCGCGAAATCGGCTTGCGCCAGGCGCTGGGCGCGCGTCCAGCCAATGTGCTGACCCAATTTCTGATCGAGGCTGTCATCCTCAGCCTGGTTGGCGGATTGGTCGGCGTCTTTATCGGTGTGGGCGGTTCGTACCTGTTTGGCTCGTTCGGTACCATGCGTACGGAAATCGTGCCGCTCTCCATCCCGCTTGCCTTCGGCGCAGCGGCGGCGGTCGGTATTTTCTTTGGGTATTACCCCGCCACACAAGCCGCGAAACTCGACCCGATTGAAGCGTTGCGGCGCGAATAGCCGCCAGTAATCAAAAATCAGTCATCAGTCTAAAAGGAAACAACCATGAAACGGATTTTCATCCCCACCTTAACCATTCTCGTCGCCCTCCTGCTCGCTTCGTGCGGGGGGACGGCTGCTCCTGCTTCGACGACATCAGCCAGCTCTGAAGCCTACGTCAGCCCTAACCTGGACGTCAGTTACGAAAACGCGCTCAACGCCCGCCTGCAATTTACTCTCGGTTCCTTGAGGCTGGCGGAGACAAATATGCCCATCACGCCTGAACAGGCAAAATTCATGCTCCCCCTCTGGGAAGGACTGCTGAACATGACACGCACAGGCAACAGCGCCCAGGCTGAAGTAAACGCCCTGCTGGCACAGATCGAAGCTACGTTCACCCCCGAGCAATTGGCGGCCATCAATACAATGAAACTCACCTCTGCTGACCTTCAGGCCTGGTCTGCCGCCAATGGCATTACCACGGGAAGCGGATCGGGACAGCCAGGTTCCGGTCAGGGTAGCGGAAGCGGCATGTCGCCCGAAGCGC
This sequence comes from Anaerolineales bacterium, assembly GCA_016928525.1. Next base: position 49,280 of record JAFGKO010000009.1, on the reverse strand, counting down.
GTGCCACCAGACAAGCGGCTGAAGGCGTCACAAGCGGGAGCGGCGGCAACGGCGTATCCACTGCCATACTCAACGTGCTGATCGTCTATTTGCAAGGTTTGACACAATGAACATCTTCCGCTCTCTTACCATTCTGGTCGTATCAGCATCTCTACTTGTCGCCTGTGCCCCCGCCGCTGAAATCACTATCATCGCTCCCACTTCCATCGCGGGCGAATATCTCACCACCGAATATACCGACGCGGCCAACCTGCGCAATCAACTGGCTTTCGGTATCATGAACCTGAACAACACTCCCAACGCGGTCACGCCCGAACAGGCCCAAACACTGATCCCGTTCTGGCAGGCGATCATCGCCCTGAGCGGGGATACCACCACCGCCTCAGAAGAACTGACCGCCGTGCAGGACCAAATCGTGGCTACATTGACATCCGAACAACTACAGTCCATCGCCGCCATGCAGATCACCAACGCCGACCTAAGCACTTTTTACGCAGAATACGGCATCGTGCTCCCCACTCCCGTCCCCGGCGTGACCAAAGTTCCCGGTTCGGGAAGCGGCAAGACCGAGGAAGAAAAGGCCGCAGCCCAGGCCACCGCCGCCGCTTTGGGTCAAATCACTGGCACGGGTCAGTCTGCCAAAACGCTCCTGTTCGAGAAGACGATTGAATACCTGACGAGTATGGCGGAATAATGAATAGGGATGTAAAACGCCCCTCAAATTAAACGATTTGGGAGGCGTTTCCATTCTAGGCGTGAGGTTCAATCGACTCAATTACCTTTTGTTTGATTCATCTGAACGACTGCCACGCCCAGTACAACTGCCAACGACAACATCGAAAAAGGCGGGGGGGTAAAAGAAATTTTCATCCCTTGATCAACCAGATTACATCACCTGGCTCATCAGGAACATTCTCCTTTGCACTCCGGGGCCAAGCTTGACTGGTCTCGGATCTGCTTTTAGAACAAATAATAGCCGTGCATCAAGCAAAGATCAGGCAGTCAAAACTGTGGAGCCAGCGCATTTTGGCTCCGGTTTGCGTTAAGGCAAAGACTTTGTCACTCGTTTGTGATACCGTTCACATATAGAGTTCACAAAGTCTGGTTATCAAGAGAATACTTGATCGACAGACTTACAAAAAATTCTAAAAAGGAGAAAGAAAAGAAATGAAAAAACTGTATTCTGTTTTTGCGGTCCTGCTTATTGCCGCGTTTGCGCTCTCAGCATGCGCCCCCGCTGCCCCTCCAGCTTCCCCAACGCCGACCGAAGCGGAGGCTGTCGAAGAAGTGGCACCTGAGGAGGAAGTAACCCCAACTGAAGAGATTGCACCCGAACCAGAAGGTGGATTTGCATGGGATCAGGCATATATAACGGAAGTGCCGCCGATCATGATGATCGATCCGTATTTCCAAATCTTCGGACAATCCCAGGTGGCAGTTCCTTATACTTATGAAAATGCCGTCAAATTGGCCGGACACTCCTGCGGTGCAACAGCAGGCGCGTGGACGATCACGCGCAAAGCCCTTGAACTGCTCTATCCGGACGGAGAGATCCCGGTGCGCGGTCAAATTGCCGTGGAAGCTCCGGGCGCGGAAGATGAATGGTTTGTCGGCGTGTTTGGAGAGATTATCACTTTTGTTACCGGTGCTGCTCCCAAAACGGGCTTTATTGGCGCAGAGTTTGGGGAAACAAACGATCTCTTTGTACGCCAAAACAAAATGGTCTATCCAGAAGAACCCACCGGGACACTCCCGCCACAGATGGAATGGGTTTTTACACGCCTTGATACAGGCGCGAAGGTGGGCGTTATATTCAACCTTGCGGTGATTACCCCGATCGCAACCCCCGAGCGTCAGGAAATGGGCAAGAAAATGGCCGCAGGTGAAGCCACTGCCGAAGAAGCCGCCGAGTATTACGAATACTGGAACGACAGAGCAAAATTCGTTCTGGAAAATGCCGACACCCTCGATGGCTTTTTCACTGTCACTGTCCATGATGAAGGCTCAGTTGCTACAGCAAATCCCGTACTAAAAGAAACTGCAGCAGTACCCGCAGATGAATTTGCGTGGGATCAAGCTTACATCACTGAAGTGCCGCCGATCATGATAATCGATCCGTATTTCCAGATCTTCGGGCAATCACAGGTAGCGGTTCCCTATTATTATGAGGAGGCTGTCAAATTAGCCGGTCATTCCTGCGGCGCGACGACCGGCGCCTGGACGATCACCCGTAAGGCACTGGAAGTACTTTATCCGGACGGAGAGATTCCGGTACGCGGCCAAATTGCTGTAGAAGCTCCGGGTGCAGAGGATGAATGGTTTGTCGGCGTGTTTGGCGATATCATTACCTTTGTTACAGGTGCATCTCCCCACACAGGCTTCATTGGCGCAGAATTCGGGCAAACAAACAATCTCTTTGTGCGCCAAAACAAAATGGTCTATGCGGAAGAGCCAACCGGACAACTTCCCCCGATGCGCGAATGGATTTTCACACGACTGGATACAGGCACAAAAGTAGGCGTTAAATTCAATCTGGTGGTCATTACCCCCCTCCCCACGCCCGCACGACAGGCGATGGGTAAAAAGATGGCGGCTGGAGAAGCCACTCCTGAAGAGGCTGCCGATTATCAGAAATACTGGAACGACAGGGCTATATTCGTCCTGGAGAAAGCCGACCTGGACGGTTTCTTTACTGTGACGGTGTACGAGGAGTAATCCAAAAAAGAGAGCACACTTCCCGAACCAATAACAAAACAGGTATCTGTCAAAACAGTTACCTGTTTTGTTTAAGGTGGCAAATATTAAAGGAACATTCATAAACAATTTCACATTTTCTTTACATATTTTACAAATTTCCTTTACAGTATCCCGGTATGATGGCAATGAAAAAAAACAACTTTTCCAGCATTGAAGAAAGAAATCAAGATGAGTTCAAAACTTAGTCTCTCCCATCAAACCCGCAATAACTGGCTGGTGGTGCTTCTACTGACCGCTAGTGGTTTGTTTACCATATTTTCCAGCGTTTATTTTTTACTCCTGCCAAATGGAGGCTACCAGGGAGGCCGCAACCCTTATTATGGGATCGTCGTCCTCTTCAGCCGCACCACCTGGGATTTGATCCATACCTGGGCGGGGGTGGTGATGATCGCAATCGCAGCCATCCACATCCCCATGCACTGGTCATGGATCTTGACGATGACAAAACGGATCTTCAAAATCATGCTCGGTCAATGCCAGGGCATGAACGTCCGTGGACAGTTCAACTTAATAATCAATGGCGTGGTCGGGTTAAGCGGATTGATTGTTGCTATCAGCAGTTTATATTTCCTGTTTTTTCCCGGCGGACAGGGTGCAAGCGCGCGCACTGCCATTCTGATTTTCAGTCGCCCTGTTTGGGATGTGATCCACACCTGGTCAGGCGTGATCATGATCGCTGCCACTGTCCTGCATTTCGCCATCCATTGGCGCTGGATACTCAAGGTTGCCGGAAAATTGTTGATCGAACCAATACAATTTAGGGGGACCCTGCCAGGACAAGGAAGTCTGTCACAGTAGAGGAGAAACACAATGTTAAAAAAAATGGTCTTCTGGGGCTTGTATGCATCATTTTTAGGGATCCTGCTCGCCGGGGCGGCCTACCGCACATCTGTTAAACTTGCTGACGGCGGGCAGGAACAGAACCAGGGCAACGCATCCAGGCAGCAACCTGCCGGGGAGACGGTGCTCGAGCCTGCTGTAGACAGCCAGTCCGCAAAAGAGCACGAAAGTGAGATCAAGGAGAACAGCGTCATCAACGGGCAGGTGTTGAACATCAGCAACCGAGGACTATCCATGCAGCTACCCAACGGGCAAATACTCAATGTGAGTGGTCGCGCGTGGCGTTATGCGCAGGGATTTGGATTCAGCGCCCAGAACGGGGACATACTCCGGCTGGAAGGCTTTGACGAGAACGGCCATTTCGAAATCACGCGCATGACCAATCTCAACAACGCCCAAAGCGTTGCTTTGCGAGACGGAACCGGGCATCCGCTTTGGAACGGGAACTAACCCGTTCGACATACACATGAGAAACAGGTGTTGCAGACAATGCAACACCTGTTTCTATATTCCCGGATTTGCGTTAAAGCAAAGACTTTGTCACATCCTTGTGATATTGTTCACATATAAATCATATGGGTGCGTTTCAAATAAGTTGAAAAGTTTCGGAAAAACGGGTGTGCGGGGGGTACCCCCCGCACACCCGTTTTTCCGACTTTCCTTCAACTCAAATGAAATACACCCAAATCATATGCGGAGGCTGTTATGAAAGAGACTTCTCAAAAGAACCGTACGATCATGTCTGTCATTGCCATCGTGATTGGGCTCGTGATGGCTTATATCATCCCGTTCCTGGTACAAACCTCGTTGGAACGGGTGTTGATTCATTTGACCGCCCACATAGAAAAGGGGTTCCCAGCCTTTTCGAGCGGCTTGCCACTTTTTGACATTTTCTACTCAGCCTGGCGAGCGCTGATTTTTGCGGGTGGCGCGGCGTTGGTCATCATCTCGCAAGAGATCAAAAAGGGCAGCGAGTGGACTTACCCTCTCGCCCTGTCCCTTTTCGCCCTGCCTTCAATCGGCGGTTTCTTTATGTTCCTGCCCTATATCAGTTGGGTGCCTGGCTTTCCCCTGCCAATGGTAATTGCATTTATTGGCCTGGCCGGCTTTTGGAGTTTCATCTTTCTCCACCATGGAACAAAAATACAAAAATGGACGCGATTTGCCGCACTAACCTTCATCGGCATGTTAACCACGCACGCCTTCACCATTGGGATCGGCGCCCAGCGCACCATGGCCACCCGCCCCGGCTTCCCCATGTATCCTGACTTTACCTGGTGGCTCTTCCGCTGGGCTGGCGAAGTGAACTGGGTGGCGGTCATCTTCCTGTTCATGTCGATCCCGCTGCTGGCGATGGGCAAACGCAGGGGCTGGTGGATGGCAGTCCTCGCTTCCTGCACAATTCTCATGATCAACGTTCCGACACAATTCATCCGCACCAAAACGCTGGATTATTTTTACGGAGCACTGCTCGCCATTGGCGTTCTGATCTTTACCGTGGTGCCTTTCTTCAAAAAACATTTATTAGAAGAAAATGAGGCACCAGAGGCCTGATTTCAGGCACATTCTCCTGAAGGCGTGACGTATCCCGGGCCAGGGTGCGTCACGCCTGCCTGTATGACAAAAACATCGATGAAAATCAACCCTCGTTACTACCCCGCCATCATCATTACCGCGTATGTGGTCTTTCTCCTGCTTGGCATCCTGCTGGGCTTTGGGCCCGAACGCGGCGGCGAAGGCTACGGCAGAGGCGCCCTGATGCAACTCGCCTGTCTGACGTTGGAGTCCCTGGTATGAACGCCGCTGCCCGTGAAAAATCCTTCTCGCTTGCCAAAAGCCGCCGCACCATCCAATGGCTGGTGGTGATCGGCACATTTGTGCTCGGCCTGCGCCATATCATGCCAGGCGAAGCCTCGCGCGGCGGATCGTTCGACTCATTCTGCGCGTTCGGCGGAATCGAAACGCTCCTGCCCTACCTCTTCAACGGGCACACGCTCAAATCCACCAACCTGCTCAACTTCTCGGTCCTGATCGCCACGCTGGGAGTCTCGCTGGTGGCGGGACGAGCCTTCTGCGGCTGGCTGTGCGGATTGGGCGCGATCCAGGATTTTGTTGCAGAGTGGACGCGGAAACTTCTCGGCGAGAAGCGTCACGTCCGCGGCAAACCCAGTAAAACGATCCTGCCCCTGCGCCTGCCCGCCTCCATTGACCGCCCGCTCCGTTATGCAAAATATCTCGTACTCGCGCTGGTTCTGTTTGCCAGCCTCCTCGTGGCCTTCCCGCCACTACGCGAATTTTGTCCCGTACGCGCCGTGTTCGGTCTGCATATGACCACACTGCTATGGATCACGCTCGTCGTCTTCCTGGCGGGCTCCATTTTGGTGGAACGCTTCTGGTGCAAATACTTCTGTCCGCTCGGCGCGACGCTGGCCATCTTCAACAAAATCTCGCCCGTGCGCATCACCAGCGACAATGACCACTGCAACCACTGCGGACGCTGCGATATCGAGTGCTCGATGGGCATCCAGGATGTGCCCGATAACCTGAGCGACCCCGAATGCATCCGCTGCCTGGAATGCCTGGAAACTTGCGCGCGCGAAGATGCGCTGACATTGCGCGTGCTCAAAACCTGACCGGTTTGGGGTAGAATGAGATGCAATCCAGACAGGACGCATCATTCATGACATTCAACCTGGTTTCTGACCCCAAACATTTGCCCCGGCTGGAAGCGCTCCTTGCAAAAATCCGCCACTTCAACGGTTGTTCGCGTGATGTACTGGAACGCATTGCGGCCATTGCTACGCTGCGTCATTTCGACGCAGGACAAGTTATTTACATTGAAGGCGAGCCGGCTGACACGCTTTACCTTCTGGAGCGCGGCTGGGTAAAGGCAACGCGCATGTCGCGCGAGGGTCGTGAGCAGGCGATGTTATTCCTGAAATCAGGTGAAATCTTTGGGGATATTGCTGTTTTCAGCGGCACAACCTATCCCGGTACGGTGATGGCGCTTGAAGACGTGGACGTGTGGGCGATTCCAGCAGAGAAATTTTTAGCGCTTGCAAAACAATCTCCGGCATTGGCAATGGCAATCATCCACCATCTGAGTGACCGCGTGCTGCATTACATTGGATTGGTGGAAGACCTGTCCCTGCGTAATGTAGAGTCCCGCCTGGCAAACACACTTCTGCAACATGCCGAATCGATTGACGGACAATTGCTGGTCCCACGCCGCGAGTGGACGACCTTCGACGAAATGGCGGTCCGCCTCGGTACCGTGCGCGATGTGCTCAGCCGCGCCTTGAAAACGCTCGAAGCGGAGGGATTGCTCAGGGTGGAGAAACAGACCATCATCCTGCTCGACCCACAGGGATTGGCAAAACGCGGCGATTTGTGAAAATTCACACGACATAAGTCGTATACAAAAAACAGGCCAGTCTGTACACTAAAACAGACTGGCCTGTTTCTATTTTGAGGAGCTATGACTCAAGACAAGTATCGATTCTCTGACGACACCCTGCGCAAAACCATCCTGGCAAAGTTTGCCGCTGATGAGCGCACCGCATTCGCAAACTTGCGCGTGGGCGTGCTAAATGGGATCGCCCATCTGGCAGGCGTGGTAACGGCGCTTGAAATCCGCATCGCTGCGGCCGAGCTGGCGGAAGATGTGCCCGGCGTGCGCGGGATCGTCAACCGCATCGAAGCGCCCGGGGCGCCTAGTCCGGCCAGGATAGTCAACTTGAATTTGCAAAACAAAAAAGGAAACCTTGATAAATAAATTTCTCAACAAATGGTTCCGCCATATACACCGCTGGATTGCGGTACCGACCGCATTACTTATTCTGACTGCGTTCATTATCAAGATGGTCGGCAGTCCTGAAATTGCTGCTCTTTGGGAGAAATGGGACAAACTACCTTCCATACTCATGCTTTTCATGGCCATAACCGGCTCATATTTATATGTGCTCCCTTACATTGTCAAAAAGCAGCGAAGAAAGAAAGTTCAAGAATCCGTTCGCTGATTTCAGCACTGCCAAATCAAGATGGTGATGAAATGAGATTTCAAAACAATTCCATTCTCAACAAGATTGCATCCATTCTGGCGTTTGTCATCGGGGCAATGGCCGTGGTCGCAGGCGGAAGGGTGCTGCTGGGCATCCTACCCGATTATTACGTGATCAATTGGCTACCCGTCTATAACTTTGTGATGGGCGTGGTTTCGATCTTTTTCTCTTCCATAATCATCTGGAAAAACAACAAATTCGCCATCCCCGCGGCCATCGGGACATTTGGCCTGCACACGGCTGTCATGCTGATCTTACAGGCCGCCTACCGCGGGGTGGTCGCCCCCGACAGCATCATGGCCATGACTGTCCGCCTGGTCGTCTGGGCAATCATCATTGGCCTGTTGATCGTTCAGCGGCAAAAAAGACAATGATACCGTCAAATTCAAATCCAGGAGGTTCGTTATGAAAGGCAATAACAAACTTGGGGCAGTACTGGCGGCGCTCGGCATTCTGGCAGGGATACTGTGTCTATATTTCCTGGCAGATACCTATAATACGGTCATCCACACCCACTTTGCCGCGGGCGAATGGGAAGAGAGCAATACCGTACGGATCGTCTACGCGATGCTTGGCTGGCTGGGAACAGCGGCTGGCGCGCTTTCTGCTGCTGTTTTGTGGGGCTTTCTGAAGAAACAGGATTGGGCTTGGTTCTGGGGAGCAATCGCCGCGACCGTCCTCCTGCTGGCTGGATTCTTCCCCATGATCCCAGCCGCTGACAGCGGATTGCCCGTCCCGACAATGTGGGTATTCCTTCTGGCGGCGGTCATGTGGTTTGGGATGTTGTTCATCGGTGGTATGAATAAAAGAATCATCGGATTGACATTTATAGCAGGCCTGGCTTACGTACTGACCTTTATTGATGGCGTAGCTCCGATTTCCAAATTCCAGACCACCTTCCAGACACCGACAACCTTTGTCGAGAATCCGAATACAGTTTGGAATGGGATGTATGTCGTTTCTCAACAGGTTAATTGGTGGGGAGCGGCGGCCTGGGCGATCTTCATTTTCGCGGCGCTCAAGCAAAAATCGTGGGCGATTCCCGTTGGAATCTTTGCCGCTGTCATGTCCATGATTGGCGGGTACCCGATGGGCATCCACAATGTAGCAGAGGTTCAACGCTTCTCGATGTTTTTGCCAGCGCCAATTTTGAGCACGATCTTGCTGATCGTGTTGTTGCTGCCCGGCACACAGAAACTACTGGGCATCAAACAATCGTAAACCAACAAAAGGAGATATTCATGAAAGGCAACAACAAATTAGGTGCAACACTGGCCGTGGTCGGCATCCTGACTGGCCTGCTGGTCCTGTTCCTGATGGCAAGCATTTACCAGGTCAACATAGACGGTAAAATCGCCGGGGAACGTCCCGATGAAGCCATCACGGTGCAGATCGTTTTCGCGCTGCTCAGTTGGCTGGGGGTGGCCGCTGGGGCCTTGTGGGTCATGGTTCTGTACGGCTTCCTGAACAATGCCAAATGGGCCTGGTTCTGGGGGACGGTGGCAGCAACCATACAGATCCTGGCGGGATTCTTCCCGATCATTCCGCCCTCCAGCATTGGACTGCCCGCGCCGACCATGTGGATATTCCTGATCGCATTTGTTTTGTGGTTCGGGATGCTCTTGATCGGCGGCGTGGACAAGAAGATCATTGCGCTGGCTTTCGTCAGCGGGCTGGCTTACGTGCTGACCTTCATCGACGGCGTCGGCGCCATCTCCCGCACCCAGACCGAAGCCAAGGGCTTCATCAGTTCGATGTATGCCATGTCGCAGATGGTCAACTGGTGGGGCGCGGCGGTCTGGGCGATGTTCATCTTCGGGCTGGTCAAGGGTAAGCGCTGGGCGCTGCCGGTAGGCATCTTTGCGGCGGCCATGTCCATGTTCGGAGGCTTCCCCGTCGGCGTGACTGATGTGGTCGTGAAGGGACGCTTTTCGATGTTCCTGGTCGCACCAGTCATGAGCACAGGCTTGCTTGTCTACCTGCTATTGCCGTCCACGCGCAGGATACTCGAAGCGTGGAATTCCAAAGCGTAGAACAGGCCTATCAACCGGCAAACAGGCCCAGGATCCAGAGGCGAAGCGGAGTGTGATATATGTCACAGAAATTTGATGCAGTTTTGTGCCATAATTCACATAGCTGACAACCGTGTGGAGTTGTCATGATCTCATTCAAAAAAGGAGAATGCCATGTTCACGCTCGACAATCTGTTCCTTCTGCTCACGGGCCTGCTTGCCGCGTACCTGTGCTGGTACTTCTGGAAGCGTTATGGCCTGCACAAAGCACTGCATAACATCTACTATCTGATGGGTTTTGCAGTGCTTCTGGTTTCGGGGCTGTTGCTGATCTTCCTCGGCCTCGACATTCTGGCCTCGCCCTGGGTGCTGACCGTCGCCAGCCTGATCCCGCTGGGAATTTCGATGGGGCTGGCGGAGGAGTACTTCCCGAAGTGGAAGACAGCCTTCAAATGGTTCGCCGCGATCGGCTTCCTGGCCATTGCCATCACCAGCCTCGGCGGGATGGAGACACTCAAGAAGATCGCCGTACCGCTCTTCCATGGCGTGGCAGGACTGGTGATCTTCCTCGGCCCATTCTTTGCCACATCGTCCCCGCAGGGGAAGGGCGCGCCAAAAGGGTTCTTCTGGGTTGGCATCGGCGGTTTGCTGATTGGCCTGGGCGGCATCGCGCTGGCCTTCATCTCAGCCGGCAAACAGTTGCTGTTCTTCAGCCCCGCGTTCGTGATGCTGATCCTGACCCCCCTGCTCTTCCTGATGACGGGCGCGTTCGCGCTGGGCTTCGCGAAGAAGGGATAGACTTTTTCGTCACTGGTTGGGCTGGCAAAGGAACTGCCAGCCCAATCCTGTAAGAGAATTTGACATTTGGCAAAGACCCCCGGCCCGGCTTGTGATAGGATGTACAAAAGAAACATAATCGGGCCAGCGGCTTGGTATCATCTTTTATTTGGAGGTATATGGGTATGCAGGCACTTACAAAGCGGTTGGATTACCTCTTCCGCTCCACGCGCGGGCTGACCCTGGTCGCCATCGCGGTGGTTTCCATCATCACGGCCATTTATGGCACGCTTTCGGGTCCTATGGTGGAGTGGGGCGTAAGAGACATTACGGTCAACGTCCTTGGCATGAAACTTTTGGAAGCCGAGCGTGAAGGCCGCATCATCATGCTCTACCACACCATTGCCATGACCATCGTTGCCATCGAGGTCTACTTCATGACCGAAATTCTGCCCATGAAACGTCACGAGCAGGTCATCATCAACGGCACCATCACGGTCGGCTACCTGACAGCGGTCATTTTCGGCCTGTTGTTCGCTTACTGGGGGCACAATTTCACCTTCCACGGCCTGTTCCTGGTCGGGCAATCACTGGTCTTTTTTGCGGGCATACTGCTGGCGGTGGCGCTTTGGCCCTGGAAACAAGAATACCGGCTGGAAAAAGACTCACCCTACGCCCACACCAAAAGCGGCCTGGACATGGAACGCATGTCGTTCTTCATCATGGCAATTGCCATGCTGGTTTCAGCTTCCTTCGGTGCGGTAACCGGCTCCTTCTGGGGCAACGGGCATGAAACCTTCCTGGGCGAGGATCTGATCCGCAACCCGCACAAAACCTACTTGCAAAAAGCCATTATCGGCCACCTGCACATCATGCTGACGTTGATCGCCGTCGGCATCACGCTCATCGTCGGGCGTTGGATGAAATTCAAAGGCATCCTGCATAGAATCGCCATGCCCTTGATGGTGATCGGCATCATCGGCACCACTACCGGGGCGCTCTCGGTGGTCTGGCTGGAATGGGCGCATACCATCATTTACGTCGGCTCGACCTTTATCATGCTGGCCGCATTAATGTACGTTATCTACACCTGGGACATGCTCATCAAGGAAGGCACGGCCGGGCTCGAGAAACCCACCTTCTTCCAGAAGATAGGCGCGTTGCTGCGCGACCCGCTCAAATTCGGCCCCGGCTGGCAGATGGTCTTCATGAACTTCACCGTCAGCGGCGTGGGCATCTTCATGGCTGTCAAACTGGACGAAATCTTCCGCGTCTGGCCGCATCGCGAGGAGCGCATCACCCTGACTGGTCACTGGCATATCCTGGCGGCGCTGGTCGCCACCATCATCCTGATGTACTTTGCCGACCTCTCCGGTTTGAAGGGCAAGGCCCGCAAGTGGTTTGGCTGGCTGCTCATCATCCTGTCGGATGTTGCCTTTGGCTCCGCGACGATCTTTTCAATGAAACGCCTGTTCGTGGACGAGATCAACCAGCAAAGCCTGGTGAATACCCTCATGCTATTGATGGACCTGGGACTGGGCATTATTCTAGTTGCGCTGGCTATCTTCCTGATTTGGCGTCTGTACGACCTGTTCCAGGAGAAGGGTTACTGGCTCAAAGAATTCTCAGCCGAAAAGAGATTCAATGCCGAAGCCGAACTTGCAGAACAGAAACGTAAACTGGAAGAACTGAATGCCATCTTGAAGGAGGTCTCAGAATGAAGCGGCTGTTATTCCTCTTTATGCTGCTCGCGCTGGCGATCACTTCCTGCGCACCCGCTCCCAGCATTGGCGCCATCACGCCTCCTTACGTAGAGACCGGGGTCGACCCCGAATCCTGGGCGCTGGTTCCCGCCGGGGAGTTCCCCTACGGCCAGCACGACCACATGACCCCGGTGGACTACGACTACGAGATCATGGTCACCAACGTGACCAACGAGCAATACGCCCGCTTCCTGAACGCGGCGTTGGCCGATGGAACGGCCAGCCTGGGCGAGGTGGAAGTGGAAGCCGGAGAACAGGTCTGGACGGAGACGGGCATCTACGGTTATTATCCCGGCGATCCCTTCAACGGCTACGAGCACGAGGAAGAGATCAAGGCCGGGGACAAACTGCTGGTGCCCACACCGGCCGAGGGTCTGCGCCTGATCGAGGCGGGCAGGGAGTTCTCGTCCATCCCCGAGTATGCCAACCATCCCATGACCATGGTGACCTGGTTCGGCGCGAATGCCTATTGTGAATATTACGGCTGGCGCCTGCCGGCCGAGGTCGAGTGGGAAAAGGCCGCGCGCGGGACAGAACTGGTAGACGGCCACGGCCTGCCCTACCCCTGGGGCACGCACATCGAGCGAAACAACGCCAACTACTACTCTTCCTTCGACTTGTTCGAGAAGGCCTTCGGCAAGCTGGGCAACACCACCCCGGTCGGGTTCTACAACGGCAAGACTTACGATGACTACGAAACGCTCGACTCCGCTTCGCCCTACGGCCTGTACGACATGGCCGGCAACGTCTGGCAGTGGATGGGCGAAGACTACCCCGACCAGCACTACCGCATGCTGCGCGGCGGCAGCTTCTATTCCTACGAAGTGGACCTACGCGTATGGAAGAACAACAGCGCCGGGCCGCAGTACTACAGCCCGCAGGTCGGCTTCCGCTGTGTGCGGTAAAATTCAGGGATTGGTGATTAGAGAATAGAGATCAGAAAATAGTCACTGCTCACCAATCAACTATTTTCTGATCATCTGATCCCTGCTTTAGGAGTAACGCATGAACATCCTCAACGCCAAATTCCGTCTGTATTGGCCGCTGACAAAACCCCTGCAGACCGGCCTGTTGCTGGCAACCGGCGTGGCTGGCTACGTAAGCACACGCTGCCCCATCACCCATATAGGCACCATCCTGGGGTTGGCCGGCAGCCTGTTCCTGGCCATCGCCGGTAGCACGGTGCTCAACATGTGGTGGGACCGCGACATCGACGCCAAAATGAAACGCACCCAGAAGCGCCCCACTTCTTCCGGCTCGCTTCCAGCAGACGAGGTGTTGCGCCTGGGTTTGGTCCTTTCGGTCATTGGCGTGGGCTGGGCGGTTGCCATCAATGCGCTGTATGGATTGGTGGTCTTCGCCGGGTTGTTCTTCGACGTGGTCGTCTACAGCATGTGGCTCAAGCGCCGCACCTGTTGGGGCATCCTGTGGGGCGGAGTCTCGGGCGCCATGCCGGTCCTGGCCGGGCGCGTGCTCGGCCTGGGCGGTTTCGATTGGATCGGCCTCACCCTGGCGCTGGGCGTGCTCTTCTGGATCCCGACCCATACGCTGACCTTCAGCATGAAATTCGCAAAGGATTACGAAGTCGCCTGCGTGCCGACCTTCCCGTCCACATACGGGCTGGCCTTCACCCGCGCTACCATTGCGGTTTCGAGCGTGCTGGCAGCCGCAGCCATGCTCGCAGCGGCCATCGGCATCGGCATGGACTGGGGCTTCCTGCGCCTGCTGGGCGTACTCAGCGCCGGTTTGTTGACGCTGGCCTTCGCCATCACCTTCCGGCCTTCCGAGCAGGTCAATTTTGGTCTGTTCAAATACGCCTCGATCTACATGCTGGCGGCCATGATTTTGGTCGTCATCGAGGTGATCTAAAGGAGCTCACCACAAAGACGCTAAGGCACAAAGTCACCAAATCAATATTCTTTGTGTCTTTGGGGCTTAGTACCTTTGTGGTAAGAGAAATTCGCCATGAAAATGAAACCCCTCGACCGTGTCCTCCTGCTGCTGACTGGCATCCTGGCCGCGTATCAGGTCGCGGTTGGCATCGATAGCCTGAGCACGCTGCCCATCATCGCTTATACCATCGCTTTCGGTGTGTTGCTGGTCGCTGGTTTGCTGCTCATCATCCTGGGCTTCGATGTGTTGGACAGCCCAATTGTGGTCATCGTCTCGACGTTGATCCCGTTGAGCCTGTCACTCGGACTGGTCTGGGAGCAGCTCGCTTCGTTCCGCACCCCTTACCTGCTCTTCACCTTGCTCGGATTCGCGGCAATCATCATCACCCGCTCCCTCCCGGCGAACGGAAAACTGCCGACCTTCGTGCTGGCCATTGTCCATGGAATTGCAGGCATGACGATCTTCCTGCTGCCGATCATCTTCGCAGTCACGGGCCAGGCAAAAACGGGGTTTGCGCTGGTCGGCCTCGGCGGCGCACTGATCGGACTGGGCGGCCTGCTGCTCTCCTTCCTGAAAGCAGGCAGACCCATCCTCTCGCGGGAAACGATTTTCAAAGTGCTGCCCGGCCTGCTGTTTTTGATGACGCTTTGCTTTGTCATAGGATTCGGATACGGATGATCCGACAGATGGTTTTCCTGTTTTCACGTCTCCAATCCCTGCGCGGCGAGATGAAGAAGAGCCGCTTCAAGATTTGGTTGCGGGCCTTCCTGTTCATCCAGTTCTCTGCGTTGTTCAGTTTCTATTTCTTTCGCGACATTGGAAACGGATATTTCAGTTGGAAGTGGATCGCGCTTCTGTTCATACTTTTCATCCCAGTGGGCTTTCTGATGAGCCTGATTGTCCCTATGAGAGCAGACCCTGAGCTCCGGGCAGTTACCCTTTCGCTGGACCGCGTCTATCTCTTTCTAATCTGGCTGCTGGTGATTTCCAAACTCATCATTGGGCGCATCCCGCCTTTTACCCCTGAAGCAGATTTCATCATGTGCGCTATTCTGGGAATCATGTTCGGGCGGCTGGGCGGCATCGGGATGCGGGTGCGCCAACTCAAACTCCAACACGGCTTTATCGAAAAGTAACCAAAATCACAGGTCACGCTGCCAAGCGTGGCGCGTTTTTTTTAAAGGAGGCTAAGATGTCTAGAAATACCTGGTGGGGAAAGACCCTGCGCTTCATCGGCATCCTGCTGATGGGCATCACCGCCCTGTTCACCATCGCCAGCGGCGTGGGCACGACCTGCGTGGCGCTCAACCCGACCGGCTTTGGCGACACATGGCGTCGATCGCGCCGTTCCAATGGCTGTATATCCTCTTCGTGATCGTGACGACCGCCATCGGGATCATGGCCGCGCGCGCGGTCGTGCTGCTCGCCAAGGGCAGGCCAAATTCCTATCGCTACGCCCTCATCGCGCTGGTGCTGGGGATCGCAGTCGGCGCGATTCACATGCTGGCCTCGCGCGCGCTGCGCGGCATGTCCATGCCTGTGGACGCGGTGGTCTATACAACCGTATTGACGCTGGTCGTCTTCCTGCTCTTCCGCATCCCCGGCATCTGGCAGGGCGTGGACTATACATCTGGCAGCTTAGACGACCAGACCGGCAGGCTGTCCGCCGCTCTCACCCTCCTGGTAACGGGCGTTCTAACCCTGACCGTACAATTCTGGGCCGGGCCCAGCCACACCTGGGACGGGACCAACTGGGCCGCGGCCTTCCTGGTCACCAGCACGCTGCTTGGGCTGGGACAAATCCTGGGAGGCGCGGCGCTGTTGTTTATCACCGAGAAAAACAAGGCGGCAGAGAGCTGCCCCGTCCACTGACCCAGGTGGGCGGAAAACCCAGACAAATTCTGCCTTGCATGCCAAAAGCTGGGTTGCCTAATGTGCAACTCCTATTTTTACCCCTGCGGAATGCTGATGAACGTAGAAAACGGCGAAGCAAGCCTCGTTACAAGCAATGCGTAACCAGAGACTTATGAATACTGCGGCTGGATTAACAAAACTGTGTGTTGACTATTGATGTCAGCGCGCGTAAGATAGGCCGTGCATTGCAGCCCACAACGGTGAAACAGACAGTGTCTCACTGTCGGCCCGCCCCGACTCCCTCGGGGCGGTGTGCTTTTATAATGCCCACGGCCACAAATTGCGCTCTCCAATCTTTGAAAAAGCGCAATTTGTGGCCGCCCTGGGTATAGCGATGCTCAACCGGTCAAAAACTCCCAATTGAACGTCAGGTACACACACAGCCCGACCAATAAACCAACGAAAACAACCCATAACACGGTATTCAGATTCTGCCTGAAGAGACTGCCCAGACGCCTGCGCCTGAGCTGGTCGCTAAGGCCCTTTTCGCCTTCATTCGACATGGCCTGATCCTTTCCTCGTACCATTCACCAGATAAGCCTGGCGACATACCTGTACAATTTCGGTAAAACACGAATTGTCCCGGAATGCGGGTGCCTGTGTTGAGTCTGCCGTCTCGCACCGTCGTGCTCGCGGCACGAACGGTGTCGAAGCCTCAGTCCGCTTCGACCCGGAAAAATCGCAGACTTGGTTATTTCTATCCGAAAATTACTTCCACTGCCATACCCCGTTCGGATTATGCTGCTTCAAGCTATCGAATCCACCCCTTTGCCACCCACAAGCGCCAACGCAGCCGGAGCCAGGCTCGAATGCCTGCCCTGATCTGTGGTCGCGCAGGAGGATGTGCACTGAAAATCTGCGCCACGTGGAGCGCCACCACGCGTTCGATCTCGCTCTCCGCCGCCGAGAACAGCGACTTGAAGGGATGCTTCTGCCCGCCCTTGAGCTTGAGAGACAAAGCAGCTTGTAATTGGTGTGGCGTATGTCCATCCGGCAGGTCGGGGAGCAGGCGCGCAGAAGCTTTCTCCATACGCGCATACATGCGAGAGATTGCCATTTTCGAGGGGATCAGGTGCAGGAAACCAAGCTCCCCTGCCTGCCACAGGGCCAGTAACAGGAACAAGCCTATCCCAGCGATGGCGATCTGGCCCCCCAGGCTGGAGATCAGCCCACGCCAACTCGTTTTCAGCCAGGAGACGAACGGGTTAGCGACGGGCAGGTCCGGGGGCGGTCCCGAGGCGCTTTCGCCTCCCGCCCTGATGATCGACGGCTGGCCCGCCGTCGGCTCGAATTCCACCCATCCGATCCCTGAAAAATAGATTTCGGCCCAGCTATGCGCATGCTTCTGCCGGACGATGTATTCGGCAGTTGGCGAATGGTAGTCGCCATTGGCGTAACCGACCACCAGCCGCGCCGGCAGCCCCGCCCCACGCGCCAGCACCACCATCGACGTTGCATAATAGTCGCAATAGCCCTGCTGCGCTGTGAACAGGAAGTAATCCACCACATCGCGGCCAGATGGAGGTGGCTCGACCTCCAGCGTGTACGGGAACGTGCGCAGGTAGGACTCGATGGCGACGGCGCGGTCGTAGGGTGTAGGGGCAGCCTGGGTGAGCTCCCGCGCCAGCGCCAGCACGCGCTCGGGCAGGTCGATGGGCAGCCCCAGGTAACGCGCGAGGATCTCCGGGGGATAATCGCTCCCCGAAGCGCGCAACTGGCCGACACTTAACTGCGGCACGTATGAAACGACAGTGTACTCGTCCAGGTCAGTCAAAGCGCCCAGCATATCGCCGCTCCGCGCAGGGATGGGATCCGACGGCGGCTTTATCCGCCAGGCAATTTCGATGTCTGCATCGGCCTGCGCCAGAGCGCCGGTCCAGTATACGTATGTGCTCTGGTCCGGAGTCCGCAGTATGTGTTGGTTTACCCGGCGATAGTTCTGAGAGAACTCCAGAAGTGGCGTGTCGGTGGGCAATAGAACTTCCTGCGCCGAACTACTGCCCCAGCCCCCCCCGGAGTACACATCGTAGGTGATCGCGCGCCAATAGTAGCGGTTGGGGCGGATTTCAAGGACTGTCTCCGGGATGGGCGGCAATTCGCCTGTGCTGACGGTCAAGACCACATCCTGCAACTGGTCGGGGGGCGTATCCAGCAAGTGCTGGCGGGGTAAGCCATCAGCGCGGTAGGCAGCAGAAGTAGCAACATTCAGCGGGGCTTCCAAGCCCAACGATTCGGCCACCCGGTCGTTGCTCTCCTTTGGGGGCTCGCGTAGTTTATCCACCAGGTCGCGCCACGAAAGCGAAGGGGTCCCGGCGGCGGACAGGACCAGGGCAATCGTCACCATCCCGACCATCGCCAGCGTGTCAATGACGATGCTCTCGGCATAATCTACCTTGCGCAGCCGCCATTGCACGTGCATCCATTCGTTCCTCGCCAGTCCCATCAACGTCAGCAGGATGGCAAGGTATGCAACCACCAGCCCGAACTCCCCGCGCGTATAATCGAGCACCAGAGCCAGCACTATCCCGCCGGGCGCAAGCGCTGGTAAGGCCTGACGATTTCGCCGCAGGTACCAACCGGCCCAGGCGCCGACCAACCACAGGAGCAGGTTCCATACCAGACCGGCTGCGATGGGGTCCAGGACCGTCCTCCCAACGAAGAGCGCCGTGCACCATTCCCAGGTACGGGCAAGAACGCTGGCAATATGACCGCTCAAATCATTCCAGGGAGCGAGCAAGGGACTGAAGTCGATCAGCACCCTGTCAGAGATCCATGAGACGATCTGGGGGATCAGGGAGAGCATAGCCAGGACCAGGCGCCCGATTGGCAAAGCCAGCCCGGCGACGTAGATGAACACCCCCGGGATGCCCACAGCGATCAGACTCACCCAGGCCTGCTTCGTGGTCAAGCGGCTGCCGCCTGTCCCCCAGCCACAAGCCACCGCCGCCAGCGAAACCGGCATCAGCCAGGACCAGGTGACGCCCCGTACCACCTTTCCAAGCGCCAATACCAGGCAGACCGTCGCAGACAGTAATAGAACAAGGTTGAAGTTCCCTCTAATCCACTTCCAGGCCAGGGGCATCATTTTGCCAGCCTCCGCCAGCTATGATCATCAGGCGCATGGACAGGGATGGCCCGTCCCAAGGGAGAGATGCGCCATTCCCACTGGCCGCGCGTCCCGGGGTGCGCTTCAGGGCGATCCAAGAGCTCGCGCGGGATCAGGTGGCAGGGGACATGTACCTTCTTGAGCTCAACCGCGACCCTGGAATTATCCCGTTTCGAGTCGAAGGAATGCAGGTCGAGCAGCAGGACAGTCGGCCTGATCCCACGCCGGTTGAGAAGAGGAAGCGTTCTCAGCCAATCGATCCTGGCGGTGGGCGTTATGATGAGCAGGCTGGCATTGCGGCCCAGGTTGGGTCGGGCGTGCTCAAGCACTTCCCCAAGCGATGTCTCTCCGCGTGCTGCGAGCGCCAGCACGCGCAAAATTTCCCAGCGCTGGCCATCGCCAGTGCGGGGAGGCAACCAATCGAGTGTTTTCCCGTTCGATACCAGGCCTATACCTCGCTGCATGCGCAACCCCCGGTCGGCCAGCGAAGCCGCCAGGATGATGCCGTGCTCTTCCGTGGAATCTTCCCCAAGACCAGCCTGCGCTGAAGCTTGCAAATCCAGCAATATCCACCAATCGCTGGCGGGGGTGCCATCGAACAGGCGCACGAATGGTTTCCCATGCCGGGCGGTCGTCTTCCAATGGACCAAGCGCATACTGTCTCCTGGCACATATTCACGCACGCTGCTGGCATCTACGCTGCGTTCCGGAGCATCAGGGATCGGGCGTCCCTCGCCGCTGTACCCGCCGGGGATGATTTCCAGGGGCGGCAAGGGCACGACCGGCGGCATGACCATCAGCGACGCCTTTGCGGTGTCCGTGATGGTGACAGAATATATGCCAAACGGGTCGCCCGTCAGGATGCTGGTATCCCCTAATTGATACAGGCCGCGCCGGTTACATGTCCCTTTTTTGCGCCACTGGTTTGTCCCTGAACCATCTACCCCGGTGGCCAGGCTGGCATCGTAACCCGGTAAAGAAGAGTGATCTTCAAGCTCCACCCAGGTGGCAGGCAACCAACTCTTATTATTCAACGTGAAGCGTTCTTCCAGCGCATCACCGACCTGCATCCATCCATAGCGCATTTCACGCACGATCGTGAGCCGTCCGGCCAGGCTGCGCGCCCAGAGGTATGCGATCAGCCAAAGGCCGCCCAACCCAACCAGCAGGGTCATCCACACCTGCGAAGGATCGATCAACTGCATGACAAACAGCGCGATCACAAGCAGGGGCAACAGGCGAGTATTGAGTCGTAAGGGTGATTTCACAGCTTCTATTTTAAAGTATTTCGCCTAAAAGCATCGGTCACAAGTTAAGGATTTGAAAATTCTGTCAAGATACCAGTGTGCACGCAAATGTTGTCAGGCAGCGCGAGGGGCAAAGCAGAACGGTGAGCGCAAAGGATGTGCCATTGTTGGCTGAGCCAGGCGGCGCGTGCCTTAGCGGTGCGAACAGCGCCTGAAACGAGCCATTGTGCACCAGACAGTTTGAGGCGCTGAGAAACGATCTGCTTGCAGCCGCTTTCGATCGTGCCGCTGCCGATCATATAGCCCGCAGCCCGGAAGCGATCATAACGCATGCGCTCCATATTGTTGGTGAAGTAGGTCACGGCCTGTGCAGCCTGCGAACAAGTTTGGGCCAAGGTTTGGCAGGCGACGACGACATCTTCGACCTGTCCATCCCACAGCGCCCGGGTAGTTTCTTCAAGCCAGGTTGCTCGTTGGGCCAAGTCGGAGAAAGCAGCGGCGGCCACAATTTCGAGGTGTTCTTCAGCATGATACCAGTCTACAATTTGTTTGGCATTGGGATAGTATTGGGTGACCAGGTTCCAGATCCAGGTAGCCCCATCGCCCAAGAAAGCCAGATCAGGACAAAAATCGGCATTGACCGTGCAGCCAGTAGCTCACAATAGTTTTCCAAACGCCTCTGCTTTGGTGATATCGCAAAAACATCGCATGTTCTTAGCACGCAAAGCAGTCTGCTCTCTTACTGCTTTCTTCTGCTGGCGCTTGGAACGCTGACTGGGCGGCACAACCTCGGTTTCAAACCAACACAACATCTTCATGTCACGCCAATCTTCATGTTCTTCTTTCTCTTCCCCTTTCTTCGGACGAGGTTCAATGCGCACCTTGGCTGCATCGATGGAGCCATACAAGCAGGAGACAATCCTCCCAGGATTGCGTTGTCTTTCCTGCAAATACCTCTCATCCTTACTTTGTTGGCTCAACGCTTCTTCGCGCTTTTCTTGCAACGCCCCCATTTGCTCTGTCTCTGAGCGCACTGTGTTTTCGGAGATGTCAAACAACAAGTAGGCTTCTAACCACTTTGGGCTTTTGTCGTATGAGAACTCAATCCCCGCCAATGCTAACAAGGTGGCCAACCCTGCTGTTACCGCTCCAGGTTTCAACCCGAACTGTTCTACTAGCAGCTTGTCGGAGAGGCGGACAAGCTGCTAGAACATGAACCTATAACCCTGGCGAATTAGGGTGTTACTCCATTTTCGGTCGTTTGAAATACAACTCTCGCCCCTTGCCGACAACCGGCATTTCGAAGATTTGTGTACTAACAAGCTCCCAACCTAGAATTCCCATATTATTTAGAGTCTCATTTGGGTCAGCAACTTTAAGCACTGGCAACATCAAGCAAACATATTCCCATTGTTGAGGAATTTGTCGTGTATTAGCAGTTGGGTGGTTAGATGCGGGTAATGATACCGGCTTGAGCGAAGGTGCATTAGAAGATTCGGGTTTCTTAAACATTGGTTTGTCCTTTCTCTTTTGGTCTGGAAATACTGTATGAATGTTATGCAATGTCCCTTCTAGATTAGCTTGATCGAGATTTGCATTGGTAAAGTCAGTATCAGACAATTTGGCGTTGCTTAGGTCTGCATACGAAAGATCAGCATCACTAAAGTCAGCGTGTTTTAAATCAGAATTACTCAAGTCGCAGAAACTTAGATTGGCTTCTCTAAAATTGACCCACCGTAGTTTAGCATTACTCAAATTAAAATTTCTTAGAGAGTGTTTTGAAATTCAAGGATCACTGGTCAGTAGCCGCAACATGCGGTGAATGCTAGCCAGATACACCATTGATTCGCTGGAAAGCGTTTGGTGTTCATAATCTCTACTCAGGCGTCTGTAGCGTCCAAACCACCCGAAAGTGCGTTCGACAATCCAGCGTCGCGGCAGGAGTTGAAAGCCTTTGGCTTCAGGTGGACGATGTACAATTTCCAGCCGCATTGTTGCTTGACCCAGGCGATGATATGTTCGTATGCGCCATCAGCCCAAATCAGTTTCAAGCGACACCAACGATTGTAGACGCTGTGTTTGATACGCTCAAATAACTTTGCCAGCACAAGTTTGCCGCCATTGCCATCTGGCATATTGGCGCTATGCACCAAAACGATCAGTAACAGGCCTAAAGTATCTACAACGATGTGTCTTTTACGCCCAGAAACCTGCTTATAGACGTCCACGCCGCGGGCTTCGCCACCTTCCGAGGTCTTGACGCTTTGACTGTCAATGATGCCAGCGCTTGGTTGTGGTTTTCGGCCTTGCTTCACGCGTACTTTTTCAACCAGGAGTGTATTGATTTGTTGCCACAAACCATTATTACGCCATTGCCAGTAGTAACCATACACGGTTTGCCAGGGCGGGAGATCGTGTGGCATCAGTCGCCACCCACATCCACCCCGAACAACATACAAAATAGCATCGATAATGTCACGATAGCTCCAGGTCCGAGGTCGTCCACGCAAGGTGCACCTTTTGGGTAACAGTGGCGCAATTAGCGCCCACTGATTATCATTGAGATCGGTTGGGTAGGCTTGTCTGTTCACACCTACAAGTTTACTCAACCATTTTCAAAACACTCTCATAGATCTACACCTTTCAAATTAGCTCTATTAAGATTTGGCTTAATTTGGGGGTTAGCGCTTCTCCACTGATTCCAAATTGAAGCGCCTCGTAATAAGATTCTTTTATGCTCTGAATTTGACATTATTTGCTATGTCATCAAATATACGAACGATGAGAGGTTCTCCAATAGGAAACTCCCCATTTCAACGTACATGAAATATATCTTGCATTATAACCAATGAAAATTAACTCAATAATTGTAATAACGATTCTTTAAACACTACCTATGCGAAACAATCCGTAAGTTTTAATTTGGGGTTATGAAAGAAGCAGAACTTCAATGAGCATCACCGTCAAGTTTTCCATTGTCGCGCGTACCGGGTCAGATAACCCCTGCCCAAACTCTATATTTCCCGGCTGGATACCCAAGACAATGACCTGCGGCCGCGTTTCAGGAGGCATGACTTTGAAGAGCAGCCCTAAATTGGCCGTATGAGTGGAGATGGATTTCCCCTGTATCTGCTCGATATCAAAGATGGCTGCATCGCCAACCTTCGCGCCCAGGTCGGTCGCATCCAGGACCAGGACCAGGTCCGCGCCGGACTCTTCGATGGGGCCCAGGTAGTTCTCCGGAACGTCCCCCGCATCGATCAACGGGACATTTACTTTCCCTTGCAGGTGGTCAACCAGTAAGGGGCCAACGGCATCATCCCCTCTTAAGCGATTCCCTACTCCCAGGACGAGCACGCGTTTCCCCGCTAGGCGCGAGCTTAACTCCGCAAGCATTGACTCTTTCACCTTAAAAACGTCCCGTAGGTTCTCTCATAACAGGCGAAACTTGGAGACAAACCTACGGGACGTTGTGCACCTTCAATCATTCATTCCGCAAGAATCTACGGATGGGTCGCAGCAAGTACGCCAGCGTCAGGATGGCGGCGCCGGTGATAGCAATCGTCAGGAAAGGGCTGATCTCGCCCGCCGCCACACCCAGTCGGAACTTGCTGAAGAAACTGCCGAAAGGCGGCAGGCCGGAAAGCCACAGCGCCGCCAGCACGAAGAAGACAAAGGCCACCGGCATCTTGCCGGCCAGGCCGGACATCTGGTCAATGCGCGAGGTATGCAGGCTGCGGCGGATGAAATACGTCACGACAAACAACACCATCAAAGCGATACTACCCGTCGCCAGGTAAGACAGCGCCACCGCAGACGAAAGCGTAATGCCCAGCACCACAAACCCCAACTGGCTGGTGGCCGCCAGAACCAGCATACGCTGCAAATCGGTCTCGACCCAGGCCAGGAAGGCCCAGCCGATCATACCCACACAGGCAATGACACGTGTCAGCGTCAGGATATCGTGCTGGTCCGGCACGATCAGAATGGCCAAACCACCCAACGCATATAGCGCCCACAGGATATGTGTCAGCACCATGCGCGCATTCAACACATGCAAGATTTCTCCGATCAGCGAGAGCAGCGCCGGGATGACTTCCTGGTAGAAATCGGCCAACGCCTGGTCGATGTACTGGTAAACCCAGCGCGAAGCACGCTTGATCAATTGGGCGCCCTGCTTGTACAAGTCGAACACGCCGCGGTCGGCCATATCGTAGGCCTGTCTCAGCCCGTCCATGTTCTTGACCGGGCCGTAGAAGTGCGTACCGGGCACGTGATAGACTTCGGGATCGAGCGCTTCGCCGCCCAGGAAGACGTCCGCTTCCACGCTCCGGCGCGGACGTCCCGCCCAGTAAATGACCAGGCCGATCAACAGGCTGACAACCAACAGCACAGTCGCCAACCCGGAATTCCACAATCCAAACGCTGTGACTTGCGTTCCCGGTCCCAAGATGGGCGCAAGGAACGCGGTCACCGGCCAGTGATAGAACACGCCAAAGCCTACTGCAATCAGTCCCAATATAAAGATAGGCAGTGCCATCGTCCAGGGGGATTCTTTGACTTCGCCCAGTCCGGCGGGTTTGTCACCCCAGAACATCGAGTAGAGCAACTTCATGAAGGAGGCCAGTGTCAGCGCAGAGCCGAACATGGCGACCAGCAGGAAAATGGGAAAAGCCACCCCGCCGCGTTCGATGATGCCCTGGTAGACCATCCACTTCGAAACAAAGGCATTCAGCGGCGGCACACCCGCAATCGCCAGCGAAGCGATCAACGTGGCGACGAAGGTCCATGGCATGGCTCTAGCCAGGCCACCCATTTCATCAAACTGGTTCTTGCCAGTGCGATATTGCACCGAGCCCCCACACAGGTACAGGCTGCCTTTGACGATGATCATGTTCAATAGGTGGAACAGCCCGCCAATCACGCCCAGTGCTGTCCCTGTACCGATGCCGATGACCATATACCCGACCTGCGAAACCGAATGGAAAGCCAGCATCCGGCGGAAATCCTTCTGGATGACGGCCATCAGCACGCCGCCCAGCAGCGTCACTGCGCCGACCGTCATCAGGAACCAGCCCGCCCAACCGGAGATATCGAAGATTTGCAACGACAGCACCGTCAGCAGGTAGAAGCCGAGCATCTTGTCCAGCGAAGTGAAGTAACTCATGATCGTCAGGGGAGTTTCAGTTGAAATCGCCGGGATCCAGGTGTGCAGCGGCATCACGCCGCCCTTGGCGAACGCACCCAAAACCATCAGGATGAAGGCCGCTCCCAGCAGCGGGGTTGAGGGGACCAGGGCTTGAGTTGCGAGCCCACTGATGGACAGCGAGCCGGTCTGCGTCCAGAGCAGACCAATGCCCAGCATCAGTGTCAGGTCGCCAATGCCCGCGATCATCAAGGTCCGTTTAGAGGCCGGCACCGCTGAGTCCCCATTGATTCCGGCCATCAAGAAGAGCAGGAAGCCGTGCAACTCCCAGAAGAACAGCAGCAGCACCAGGTTGCCTGCCAACACTGCGCCGCCCGTCACGCCCAAAGCCATCAGGTAATAAGCATAATATTCGCGATGGCGCGGGTGTGTGCGCATGAAGGGCAGCGAGTACAGCCCCGCCAACAGGCCGAAGACTGCAATGATGACGAGCGTGAAGCGGGCAAAAGCCGATGTGCGCAGGTCGAAACCGATGGCCAGGCTTGGGGTGAGTTGCAGCCAACGGATGGAGATGGACAGGTCGGGCTGGACGAACAGGAAGACGGACAACGCCAGCGCGGCTATCGTCGTGAGGACCAGCAGCGCTTCACGCAGGACTTTGGCCTGATTCCGCGTTAGCAAGCACACCAACCCGACCAGGATGGGCACAGCGATTGGGTAGAAAAGGAGTGTGTTCATAATGTCACCCTGTCATCTGGCTGACCAACACCTGGACGACATCCAGCAGCGGCGTGGCAGCCAGACCAGCCAAAATGGAGAGCACAGCAAACGCGACCACAGTCAGCACCATGCCGGGCGTGCCCTCGCGGACGTCTTTCCAACGCGGGTTATGGCCGAGAAAAACAGCGTTGAACAGGCGCAGCATGTAGCCCATGCTAAGCAGCGCTCCCAGCACCGCCAACGCCGCATAGACAACCTTGCCGCCCTGTAGCGCGCCCATGATGATCATCATCTTGCCGATGAAACCAGCCGAGGGTGGGAAGCCAATGATGGTCAGCGCACACAGGATAAAGGCCACGGCTGTGACCGGCATGCTTTTGAACATGCCGCCTAATTCACGGATGTCCTTGGTGTGGGTCTTGTGCTCGATGATGCCCACGCATAAGAACAGTCCTGCTTTGGCTAAACTGTGCGCCAGCAGGAAGACCAGTCCACCGACGATGCCAATGGTAGTCATGCTGGCAAATCCGAGATAGACGTAAGCCAATTGTCCCAGCGTGGAATAAGCCAGAATGCGTTTAGCGTTATTCTCCACCAACGCAGCGCCGCCAGCGATCAGGATAGTGAGCGTAGCGACGATGGACGTGTAGGTCTGCCAGTTGGCAGGCAGGTTGAAGGCGCCGATGAAGATGCGCGCAAAGGCAAAGACGCCGATCACCACCAGCACTGCCGCATGAAGGAGAGCGGTGACAGGGGAAGGAGCCACACCCGCGGCCGGCAGCCAGATTTGCAGCGGTACTTGAGCAGATTTAGCCAGGATGCCGATGAACATGAAGAACATCGCCAGGTCACTGATGGTATGCCCGCGGATGGCGGCCACAGTCAGCGTGCCGGTCTCGTGCCAGACCATCTCCATGCCGACCAGCATGAAGAACGAACCGAAGACTGTCATCAGCAGGGCTGTGTCCGCGCTGCGCAGGTGGGCCGGGTCACGGAAGAAACCGATCAAACGCCAGGAGCAGATAGCGGTGATTTCCCAGAAAATGTAAATGAGCAGCAGGTTGGCCGAGAGCACCAGTCCCATCATGGCGCCCAGGAAGAGCACCACCAGGAAGTAATACTCGCCCAGGTGTTCATAGTCACGCATGTAGCCGACCGAGTACACCACGATCAACAAACCGATCAGTGCGGATGTGATCGCAACGTATACGCCTAACCCATCCACGATGAAGTTGAAACCAAAACCGGGAATGGTCGAAGGGCCGAGCATAATGGTCTTTGCTTCGGTTGAGATCGGGATGAGCAGCAGGGCACAGGCCAGCGTCGCCGCGACCGTCAACACGGCCAGAACGTTGCGCAGCAGTCCGTTGATGCGGTCTGCAAGTAAGGTCAATATGGAGCCCAGGATGGGGATGCCAAAGGTAGCGATTGCAAGCATGGTGGCCTCCTTCCTACAATCCCAGCGAGGCGAACGCCAGGGCAACTAACCCCGCCAGACCAACCTTCGTCCAGAAGAAGTGCAGGGCCTGGTCGAGACGCAGGCGAGCGTGCGTGATCTTGATCAGGATCAGCAGCACCAGCACCGTCAGCAACTTCACTAGAAAACCCAGGATTGAGAGCAGGTTCAGTTGCGGCGCGCCAGTGAAGATCAGCACAATGAAAACAGGCAGGAAGAAGAACATCATCGCCCGTGAAAGTTTGAAAAGCGCCAAACCTACACCGGAATATTCAGCCAATGGGCCACCGATCAATTCAGTGTCAGCTTCACTGATGTCGAAAGGCA
The DNA here is from genome assembly GCA_016928525.1 of Anaerolineales bacterium. Next base: position 21,261 of record JAFGKO010000009.1, on the reverse strand, counting down.
GGAATCCCAACTTGGCCTGCATACACAGGATCATAACCGCCGCAGCAATGAAACCGGACAGGCTCCATAGCACTGCGCCGTTCTGGGCCTGGTAAGCCAGGATTTCAGCAAAGCGGATCGAACCGGTCTGCATGATGACCGTTATAACTGCCAGCAGGAAGCCGACTTCATAAGCCAGCACCATGCTCATCTCGCGGCTGGCCCCAATCGCCCCAAACGGACTGCGTGATGAGGCCCCGCCGATAATCAGCGCAATGGCGGGCATCATCGAAAGATAGACCAACACGATCAGGTCGCCCATGAAGCCGACAGTCGGGTCGAATAGCGCCAGGAAGACAATCACGGAGGCCAGAGTTGCGCCCGCCACTGAAAGCAGCGGCGCGCCGATGAAACCCACCGTCCGCACGCCTTTCGGGACGATCATGCGCTTGAACAACAACTTGCCGACGTCAGCAAAAGGCTGGAACCAGGGTGGTCCCATGCGGCTCTGGATGACCGCCGTTACCTTGCGGTCCACCCAGGTCAACAGCAATCCCATCACCGCCGTAAACAGGAAACCGGGGAAGATGAGCGTATAGAGCAAAGCTAAGGGAAGGGATGACCAATTCATGTCACCTCCAGGTATTCCTGTTTCTTCACCTGTTGCGGCACCAATCCAAGCGCCTGGGCTACGCCATACAAAATCGCTTCCGGACGAGGCGGGCAGCCAGGGATGTAGATGGCGACCGGCAACACGTTACCCAGGCCACCCAGGGTGGCATAGGAGTTATGCCAGATACCGCCACCCATGGCGCAAGACCCCACCCCAACGACCAGTTTGGGATCTGGGGTTGCCTCGTAAATGCGCAAGACCCTTTCCCGCACCTGGCGTGTGACCGGACCGGCCACGAGCAGCGCATCCGCATGACGGGGCGTATGCACCAGCTTGATGCCGAAGCGTTCCACATCGTAGTAAGGTGTGAGCACATCCAGGATTTCGATATCACAGCCGTTGCACCCGCCCGCGTTGACGTGATAGACCCAGATGGATTTCTTGAAGCACCAATTGAGTGCCTTATCGAGTGTGTTGCTCATGGCACCACCTCCAACGTCAGGGACGGGGCATGGATGGCCTGTTTGCGGCGACAGGTAATACAGAGATCGAAATAATCAGCGTAATTTGTATGCACCGGGCTGTTACTCAATTTTTCGCGCACCACGTCCACTTCGCGCTGTGTAGCGATCACTGCGCCGCATTCGCGGCAGGTTTGCAGGTAAAACTCGGCGTGGATGACCAGATCCTCAGGGTTGGCGGTAGATGTCTCGAACTGCGTCGACATCTCGATGGCCTCCTGTGGGCAGACATCGCGGCAATTGCCGCAGTACGTGCAGCGTCCCAGTTCGAAATGCAAGGCGCGGATGCCGTCGCTGTCAGTTAGTGTAATCAAACGCGCCGGGCAGGCATTGGCGCAGGCGCCGCAACACATGCACTTGCGTGTGTTCAGCACCGGCCGACCACGGAAGGTATCTTCCACCGGGCTTGGCTCGAAGGGATAATGCAGCGTCACCTGCCCGGCCTTCAGGCAGACCAGGGCTTCTTTGAGTTCGGAAATCGTGTGTCTAAACATCGGATTCCGTCTCCATGTCTGACAGGTCTGACAGGTCAGACTCGTCAGACCTGTTCGACTCTTTAGACTTCTTGAACATATCCAGCAATTCTTGCTGTTTGTAAACTTTAACCGCGCCGCTGTCCTTATCGATCACGGCCATGCGCTCGGTGCAGGAGAAGCACGGATCAAGGCTGCCCACACTAATGGGCGCATCTGCGATCTTTTGCCCGCGCAACATGGACGGGACGACTTGCAGGTTGTTGTAGGATGGGGCGCGCACCCGCCAGCGGTATGGGCGGTTGTCCGGGCCAGTCATGGCGTAATGATGGACTTCGCCGCGCGGCGCTTCCACCGAACTGACAGCCACCCGGTAAGGTGGGATTTCGTCGAACTCGGCCATCACCGGGCCGCCCGGCATTTTATCCAGGAGTTGGCGGATTATCTTGATCGCTTCAATCGTCTCGCGGATACGCACCAGCGTACGCGCCCAGATGTCGCAGCCCTGCTCCACACAGACTTCGAACTCCACTTCGTCGTAGGCCGCAAAAGGATGGTCGCGGCGGGCATCGATGTCCACGCCGGAACCGCGTGCAGTGGGACCCAACACACAGAAGGCGCGCGCGTCTTCGGGCGTGATAATGCCCGTCCCTGCCAGGCGCGCCTGCAAGGATGAATCGCCCAGGATGGCATCCACTGCTCCCAATACTTCGGTTTCTATTTTGCCCACCACAGGCAGGATTCGTTCCACATAGTCAGGCGGCAGGTCACGCGCCACGCCGCCGACCTTGTTCATGCCGTAGGTTTTGCGGTTTCCGGTCAGGTACTCGGTCAGCCACATGACCGGCTCGCGGATACGCCAGGTCTGCATGAAGAGCGTGTCGAACCCGATGAAGTGACAGGCCAGCCCGACCCACAGCAAGTGACTGTGGATGCGTTCCAGCTCGAGCAGGATGGTGCGGATATAACGGGCGCGGCGAGGGACTTCGATCCCTGCGGCTTTTTCAATGGCTTGACAGTAACACGTACTGTGAACACACCCTCATATGCCGCAGATGCGTTCGGCGATGTAAGGCACCTGCTGGTAGGTCAAATCTGCATCAGCCAGTTTCTCCACGCCGCGATGTCCGTAGAAACCGCGATAATCCATGCCAACGATCTCTTCGCCATGCACGAACAGGTTGATGAAGACTGGCTCTTCCAGCGTGGGGAAGAACGGGCCAATCGGCAGCACGCTGGCATCTTTGGGCGGGATATTGATGCGCACCTTGTTCTCCGGCGCGGCGGGCGGACGTTCGTCCACCTTGAAATCCTTGCGCAGCGGATGAACATTATCCGGCCAGTCGTCGGGCAGCACCAGGCGGCGCGGGTCGGGATGGCCGATAGGCTCCACGCCGATCATGTCGTACACTTCGCGCTCGGCCCAGCCCGCACCGGGGATGATACCCACAATGCTTGGGATGCTGGCCTGCGCCGGGTCGATTTCCACGTTCAACACCAGGAAGGCCTTCTCTTTGTCCAGCGCAAACAACTGCGTCACCTGGTACATGCCATTTAATGGACGCATATCTGCCCCAGCAGAGGTCATGAACCGTCCGCCGAGCATATCGTGGATAAAACGGACAGCAGGCACAAGGTCCTGGGGCGAAGCGCTGGCAATGATCATGTCCTCACGGATTTCGTCGATCCGCAGATAGGGAGACCGCAGGCGCTCCTGTAAATCTTGGGAGATGGTTGTCTTGGTGTCGAGCAGCATGTTACTCTCCTTTTCCGTTCCAACTGCGCGGGATGGTCACCAGCGTGCCGAAATCGCCGCTGGAGCGATGGAAGATGGCGTGTTCACCGCGTTCTTCGGCCAGCGCTATCATCTCGTGCATTTCGCCATAAGCCAGCGCCCGCGCCGAGCAGGTGGTCACGCAGGCCGGTTCCTCGCCGCGTTCCAGGCGGGCCAGGCAGCGGTCGCACTTGCGGGCTACTTTGCTCAACTTGTCGAACCAGATCGCGCCGAACGGGCAGGCCAGCGAGCACAACTGGCAGCCGATACACTTCATCGACGCAATCGAGACGATGTCGGGCGTTTCGCGATGGATGGCCTGCGTGGGGCAGACCTCGATACAAGGGTTCTCCTCACAGTGGCGGCAATTGATCGGCACGGCGTAACTTTCATCGATCACCTGCACAAACATGTTCGAGCGGCCGTGATGCTCGCGCTCGCAAGCCACCTCGCAGGCGCGGCAACCAGTGCAGCGCGTCACGTCAAGATAAAAGACCTTAGGCATGGCCGCCTCCTTCCTCAACCGGCCGAATGCGGCAGGCGGCCACCTTGTATTCGGGAATCTTGGCAGTCGGGTCGAGCGCGTCATTGGTCAGGAAGTTCATTTCAGGGAAATGGAAAGGCATGAACAGCACCCCGGGCGGGATACGACGAGTAATGCGCACCTTCGCTTTGGCTTCTCCCCTGCGCGTTGTAACGAACGCCTCGGCCAGTTCCCGAACCCCGTAGGACTCAGCGGTCTGCGGGTTGACCTGCACGAACAGTTCCGGCTCGCGCTCTTGCAAGGCACGCGTGCGGCGCGTCATTGCTCCGGCGTTGTAGTGCAGCACGACGCGCCCGCTAGTCAGCACCAGCGGATATTCGTCAGATGTGGCTTCGGCAGGCGGGAGATATTCTACTGGCGACATTTTCCCTTTTCCGCCAGGGCGGTTGAAGGATTTGGTGTACAGGATCGGCATACCAGGATCGTCTGTGTCCAGGCATGGCCAGGGGATGCCTCCAATTGTGTTCTGCAATCGCTCCGGGCTGAGACCGGCATAACTAAGCACCATCGCCCGGATTTCGTAGAAGATGGCCTCCTCGTGCGGATAGGTGAAGGCCTTCTCGAAGCCCATGCGCGCCGCCAGGCGACAGATGATCTTCCAGTCGGCCATGGCTTCGCCAACCGGTTCGACGGCACGTTCCAGCCACTGCACACGGCGGTCGGTGGCGGTCTTGGTGCCGCGTTTCTCGGCGAACGACGCCGCTGGCAAGATCACATGCGCCAGTTCAGTTGTTTCGGAGGGGAAGATTTCGATCACGGCCAGGAAGTCCAGCTTTTTAAGCGCTTCCGTCACATGCGCGGCATTCGGGTCGCCCACAACCGGATTCTCTCCCAGGATGACCATGCCGCGCAGTTTTCCTTCGTCAATGGCCTGCGTCATTTCGACCAGCGTCAGCCCGTTCTTGAGCGACAGGTCTTCCGGCGCAAGCCCCCAGGCGCGGGCAAAGCTGGTGCGGTTGGCTTCATCCGTCACCGGCTGGTATCCGGGGTAGACATTGGGTAGCGCGCCCATATCGCAGGCACCTTGCACGTTGTCCTGGCCGCGCAGCGGGTTGACACCTGTACCGGGCCGGCCGATCTGTCCGGTCAACATGGCAAGGTTGGCCAGATTCTTGACCGTCTCGGTGCCACAGGTGTGTTGGGTGATGCCCATGCAATACACAATAGATGAGGCCTCTGCTGTGGCATACGCCCGCGCCGCCTTGACAATATCCTCTGCTGGAACACCCGTAATTTTTGCGGCGCGCTCTGGCGGGTATAGCGAGACCATATCGCACAGGTCATCAAAGCCATCCACGCGTTCCTCAACAAACTCCTCATTCCACAATCCCTCTGCAATGATGACATTCATCATCGCGTTGACGAGCGACGTGTCAGTGCCGGGTAAAAGCGGCAGGAACAAGTCTGCCGACCAGGCGGTAGGAGTGAAACGCGGGTCAGCCACAATCAGCGTCGCGCCGCGCTGTTTCGCATCCAGCACCCAACGTGAGACGATAGGGTGGTTCTCGGCAAAGTTGGAGCCGATCACAAAGATGCAGTCAGCGTTGGCCAGATCGACGATGGGATTGGTCATTGCGCCCGAGCCCAGGGTAGCGGCCAGACCGGCCACTGTGGGACTGTGTCAGAGACGGGCGCAATGGTCGATGTTGTTGGTCCCGAGCATGCGCGCCAGTTTCTGGAAGAGATAATTCTCCTCGTTGGTCGCCTTGGCCGAGGCCAGGAAACCCAGCGCATCCGGCCCGGACTCGGCCTGGATGCGGTGCAGGCGCGCTGCAACAGTGGTCAGCGCCTCTGTCCACGAGATGCGTTCGAGGCGACCGTCCACCCGCTGCATGGGATAGAGCAGTCTGTCATGGTGATAGACAATGTCCAAACTGGCATTTCCCTTTGGACATAAGGCTCCCTCATTGACGGGATGCTCGGTCATGTAGTCCAGGCCGGTGATCTTGCCCGCTTCGGTGGTGATATATAAGCCACACCCGACCCCACAATACGGGCAGACACTTGCGATGGAAGCACGTTGCATAGGCCCTCCTCCGTGACCCAAATAAGGCCACAAAAGTTGAGATGGCGCTCCAAGATGCTCCCAGATACCGTCCTTTGGCGCGAACTTAGACGGATTTGTGATAAATATCACATCTTAGAATCATTGTATACCACAGGAAATGCAAAGTCAATCGTGTCATATGTAACAAACACGACTGACAATTTAGAAAAGAGTTGAGGCGGAGTCCGATCAGAAGAGAAACTGATCTAGACTCAACAATTCTTGCTGCTTCTCACCCACTGTTTGCAGCTAAAACTGTCCTTCCAAATATGCCCGCGTGCGCGCCTCCTTGGGATTCTCGAAGACTTCCTGCGCTGGACCGGCTTCCACCACTTCTCCCAAATACATAAAAATGACATAATCTGCCAACCGTTTGGCCTGGCGCAGGATATGAGTCACCAGCACGATGGTATATTTTTCTTTCAAGTCTTGCAAGCGACCCTCGATGTGTTGAGCGGAGATGGGATCGAGCGCCGAGGTGGGCTCGTCTCCCAACAGAATTTCCGGCTCGACAGCCAGCCCGCGCGCCAGGCATAAGCGTTGTTGCTGGCCAATGGACAGTCCCATAGCGGGGGCATGCAGGCGATCCTTGACCTCGTCCCAAAGACCGGCAACTTCCAAATAATGCCGGACAGCCACCTCCAAGTTACGTCCTTTTTTCATGTTGTGGATGCGCATACCATAGGCCACGTTATCGTAGATGGACATCGGCAGCGGGTAAGGTCGTTGCGCCAGCAGGCCAGCTTTCTTGCGGATCTCGGTCACGTCCATTTCGCGCGCGTATACGTTCTCGTTATCGATCAGGACTTCTCCGGTGATACGCGTGCCATCAGTCAGCTCGAGGAAGCGGTTCAAGCTTTTGAGCAAGGTGGTTTTCCCGCAACCCGAGGGTCCCATGATGACCGTGATCTGTTGCTTGGGAATCTCCAGATTGATGCCCTTCAAAGCCTGGTGACTATTGTAATAGGCATCCAGGTTTCGGATTTGAATGTGGGGTTCCATAAGTTCCTTCCTCGTCATTTCACAGTGTATTTTCCCATCCGCGCCGCCACCCAACGCGAACCCAGGCTGATAGCCAGCACAATCACGGTAAGGATCAACGCGGAGGCATAGGCGCGTTGCTGCACTTCCGGGAAGGGCGTGCCCAATTGGAAGAAGACGGCCAGCGGCAGCGAGGCGACCGGGCGCATTAGTGAGGTCGGAATACGGTCGGTGTACCCTGCGGTGAATAACACCGAGGCCGCATCGCCAATGCCGCGCCCGAAAGCCAGCAGGATGGCAGTCAGGATGCCGGGCAGCATCTGGCGCGTGACGACGTGGACGGCGGTTTCCAGGCGTGTCGAGCCCAACGCCAGAGAAGCCTGTTCCAGGTCAGCGGGCATCAGGCGGATCACCTCATCCATAGCACGCGTCATGATGGGTAGTTCAAGCAGCGCCAGGGCAATGATTCCGCCTAACAGGGAAGCGCGCAAGCCCAGGCTGAGCATGAGCGTGAATCCAAATGCGCCGTACACGATAGAGGGGATGCCCCACAACACGTCCAGAGACAGTCGCACATAGCGTCCCCAGGGTGATTTGCTTACATAAGTTTCCAGGTAGAGCGCGATCGGCAGGCTGAAGATCAGCGCTAGGAGCGTCCCGCCGCCGGCCAGGTACAACGAGCCGAGGATGGCGTTCAAGATGCCGCCTTCCTTGCCCAGGTAATAGCCGCCTTTGGGCGTTTGCGTGACCATCTGCCAGTTCAGCGCAGGCAAGCCTTTGACCAGCACCGTGCCCAGGATCAGCACCAGCGCGCCTGCCACCACCAGGAACGAGATCAGCATTAGCCCATTCAAAATGGCTTCCTCGATATGGCGTTTACGCCAGCCTCTTTTCATTACCAGGCCCTCCTGACCCGCCCCATGATGCGCCGCAGGACGAGCGTGGATGCGACGTTGAAGACCAGCACAATGACCAGCAAAATCAACGCCGCGCCCATCAACGCCGCGTCGTACATAGGGATGGACATCATCTCGCCATAATTGTTGGCGATCAGCGCCGGAAGCGGATAGGCCGCATCAAACACGGACCCCGGCACCTGCGGGACGTTCCCGACCACCATCAGCACCGCCATCGTTTCCCCGAGCGCACGCGACGAGCCCAGTATAATCCCGGCCAGGATGCCCGGCAACGTCTGCGGCAACACCGCGGATTTGACCGTCTGCCAACGAGTGGCGCCCAACGCCAGCGAGGCCTGACGCAAACCTTCTGGTACCGTAGCCATGACCTCGTAGGTTACAGCAATGATGAAAGGCGCAATCATGACCGCCAGGACGATCCCGCCTGCCAGTATGCTGAAGCCGGTCGGGTTGGCGCTGACAAAGAAAGGCAAGAAACCCAGCCAGCGCCTGAAGAAAGGCACCAGAGTATGTTCCACCCAGGGCACAATTGCCACCATGCCCCACACGCCATAGACCACCGAGGGGATGGCTGCCAGCAGGTCGAGTAATGGCTTCATGATCGCACGTATGGATTGGCGCGCGTATTCCGACAAATAGATGGCGGTCAGCAGGCAGGGTGGGATGGCGAGGGCTACTGCTACAACCGTCACCCAAACTGTGCCAGCGATAAAGGGCCAAAAGCCGAATGATCCTTGCAATGGCTTCCATTCGGTGCCCGCAAGCAGTTCCCAGAGCGTATGTTCACCCAGGATAGGCCAGGCACGGGCAGCCAGGGCGATCAGGATGACCAGCACCAGGGCAGGCGGCAGGAGCGTCAGCAAGAAAAGCGTCCGGCTAGCCGAGCGATCCTGATCCCGGCGTGCCGGGAGGGGCGAAAGATGGACTTTCGCCCCCTTTTCATCCCTCCCGGTTTCCGCTACAGGATTAATTCTCCTCATTGAACTTTCAGCAAGGAAGCATCCACTTGATCAGGCGGTAGCGGGATATAGCCTGCTTCTTCGAGATATTGCTGTCCACCTGTCAAGATCCACTGGATGAAAGCCTGGACCAAGCCTTCCGGTTTCCCATTGGTAACCAGGTTCTCCACGCGAGCAGGCGGGGAGGGATATCTACCATTCGCCACGGCTGCCACTGCTTCATCCTTGGTTGTCAGAGTCTCATCAGGGTCGATCTGGCTGTTGCCATTGACATCGATCGGCAGGATGGCCGCGCCCGTCACTGCTGCTCCACTGGCCATATCGTAGGCATAGTTCAGGTTGTTGAAACCAATGCCCTGTGGGTCTTTGATGACCGCATCCAGCAAGCCGGGATCGCCAAACACACCGATGCCCAGCAAGTTCTCTTGTTTGCCGCCCAAGTACTTGGCCCAGGTTTCAGCTGCGCCACAGGCATCCGAGCGCGTATAGACGTGGATTTCATCCGTGATTTCGGGTTTGCCGATGGCCTGTCCCCAGGTTTTGATCTCACCAGTGATGAAGATGCCTTCGAAGACATCTTGACTCAAGCCGATTTTCATTAAATCCACCAAGACGGGATTCTGAGCGTTGACCACTGGGAAAACAGCATCCTTGGTAACGGGCACCCAGTAAGCGCCCTGGGCCTCTTCTTCGGCTGTCACATCGCGAGAGACCATGCCGATATCCACTGCGCCGGAGAGGGCGTCGGTCATGCCTTTGCCTGCGCCTCCCGCCGAAATATCGAACTGCACGCCCGGGTTTAATCTCTGATACTCTTCTGCCCAGCGTGTCATCATCGGGTACAGGGCAAAGGCGCCTGAAATAGTCAGCGTGCCTTTCATTTCCCCCGAATCAGAACCTGCGGTCTCCGCACCACAAGCCGGGAGCAACAGGGCAATCGCAACGGCGATTGTCAGGGTCAAACGAGATATTTTAGACATTGGTTCATTCTCCTTTTTTTTGAAAGTGAAAGTTCATTACACGGTGAGCTTTCGCCAGACTATCTAAAGGGAGGCCTCTAGTTGTTCATCAGGAAATGGTTATATAAACGCCAGCACGATCGTCCTTATGCTCAACCCAATAATGAGCAGACCGACCATGCCCATCAACGCGCGTACGGGCAATTTTTTTGTCACCAGTGCAGCGAAAGGGGCAGCAATTACACCACCAACCAACAGACCTATGATCACCTGCCAATTGGAAAGCAGGTCGGAGGAAAGGGTAAAGATGAAGACCACTGACTGCGAGAATGTCACGAAGAATTCAGATAGATTGACCGAGCCAATCGTGAAGCGCGGATTATTGCCACGTGCCACAAGCGTAGTGGTCACAATGGGACCCCAACCGCCACCACCGATGGCATCGAAGAAACCACCGACCACGCCCAGGATGCTGATATGATCATTCACTTGTCTATCTTTATGATCGCTGCGTAATGCTTTTACCAGGATGAGAATGCCCATGACCAGCAGATAGGCTGAGATGTAGGGTTTGATGACATTGCCATCAATTTGTGTGAGGATATAAGCGCCGAGGATTGCTCCCAACACACCGGGGATGATCAACTTTTTGAACAGATCTTTGTCCACATTTCCCAAACGCCAGTGTGAAACACCCGATACAGCGGTCGTAAATGTTTCCGCCACATGTACGCTGGCGCTGGCAATTGCTGGCGACACGCCAACGCTGAGCAGGAATGTGTTCGAACTGACCCCGTAGGCCATACCTAATGCACCATCGATAGTTTGGGCCAAAAAACCGACCAACACGTAGAGCAAGATTGTCAATTCCATTTGGAGTTCTCCTTAGTGGGATATAAAATATGAAAAAGGTGGCTTTTGCTCACCTGATTTTTTGCAATGAGCTATCCAACAGTTTTGATGAAAGCTGCACGTATCCCAGGCGATCAACGAGGTCCTGGCCTTCCAACAGAACCCATTCGATGAAAACCTGAACTATGCCATCCGGTTTACCGTTCGTTACCAGGTATAGAATCCGGGATGGAGGAGCAGGATAAAGTCCCGAAGCGACCGCTGCAGTTGCTTTCTGGCGCGTATCGAGGATCTCATCTGATTCCGCCTGCTTGTTACCATTCAAGTCGATTGGCAGGACAATAGTCCCAGCCGGGGGTATATCTCCAAGGCCATAGGCATAGATCTGATTGCTGTAACCAATACCCAGCGGGTCTTTGATTAGCGCCCGGATAATGCCGGAATCGCCAAATCTGCCGTTTCCAGACAAATCTGCCTGCCCGCCGCCAAGGTAGAGTCCCCAGGTTTCGGCCGCGCCGCAAGTTTCTGAACGCGTATACACATGAATTTCATCAGTGATATCAGTTTTGCCAACTACCTGTCCCCAGGTTCTGACCTCACCGGTAATGAAAATCTTTGTTAGAGTTTCGCGAGTTACACCCCTGGCTAATAATTCACTCAAAACAGGGTTTTGCTCGCTAATCATGGGAAAGACCGCGTCTTTGGCAACCGCAATTGGGTAGGCACCCTGTGTTTCTTCCTCCGGCGTAATCTCGCGCGAAACCATACCAATATCTACTTTTTGTGCCAGAATATCTTCCATACCTTTCCCTGCGCCCCCGCCAGCGATATCGAACTTCACGCCGGGATAGACTTTTTGGAATTCTTCTGACCATCTAAGCACGAGAGGATAGAGTGCAAATGCACCAGAGACAGTGATTTTGCCTTGTAATGATTCTCCATTTGCGGGAGCAGCGAAAGGGATACAGGCAGTGACGATCAGGACAATCAAAAGCCCTGCAAGGAGGAAGCGAAACAAAATTTTCATATTTGCCTCCGGGCTATCAACTAGCCAATAAAGTCTATAGAAATAATAGACTATCAAACTCACTTTTATCGCGGCGAAACCTATCGCCACGATTCGAAGCCTCAGTTTTCCAGTAAGGTGCGCGCCGCTTCGACGCGTTCGGTCACGTCAGCCAGTGTTGTGTTTTCAAGGATATCGGCGATTGCGTTACGTACATCACCCATCACCATGCGCAGTCCGCAGGTGCGTTCGTCGGGGCAGCTGCAAGGTTCGTAGGCCATGTGGCTCACGCAGCGGACGGGTGCCAGCGGCCCGTCCAGCACGCGGAAGATCTGCCCCAGGTTGATGTCTTCTGGTTGGCGCGCCAAGTAGTAGCCGCCGCCAATGCCCATGCGACTTTGCAATAGTCCGGCATTTTTGAGCGCTAATAAAATCTGCTCCAGATATTTAGCCGGAATCTTCTCCTGCGCCGAGATGTCTTTGATCTGCACCATAGCATCGGGCGATTCGTTATAGGCATGGGCCAGGAAGATCATTGCCCGCAGGCCGTATTCACCGCGTTTGGAAAGTCTCATAGTCTATAAAGTCTATTAGTACACTTGACTATTCTTAATATAGCATTTTTTTTCACAAGAGTCAAGTTCTTCCGATCAAGATTTCGAAATTTGTTATGGCGAAATAATTTTCCCAATTACCTTCCCAGCCAGACATCAACCCGGTGCTCGTCGCCGGGCAAATCCGCCGGAATTAAATTTCCAGGAACTTTTTTCCCGTTTACGGTCATTTTGACAACACCCCTGCACACCCCCTGCGGGTTATGGACGACGATCCGATACGTACTGGACCTGAACCTGCGCGTCACAGAAAAGCCGTCCCAAGCTGACGGGATGCACGGGTCGATCCGCAAACCGTCCAATTCAGGGCGGATGCCCAAGATGTATTGTGTCGCGCTGAAGTAGCTCCACGCCGCTGCGCCCGTCAACCAGGATGTGCGCGAGTTGCCCGGGCGGGGGGAGAAAGTGGAGTAGGTGGTCTGCGACTGGACGTACGGCTCGCATTGGCGGATTTCAGCACGGGTATTATAGGCCGCCGGCATGGCGGCACGATAATATTCGTAGGCGCGATCGCCGTCCCCCAGCATGCACGCGGCCATCACGCCCCAGCCTTGCGTGTGGTTGAAGATACCGGCATTCTCTTTGATACCCGGGTTGAAGACCACGGCGCGCATCACCTCGATAGGAGCTTTGACGAAAGGCGGGGCACAAAGCATCAATCCATAGGGGGTGGCAAGCTGCGTATGGACAGTTTCCATGCAACGCTCGGCCTGTTCCGGTGTGGCCGCTTCGCTGATGACTGACCAGACCTGTGTGTTCAGGTAAACCTGACCTTCCTCATAATCTTTTGTGCCGTAGACCGTGCCATCTTCTGCGATGGCCCAGATGAACCAGTCACCGTCCCAGGTGTAGGCCTGAATATTGGAATCCAATTTCTCGCGCTCATTTAGTGCCCAGGCAGCCTCTTCGGGATAGCCCAATCGATCGGCTATTTCGGCATAAACAGTCAGCCCCAGCCGCACCTGGAAGGCAACGAACAGGCTCTCGCCGTAGTAACCCAGCCGCAGGCAATCGTTCCAGTCCGCGGACAGGCCACACGGCAGGCCGTGCTTTCCCGTGCGTTCCAAGTTGAATTCGAGTGCGCGCCGCAGGTGACCGAAGACGGTCGCTTCGCCCTGATCGGCGTAAGGCAAGACTTTGTTGTAGAAGTCGAAGTCGCCCGTCTCGTTGACATAGGCAGGCACGGCGTTGAAGAACCACAGGCAATCGTCTGAGCGATATTCTTCGTCAGCAGGCGGCGTCTCGTGGCCAGGCCGGTGCTCGAAGGGCCTGATGACGGGCATCGCGCCGCCGTTGGAAACCTGTCCCGTCAGCATCAGTTCCAGGCGCTGGCGCGCCTCGTCCGGGATGGCGGCCACCACGCCGAGCAAGTCCTGGACCGAGTCGCGGAAGCCCAGCCCATCGCGTTCGCCGTTGTAAACCAGGCTGGCGGCGCGCGACCAGGCGAAGGTAATCAGGCTGTTGTACAAGCCCCAGACGTTGACCGTATGATTGAATTCCTCATCGGGCGTTTCGACGATCAGGCTGCCAAGCCGATCATGCCAGTGGGATTTTAATTTTTTCAGTTCCAACTCGGCTCGTTCGAGCGAGCCGAATTCGATGAAGATCCGTTTACCGACAGTGCGCGCATCGCCGATGCCGAGCATGAGCAAGATCTCGCGGCTCTCGCCGGGTTGGAGGCTGAGGTCGGTTTGCAGGCTGCCGCAGGCATTGTCACCGTAAACGGTGCTGTTCGCGCAGCATCCCTGCTCGACGGCCAGCGAATTATGGTAACTGCGGTAGGGTCCCAGGAAAGATTCCCGACTGGTATCAAAACCTTTTATAACGGAACCAGACATCCCCATCCAGGTATGACGCGCAATGTCGTGCAGGAAGAAACCCTCGGTTTCGGAGGTCAAATTATCCTGGATAGCAAGCCGCAACAGTTTGTCTCCTGTCAACTCGCCGCGCACGATGAAAAGAGAGTATTGCAGGTTGACCGAGTCCTGGAAGGTGTCCCACTGATTTGTAAATTCGCAGAAAGAAAACAGGGATAGCTCGCGGGGATGGTCGCTCTCGTTGGTAACCTTCAAACGCCAATATTCGAAGGTCTGGCCGAGCGGGACGAAGTAGGTGGTTTCGGCAGCAATACCCGCATAGCGCGATTCGATAACCGTATAGGCCGTGCCGTGGCGGCAGATAGACTGGTATTGATCGAGCGGCTTGCCCACTGGCTGCCAGGAGGCTGACCAGTAATCGCCGTCCCCGTTATCGCGCAGGTAGAAGTAGCGACCAGGCTGGTCGAGCGGGACACTGTTGAAACGCAAGCGCAGGAAGCGTCCGCGCGCGCCTGACTGGAAGAAACCGTAACCACCAGCGTTGTTGGTAATGATTGCCCCATACTCAGTGGAGCCCAGGTAGTTGCTCCAAGAGGCTGGCGTATCGGGGTGGGTGATGACATATTCTTTTGCGTTATCGTCGAAATGCCCGTATTGCATAATTTTCCTCGCTGGTCGAGTAGTCCCGAGTGGTTTTCGAGGGACGTACCCCGCACCGCTCCGCTTAGCGGGGCGCGTGTCGAGACCACAGGTTTTTGTGAAATCTTTTGTTCTCTTGTCACTAGTTGGTTTCGATACGGCGGACGAACACCGCCTACTCAACCAACGGAGTTCTCTTGGATCACCTGCGCGTACCACTTCGAGCTGGATTTCGGGATACGTTGCTGTGTCTCGTAGTCCACGTAAATCAGGCCGAAGCGTTTGGCATAACCGAAAGCCCATTCGAAATTATCGAGCAAGGACCAGGCAAAGTATCCCTTGACGGGAACGCCAATGGCAATAGCCTGATGCACTTTTTCCAGGTGGCGCTTGATGTAACTCAGGCGTGCAGGGTCATCCACCTGCCCATCTGGGCCGACGTGATCTTTGAAAGCCACGCCGTTCTCGGTAATGTAAATGGCAGGAAAATTGTAGTCGAAATGCAGACGCCCGAGTATCTGGTACATGCCATCGGGGTAGACTTCCCAATCCATTTCTGTTAATTCGTCATTGGGGAATACGGTGCGGGGGGCATTTTCTTCTTCAGGAATCTGTGCAGAGCGGTTGATGCCGCGCGTGTAATAATTGACTCCCAGAAAGTCAATCGGCAATGAAATAATTTCGAGATCCCCGGCTTGAACGAATTCCATCGCATCGCCATACGCATCGACCAAGTCCTGCGGGTAGACCCGGCCAACCAACGGATCGAGGAACCAGCGGTTGATGTGTCCATCCTTCCAGGTGGAGGCTTTCCTGTCAGCGATGCTCGGGGAGGCCGGCACCTGCGGAGTCAAATTCAGGGTAATGCCAACACTTGCATCAGGGCTATTCTGGCGCAGAACCGATACAGCCGCTCCATGCGATAACAGCAAATGGTGTGAAGCTGCCAGCGCCTGGTGCTGATCTTTGATCCCCGGCGCGTGGCGTCCTTCAAGGTACCCGACAAATGCGCTTACAAATGGCTCGTTGAAGGTGATCCAGTTGTGGACACGGTCGCCTAACGCGCGGCTGACGACATCCGCATATTCGCTAAAAGCATCCACGATCTGGCGCGCCGGCCAGCCGCCCTCATCTTGCAGGCGTTGCGGCAGGTCCCAGTGATACAGGGTGATATACGGTTCGATGCCGACTTCCAGCAGAGCATCAACCAGGCGGCTGTAGAAATCGAGCCCGGCCTGGTTGACCTTTCCACGGCCATCGGGAAGGATGCGCGGCCACGCTATCGAGAATCGATAGGCATCCAGCCCAATTTCCTTTATCAGGGCCAAATCTTCCTGCCAGCGATGATAATGGTCGCAGGCTACATCACCCGTATCGCCATTATCCACTTTTCCCGGCGTGTGGCTGAAACGGTCCCAGATGCTTTCGCCCTTGCCATCTTCATCCCAGGCGCCTTCGATCTGATAAGATGCTGTAGCTGCCCCCCAGACAAAATCTTTCGGGAATGTAAATTTTTGATCACTCAAGATGATGCTCCTTAAACATATATCCAAAAATTGCTCTCGTCGAATTCTCTGGCGAAGAGCTCCTGCGGAGCACCGCCTTGAGCTCATTTTTCAGATAGGGTCTTGTTTGTAATTAGATTTTACGGGCAGTCTGGTCATTCAACGGGTTGGCTGCCAGCTTCGCCCAAGCCGTAACCATAGGGGAACAGCGGGGCATCACAGCCAGTCAGGTCGGCTGCGTTGTTTTTGTTGAGGGGCAACTGCTCGTTAGCCCGCGGCCAGGTATAAGGGAGTTTCCCGGTAAAAGGATAATTGCCAAATAGGACATCGGTCACTCCCGCGCCTTCCGTGCCGGGGAGCCAGGCTGCTACCCAGGCATCTGCAATCTGGAACTGCTCAGTGATGACAAGCGGCCGCCCGGAAAGAATAATGACAACCAGTTTCCGGCTGTGAGCGCGCAGGTTTGTAATGACCTGCATATCTGTCTGCGAGAGACTCAGGTCGCTCGCATCGCCTACTCCTTCAGCGTAAGGCTGCTCGCCGACTACGAGAATACCGATATCTGCCATTCCATCGAATTCACCGCGGACATTATATTCCACCTTTGCACCCTTCGAGACCGTCGCCTGAATGCCTTGCAAGATGGTTGTGCCGAGTTGGATATCCCCGGTCTTGCCCTGCCACTCAGTCGTCCAACCTCCGCACTGCATCCCAATGTCATCCGCTCCCTGCCCGGCAACGTAGATCAAGGGTGTGTCCTTGGCAATCGGGAGAGTGGAATTATCATTCTTCAGCAACACCAGCGACTCACGCACGGCCTGGCGCGCCAGCGCACGGTGCTCGTCCGAGCCAACAGAATCGAGCAAAGCCGGGTCAGCATACGGGTGGTCGAACAAGCCAAGCTCGAATTTGACCGTCAGAATGCGGCGCACGGCGTCGTCAATCCGTCCTTCGGGGATATCGCCCTCCTGGACAGCCTGTTTCATCGTATCAATAAAGCGGACATAATCATAGGGAACCATGTTCATATCTATGCCGGCGTTGATGGCTGTAACGACAGACGTGTAATAATCGTCGTCAATCTGGTCTATGCCGCCCCAGTCGGAGACGACAAAACCCTGGAAACCAAGTTCGCCCTTGAGCACATCGGTAATCCAGTATTCCTGGGCGTGCATCATAGTCCCGTTCCAACTGCTAAAGGAAATCATGACACTCTTTGCGCCACTATCCAGGGCAGCCCGGTAAGACGGCAGGAATAAGCTTCGGATCATGGCTTCATCGAAGCGCATATCGCCCTGATCGATCAAGTAAGGTTTATAGATAACCTGGGTCGATGTGCCGAAGGTGGTACCGCCATCGCCGAGAAAATGCTTGGGCGTCGCCAACAGGTACAGGTCCTGGCCTGAAGCGGGCGTGTATCCGTCAGGCAGGGATTGCAGTCCTTCAATGAAAGCAACGCCCAATTCACTCACCAGATCGGTGTCCTCCCCGTAGGACTCATACGTCCGGCCCCAACGGATATCCTGCGGGACAGCAATGACCGGGGCAAAATTCCAGGGGATACCCGTTGCCAGCATCTCTTCGGCGGTCGCCTGCCCGATCTGGCGGACTAGGTCGGCATTCCAGGTAGCGCCCAGGCCGATTGGCTGCGGAAAGACCGTTGCACCGTATAAACTTGCGTGACCGTGGATCGCGTCCACGCCATAAATGATGGGGATGCCCAGGCGGGTTGCCAACGCCTCTTGCTGGAGCCCTTCGATTGTCCTGGCCCAGGATCTTGCCGAGTTCGCAGACTGACTGCCACCTCCACCGCTCAAAATCGAGCCGATGAAATAGTGGGTGATGTCGCCTGGCTGGATACTATTCTCTTCAACTTGCGTCATCTGGCCGATTTTCTCGTCCAGCGTCATCTGACCCAGCAACGTGTCGACTCGTTCTGAGACCGACTGGCCGGCATCGAAAGCGAGAGGGGTTGGAATGGCCGTTGTAGTCAGTGGAGCGGGGGGAGAAACCACTTGATCGCAAGCCGAAAGCCCAAAAACAATCACCAGAAGAACAGTAATTGCGCGGCGCATAAGGATTCCTTCTATACCCAAACAAATTTACTTCACTATTACAAGAACACAAACTTGTTTTGCCTCTGACTGGGGGAAGGGCACAACCGTTCCGGCGATGGGAAGGCCATCTACTTCCAATTGGATGCTGTTGCCCGGCCCGCGCCGCTCGACCTTGATCTCGTAGCGGGCTCCCCGGTAATTGCGCACCACTTCGAAGCCATCCCATGCGGAGGGGATGACCGGCGCGATCTGTAGCCCATCATATGTAGGCTGGATGCCCAGGATCCATTGGGTGATGGCAACATAGTTCCAGGCGGCGGTGCCCGTCAGCCAGGAGTTTTTGGCCTCGCCATGGGTGGGCGCATCTTTGCCCGCAATCATCTGGGCATAGACATACGGCTCGCAACGATGTACATCGCTCAGTTCTTCACGCGCCGATGGATTGATGCGCAGGTAATAATCGAACGCCTTGTCACCGCGCCCAATCATCGTTTCGGCGATCATGATCCAGGGATTGGTGTGACAGAAAATCCCCGCGTTCTCTTTATAACCGGCAGGGTACGTCGAGATTTCGCCCAGGTGTAGATAGTATCTTGTGAAACCTGGCTGGTGCAGGACGATACCATGCGGTGTAGCCAGATGCTCGGCCACCGAGTCCAAGGCCTTTTCGGCGCGGCCATCCTCCATTCCCAGGCCAGCCATGACACAGATCCCTTGCGGCTCGATGAAGATGCGCCCCTCGTCGTTTTCCTTCGACCCAAGCACGTGACCGAAGTCATCGTACGCGCGCCGGAACCAGTCGCCATCCCAGCCGTGGGTCCAGATGGTTTGTCCCATTTGTTCAGCCGCATCTGTGTAAAAAGTTGAAGGTTGAAGGTTGAATGTTTTGGGCAAAGCTTCAACTTTCAATCCTTCGGCCATGCTCAGGACAGGCTTGTAGCGTTCAACCAGTTCAGCCATTTCTTTCGCCGCCAGCACAAACAAGCCGGCAATGAAGACCGATTCGGCTACTTTGCCCTCTTTGTTCGTAGTGGTCTGGAAGGATTGTCCAGGCGCATCCGAGAAACAGTTCAGGTTCAGGCAATCGTTCCAGTCGGCGCGGCCGATCAGTGGCAGTCGGTGCGGGCCAAGGCGATCCAGCGTGTACTGGATCGAGCGCTGCAAATGTTCAACAAGCGGCTTTTCCGTGCCAGGAACATTATCGTAAGGCACTGGCTCATCCAGGATGCTCCAGTCGCCGGTCTCTTTTAGATAAGCGGCTACCGAAAGCACCAGCCAGAGCGGATCATCATTGAAATTGCCGCCCACATCATTGTTACCACGCTTGGTCAACGGTTGGTATTGGTGGTATGCGCCGCCTGTTGGCAATTGCGTGGCGGCCAGGTCCAGAATGCGTTCGCGGGCCCGCTCCGGGATCAGGTGCATGAAACCCAGCAAATCCTGGTTCGAATCGCGGAAACCCATGCCGCGCCCGATGCCGCTCTCGAAGTAGGAGGCCGAGCGGCTCATGTTGAACGTAATCATCACCTGGTAGGCGTTCCAGATGTTGACCATGCGGTTGGTATGGGCATCTGGCGTAATCACCAGAAACTTATTCAACAGCCCATCCCAATATTCGCGCAAGACTTGAAAAGCGCTTTCAACTGTTTCAGGCTGGAGATACTTTTCAATGACCGGCAATACCAAGCATTTGTTTATCGTTTGCGAATCCGGGGGATCGAACTTCTCGTCAACGGGGTTTGCGTGATAACCGAGGACGAAGATGACTTTTTTCTGTTCACCCGCCTCCAAATGGACTTTTACATGCTGTGCGCCGATGGGTTGCCAGCCGTGCGCGATCGAACCAGAGGAGTGGCCTGCTTCCACCGCTTGAGGCGCATCCCAGCCCCGATATGGACCGAGGAAGGCCTCGCGATCAGTGTCGAACCCGGCCAGCGGTTCAGAGCAAGCGAAGTAGGCGAAATGGTCACGGCGTTCGCGGTATTCGGTTTTGTGGAAAATTACCCGGCCCTCACCCCCGCCCCCCTTCGACAAGCTCAGGGCAGCGCCTCGCCCTGGTAGAGAGAAGGGGGCAACTTCTACCTCCCCCACAGAATAATTGCGCTGGAAGTTGGTGGCGTCATCATTAGCATCCCATAGCGCGAACTCGACGGCAGAAAAGATGGATAAGTCCGCGGTTTCGCTGCGCTGATTAGTGAGGGTCAGTTCCCAGATTTCGAGGTCGTCTCCGAGCGGGACAAAATAGCGGGTCTGGGATTCGATCCCCGCCAATTGGGATTTGATGGTGGTATAGCCCATCCCATGGCGGCACTCGTAGGAATCCAGCGAGCGGCGGACCGGCATCCATGACGGCGACCAGACTCGAGGCGTAGAAAGATGCGGGGCGTCATCCCGCAGGTAAATATAACGCCCGCCCATGTCCAGCGGGGCGTTGTTGTAACGGTAACGAGTCAGGCGTCGCAAGCGAGCATCTTTATAAAAAGAGTACCCGCCAGCAGTGTTGGAGATAATGCCAAAGTAGGCTACGCTCCCCAGATAATTGATCCAGGGTAGGGGAGTGTCAGGGCGTTCAATTACATATTCGCGGTGTTGGTCATCAAAATGGCCGAAACGCATGAGGTCCTCCAGGTAATATTTTCAGTTCCCATTTCTTGCAGGGTAAGTCTTATAAAACATAGGGCAGTGTGGTCTTCTCAGGCGCCTGCCACAATCCATAATTGTAATCTCTTGGCGGCCAAGGTAACGAGGTGATGAAAGGAGTTTCGGCATCCTTTGCAAATGGGCCACCCACCGCTAATAACCTGTCGCTTGCCCAGATACGACCAGTCGTTCACCCCAAGGACAAAAGGTCGTTCGATCGTTTGTTATCCACAACTAAGCCTTGGATTATAACTTATTCAAGGTTTTCGAAAACTTGATAAACTTTAGTTTCCGCTAAAAGCGGATGACGAAGTAACCGGGATTTCAATCCGGCGCTATCGAACCTTACAAATTGAGCCCGTTT
>JAFGKO010000100.1 GCA_016928525.1 Anaerolineales bacterium | reverse complement strand
TTTTGGCCGCAGTTGTCCCCGTTAGTATTAAGTTCTGCCGTTAAGCCGGTCGCCGGCTACAGCCGACGTACATGCGGGAATTTGCATCGCCAGCCGCGGTTCCCGCGTTCCCATCCTGTGGGGCTGACGTACGGTCTGTCCCTTGGGCCCGGACCTGGAGGATGAAGGTTCCGGGAGGGAATTGGCGGTGTGGGTTCAGTGGGTCTTTCCACACGCCGCGCATGTCTCGGTGGACATGCTTCAGGTGAAAATGCTGCAAACGAATAGGGGGTCGTATGACCTGAAACGGTTGGGTTTGCCTCTGATCAATGCAGAGAGCAAAACAGATGTGCTCATACTAGCACATCTGTTCTTATTGCGGAAGGTGATCATGTCGCACAAGTGTGCAACAAGTCCAGCGCCTGAACCTGTCTTTCCATCGATCCCAAAATAATGGGTGCCTTACCACACACGGTTCCCCAAAATGATCAACCATGTGCCGCAAGGCGGCCGAATCATGTTATACTTTTCTTGTAAATCGTATAACAAAGCGAGGTGCTTATGAATGTACGTCTATCTCAAAAAGGCTGGGTGGTCATTCCCGCCTCCATGCGCGCCAAGTACGGACTGAAGCCGGGTGCAAACCTGAAGGTGGTCGATTACGGCGGCGTGCTGGCCATCGTGCCCGCCCTGAAGGATCCTGTCCGGGAAGGGGCTGGTATGTTGAAAGGTGGAAAGTCGCTGACCAAAGCCCTCCTGGATGAGCGCGGCGAGGAACGGAAACGTGAGTCCCGCTAAACCCGTCTACCTGCTGGATAGCTTTGCCCTGCTCGCTTATCTTGACGATGAGGCGGGAAAAGCCCGGGTGCAGGAACTCCTGGCATTGGCTGATTCCGGGAAATGTCGCGCTATGATGAGCATGATCAACCTGGGGGAAGTGCTCTACATCGTGGAACGCGAGCGAGGATTGACTTGGGCGCAAAGCGTCCTGGCGCTCGTCGAAAGCCTGCCGATCGAACTGCTCGAAGCCAGCCGCGGGCTGGTGCTCGATGCTGCTCATGTGAAGGCGAATTACACCCTTTCCTACGCAGATGCATTTGCCGTGGCTGCCTCCATACAAGAAAAAGCGATCATCCTCACCGGCGATCCGGAATTCAAGGCCGTGGAAGAGCTGGTCAGCGTGGAGTGGATCAAGGATTAAGACTTCATTCACACCATAGCAAACGCTCCGCGAACCGGCAGAATAGGAAAGCCAATCAGCGGAGCGTTTTTTTATTCCCAGGATGACCGAAGAGGTTAACAAGGAATGTCGTTATTCTCATTTCGAGCACTATTTGATAATAAGATCACCATTTCACTTACGAGGTATTGACATGGAACCATCCACATCAGAATTCCCTTTTGACGCCCAGACCTGGCTGGTCTCGGATACACACTTCTTCCACGCCAACATTGGCCGCTATTGCAATCGGCCTGATGGGTGGCAGGAGATGATCATTGCGAACTGGAACCTGCATATTCAGCCGGGCAATATTGTTTTCCACCTTGGCGACCTGGCATTTGGCAGGAAGGAAAACATGGAATCCCTGGCGCCACAGCTCAATGGCAGGTTGTACCTTTTGCGAGGCAACCATGATCGACGCGGGATTGCGTTTTATCGAGACCTGGGGATCACCCTGGTCAGAGACCCCTACAGCATGGAAACGCCAGATGGAAAGCGGCTGATCTTCTCTCACCGTCCGATCATCCCACTCGTGCCCGGGCTTCTCAACCTGCACGGGCATATCCACAACAATGCCACCACGGAACTGGGTCCCAGGCATATCAATCTCAGCATCGAAGTGCGACAATACCGTCCTTGGAAGCTTGAAGAGATCCTGCGGATGTCCCCCTCTCCAGGTTCTTGATCTCGCCGTCTAGGATAGGTCCAGTTTTTCCACCGCCTGCTCCAGGTCCCGCTGATTGGGCGTCACATAGATGCGGGTGGTGTTCAGGTTGGAGTGGCCGAGCAGCGCGGCAACCTTCTCCAGCCCGACGCCGGCATCGACCAGGTTCTTGGCGAAGGTATGACGCAGCACATGTGGGGTCAGGCGCTCCAGCCCGGCAGCTCGCCCCTGGCGGACCAGGGCACGCTGGACCGAGCGACCGCTCAGGGCGTTCCTCCCGCCGTTTTCCATCCCGATCCACAAGTAACACCCCTTGAAGGGCCGTCGCACTTCCATCCATGCCTGCAGGGCCTTGCGCGCCGCAGCGTTCAGGGGCACCGTCCGGGATTTCCCGCCCTTACCCTGGCGCACGGTCACCTCGCCCTTGCGGTCGGAGAGCTGGAGATCATCCAGTTGTAGAGCAAGCGCTTCGCTCAAACGAAGGCCAGTGTGCAGCAGGAAGATGGTCATCGATGCGTCACGCTCGTGGATGCGCCAGCGCAGCGGATAACGCAGGTAGGCCAGTTGGAGATCCTTTTCGATGGCGCGCTGCAGTGCATACTGCTCCTTCTTGTCCAGCGAGCGCGGGCCGCGCCGTTCCTGCGGCAGGCCGCGCACGCCGTCGGTCGGATCAGACTCGATCAGGCCGGTCCGTTTCGCCCAGTCCATCAGGGCGGCGATCGCTGCCAGGCGGCGGTTCACCGTGGCCGGCTTGCGGCGCTGGACGGCTGCCAGGTGCTGGCGGTATTCACGCACATCAGTGGGGGTGACCGCTGGCAGAGAGATGCGCTCCCCGTTGGTCTGCTCGAACCACAGAACGAACTGTCCCAGGTCGGCCAGGTAGCCACGCACGGTCAGGGCGGCGCGTTCCTGCTGAACCAGGTATTCTTCGAAGACTTTGAATTCAGGGATCATACGATTTCCTATCCTGGCCGGGGCGTGTTACAACCCCGGCCATTGTTACACGCTTCAGATGTCCATCCCCAGGCCGGACATGTCCAGCGGCTGTACCTCGGTCTCGGCTTCGAAGGCGGTCGCTTTCGACGATACTCCACTGCGCATGGCTTCCCGCACCATGGCGGCCAGCCGGCCGCGTGGGGCCATCTCGACCAGGGCGATTAGGTCGTCGTCCCGACCCGGGCGCAGGGTCAGCCGGACGGTCACCACCAGGCTGCCGCCCGGGCGGACCTCAGCCGCCATACGCTCCCCATTTCCACAAGCCCTTGACGTTGGC
>JAFGKO010000099.1 GCA_016928525.1 Anaerolineales bacterium | reverse complement strand
CGGCGGCGTATGAGACGAGCGCGGAGATTACGCTCGGCTGGGGCATGAACCTGTATCCGGTTGAGGCCGATCGCCAGCTGTCGGCGCATGGGGGGATATCTGAGTACACCGTCTGGCGCTGGCGACTGTACCGGCATCAGCTGCCAAATAGCGTGAAGCTGATCGTCACCGAAGCCGCACGGGGCGATGGCAGCGAGCGGGCGAATATGGGCGATATTTCGGTGTTTGTGATGAGAGTGGGAAATGAGCTAGACGTGGTGACGTTTTGGTACAACGCGCAGCAGGCTGGATTAGGCCACTGGCCACTGGCCGTCCTATGGGGAAGGTTAGAGGATTTGGCGGACGCAATCAAAAGGGAATTACCAAACACTAATTTGTTCCAAATTCAGCCAGTATTCTTTAGTGCATTAAACGATTTTGAGATATGGATATGGGGCACTGATGACAGCGACGTTTTATAAATTTTTGATCGGATTATCGATTAGGCTATTTTGCATCTGACATACACGCCCTAACCGATTACTTAGAGCTTCAAAAGTTTGATCGAGTAGGATCAGATAACTCTGAACGGCTCGCGTACCTTTGTAGATGCGTTACTTTGTCGCGCCTTCCAGCAAATTTTCAAGATATGCAATGGTTTCATTTTCAATTGATGCAGCCTCGTCCTTTTTTTCGAAAGCTGTCACCACAGGTTGCCCAATTTCTCGCTGTAGCTCAATTGGAGCAACCGGAATTTGTACTTCAGCAATATGCGCCCCTTCAATGTGATCCACAACACCTCCGAAGATCTCACGATTGAGTTGATGGAAGCCATAAGGACTGCTGAGAAATGCTGCAAGGTAGCCGTTGCGACCATCGTCGCCGCCATATGTGACACGCCCGATGTTATTACTACCTGCCCAACCAGAAATATAACTTGTTGCCAGAGAGATGCGTCCGACAGTACCATCTGTAGTGATAAGAACATCTCCTTGTTTGAGTTGCAACTCATTCAGGCAAGGGGTCTTGTGAGAAATGTAGCCCAGATCATGGAAGCGCATATGGGGCAAATGTGAAGGGCGAAGAAAGGGAACGCCGAATTCTTTGGCAACATATAGTCGCTTAAACCGAGGTGGAATTACTATTGCCTCAGCTATTTGTCCCAATGCGGATACAGGGTATTTTCCCTTGTGAAGGAGTTTGATAGACGTGCGCGCAACGGGAATATGATAAGACGCATCCAGTCTCCCATTGAGTTCTGACACTGACGTTGTAAAAGCACGGGGGTGAGGTATCTCAAAACCTTGGGTAGGCTGCGAGTTGGGATAATCAAGATAAGGAACAAGTTCCTCTTTAAAATGCGGCAGTGCTAGTTCTGCATAAAGTTGTTGATCAGCCTGATCAAGTAAATGATTAGCTTCATTTCGCAATTTATAAGCCCGCATGATCTGGGCATGGATTTTTTGCTGCTCAGCTTCAGAAACGAGAGGAATAGGGATGTTTGATATGTGATGCGCTTCCAAGTGTTTTATGGTTGAGCCATACTGGTCACGAGACAGAAGCTCTTGCCCGATCCACGATGCTAAAAATGCATAAAGATAACCAATAGGGCAGTTTTGGTCGGGAACAATACGGGCTAAATCATGAGTGAGGAAGAAGTTTTCTAAGCGTTCTGTTGCTAGGACGACGCGGCCCACTGATCCCGAACAGGACATAAGCAACCAGTCTTTTTTAGCAAAGTGCTGTTCAGCATTGTCGGGGGCATGATCCTGGGCAATCCAGCGATCACTTGTAGGGCGAAAGGTCAGAGCTTCAGATGCACTTAAGTACGGCCAACCGGACTTTTTGTCTGGCGCGTAAACACGCCGAAATCTCCCCAGAATAAAGACCTCGGCTACCAAATCTTGCAGTTTCTCGATTGGCAAACCGCATTCGTGCACAATGGTTAGAGCTCGAAACGCACTGGTAGCATAATAGCTGGCATCAAGACGCTGTTCACCCTTCTGAAGCCAGTGGGCTGGAAATGTCGTTAAAGGAATTGAAACCCACCAACCTAATTTGTCTAGGCGCTGGCGTAATTCCTCATTGTTTCGTATGATGTCAATAGTTTCTTGGTTATTAAGATTAGGCCCGGTCATTGAGCCACCTCATACGTTCCTTGCGTGTAACCCACTCAGCAAAGTAGCGAACGACTTCAGGGAGTTCATCGTGAATGGCTTTGCGCCGTTGACGACGTGTCTCTTGAATCAAATTGCCTTCCGATGTCCGCCGATATAGCGTCGTTTCTTCCTCGTATTCGATAAGATCACCTTCTGGGGTACGCAAATAATGCGCTTCTCCTCGCCTGTCATGCCCGACAGCTTGAGGAGTCGTCATGAATACTTCATAATCACGAGGAACGCCTGATTCTCGCTCAATCTGTTTTTCCATGGCGGTTTTCTTTTGCAGTAGTAGCACGCTTGTCTGAGTACCGGTGTACGGCTCAAAAGTTACTGTTGGCAAATCTACGCTTGCAATGACACGCGCATTTTGGAGTATCCACCGCCTTAACCAACCCAAGCCTGGATTCGATAGAATGCTGTCTGGGAGGATAATCGCCAATCGCCCACCAGGTTTCAGTAAGAATAGGCAACGTTCGATGAACAATTGCTCTGGTGGCATAGAAGCTCGCGGTTGTTCCGTTTCGAATGTTGATAGCTCGAACTGGTTCAAAATGTGGCGGTCATCCACCGGAATTTTTGATCCGAACGGGGGATTGGTTAACACAATATCGAATGTTCCTGGAGCGACATGTCGAACTACATCATTCGGTGGATGCGAGGGCCACTCGCCGGGAGGCAAAAGCGAATTGGCATGAAAAACATTGGTTGAGCCATCACCATGCATTACCAAATTCATTTGGGCAGCGCGCACCAAAATTGGATTGAAGTCGATGCCTGTCAGGTTTGCGTCAGCTCTATCTTTCAAAATCCGGGCAGTTTCTTCAGCTGCTCTACCTTCATTGCCTTGCCACTTTGTTATTTGCTGTGAAAGTATTGCCTCACGCCACACATTCATTGTTGCTACAAGAAATCCGCCAGTACCGCAAGCTGGATCAAGGATTCGTAATCGTCCCCATTGATCCTGTGGATATGTTGCCAGGGCCATCTGAACGGTCATCTCACAAACATTGCGAGGCGTGAAAAATTCACCGCGATCTCCCCGGAGATTTGAGCCAACTAACTGCTCGTAAGCAGTACCTTTTACATCCGCCTGGGTCTGCAAAAGAGAGAAACGTTGCAACTCACCAACCACGTAGGATAGTACTCTATGGTCCAGGTGAATTTGTTCATCAGGTTTGAAAATGTATGGATATCGCGCTTTGACTTCAGCAAATAGGCGATCTACTCTTTCTCGTAGGCGACGTTGGCCAATGTCTGACCGCCGATCTTCGTTACTGATAAAAAAGCGCATTTCGGCGATTGCCGTATCCTCATCGTAGACTTTACAGAAAATGAGCTTGAGCAATTCTTGAAATGCGGGTTCCTTTTGCAGCCCTTGATTGCCATAAATATAGTTATGACAGCGCCGAAAGACTCCGATCAATTCTTCTCTGGCGGGAACGAGTTCAGCAAACGTCAAGGGCGCAGGAGCGCCAAATCCGAAACGAGGAATGTCTGTGGCGATCACAAATTGATGACCTTGATCGGTCGCTACTTTTTCCCATACCTGTAATTCAGAGCCAATCCAGAGTCCAAAGCGAGCATTTAGGCACGCGGAAAGATAGGACTTGAGCTGTTCAATTCCGTTGTCGCGATCGGTTGGTCGAATATCTTCTCTTTTGCACTCGACAATGATTTGAATATTCTCTTGTTGATGCTCTGTTTTTGGGGGGAAAATAGCAATATCGACTCGCTTTTTGCTGCGACCTAATCCAACCGTAAACTCGATTTCAATGTCAGATTTGGAATATCCGTAGTCTTCCAAAAGACTACGGGCAATACGTTGGCGTACATTCTCCTCCGGAGTATCTTTCCGAAGTCTACCGGTTACAACACAACGTAATTTTCCTGGGGGAATCAAACTTATCGTATCACTAGACACCAGGCCCGCTCCACTTCAATGAATATTGATCGTTTTGCGTTGAAAAAAATCTATGTTAGTAGGCAGTTTAGAATCAGAGAGTCAAAAGCGCAAGTGTACCCAACATCGACTGAAATGAAAAAAGCCTTTTGCAGTGTCTCACGTTGCGACTCTTTATTAGTGTATTAGTATGCTTTAATTCCAAAGGACAATTAACTCTATGAATTCAGTGCTGGGCTTCAGGTAAAAAACGAATATAGTGAAATGGTGTTATCCCCGCTTGCCGCCGTGCGTCGGATAGTCATCGGGCCACTCAATGCCCACCGACTCCGCATACTGCTTGAGCAGCATGTGGAAGAACTGCCGGATGCCGATCGATATCTCCAGCCCAGTCGCATCACTAGCCGCCTGCTCAGCATGCTTTATCATCTGCTCCAGCGCGTCGGCCTGTGCAGCCGTCAGATCGACGGTCTTGCGCGTGCGTAGCGGTTTGGCGGACGGCGTCTCTCGTCGTACCAACGTGAAACGTGACATGATAATCCCTCCCGAAAAATCGACCCGCTGCAGCGCGCAGCGGGTGTTGTGATCCGGATCACTTGTTGCTGTTGTGCTTGAAGTAGTGTTCCAAGCGTTGAGCGTTGTCGAGTGCGACACGTAAGTGGCCGATGATATGGTCGACCAGCAAATCGCTGTCGGAGATCGCTTTCGCGTCGTCGCTGGCAAGCAGTTCATCGTGCAGGGTCGTCAGACGAGCGATGGCAGTATTGTTGATCTGGCGCAAATGGCGCCGGTCGCTGCTGCTGGCCTGGCTCAAGTAATCGGTGATGATAGACATTGAATGCGCTCCTCATAAATGGGTGAATTCAGATCGTGCTATAGCCATCCCATCCGGCGGGCGTCTTATCGCGTGTCGGCCAATCCATCAGCAATATCTGCGCGATCAGGCAGCGTACGGTCGCTGAGTGTGTCGTCAGGTCGTAAGTGCGGCTGTCGCCCTCGCGATCTGGGCGTGAAATCGTGATGCGTTCGACGATATCGGTGTGTACGGTCCAGCCTGGTGTGCGTCGCGCGATTTCTTCGCAAAGAGCGAGCGATGTTCCAGCCTTGGTGATTGGTCCAACAGCCTTCTGGCCCATCACGCGCGGGGCGTACAAACTCAGGTGGAATACGTCAGCGCGGTCGTTCAGTTTCAAGTCATTCATTGCGATGCTCCTCGTGGTATACTGAGAGCAGCGGGGTAGCGGTCTAAGGTCCCCCGCCGCTGTGCCGTCCGCTCCGGGCGGCACTCTTATTTACAGGTCGTGGTGAAAGTCGGTGATGCGCTGTAGCTGTTCTTGGATGTAGACCAGATCACCAATATCGGTCCAGTTGTAGTTTTCATTCTGAGCTTCGCCATCGATCCACTTGGAGATGCGCTGGAGGCGATCCTGGATGTCAGCGATCATCTCATGGTGGCGTTGCTGGAGCAGCTTTGATCCCCTACGTTGCGTTTGTGTCGTCATCGTTCTTGTTCTCCTGTATGGCGTGCGTCTCAATCGTGATTGCATGATACGTCTTCTGGCGTAGCTTGGGAGGAGCTGTTCAGCCGGTTATCCGTGAGCTGGATGTAACAATCGCGGGGGCGCGTGGCCCCCGCTCGCTGCATGCTACTCCTCGTCGTCGCTGCCGTCCATCGCCTGGATCAATTCGTCGAGATTGGCTGGTTGGCTACCCAGGTACCCATGATCCTCAGTCTTGGCCATGATCAAGGTTGGGATCACGTAGCTCTCGGCGTAGCTCTGGCTGTCTGTGCCGCG
>JAFGKO010000098.1 GCA_016928525.1 Anaerolineales bacterium | reverse complement strand
TACCATGAGCCGATCACCACCCGCCCACCGAAGCCGGTCAGTGTGATGGCATCATCCAGGGCGGCGGGTGCGCCGGAGAGTTCGAGGGACAGGTCTGCGCCGGAGGGGAGCAGGTCGCGGGCCTGTTCTCGGAAATCAGGTTCGTTCGGATCGAGCGCAGCGGATGCACCCAGGGCCAGGGAGGCTTCCCTGCGCAGCGAGTAGTAGTCACAAGTCACGAGAGAAGCGAGCGGGAATTCTGCCAGCAGGGCGGTGGTCAGCAAGCCCACAATTCCCTGTCCAAAAATCAACGCCCGTTCTCCCAGGATCGGCGCGGCATCCTGGACAAGGTTGACAGCGGTCTCCATGCTTGGCAGGAAGCAAGCTGTCTCAGGAGTCATTCCATCGGAAAGCGGGAACAGTTCATCAGGCGTGGCGACAAAATGTGAAGTATGCGGCTGGAAGGCAAAGACCAGCCTGCCCAGCCAGCGATGGCGCATTTCCTTGCTGATCTTGATCACTTTGCCAACGGTCGCGTAACCATAGGGCGTGGGATATTGCAATCCGCTGCTCAGGGTATCGTGCGCGTCGGCCAGGTTTTTCGGAAATTGCCCGCGATAGACCAGCATCTCGGTGCCCGGGCTGATGGCCGAGCAGATCGTTTTCACCAGTACCTGTCCTTGCGCAAGCGGTGGTAAAGGGGTCTGGCGGATTTCTACCTGGCCAGGGGCAGCAAAAAACAGTGTTTGTGCATGCATACGTCAAATTTAACCACAGATAACCACAGATTCACATAGGGTGAATCATATCAGTGTTTATCCCGTTTATCCCTGGCGAATCCCCTGCCCGCTAGCAGCAAGCCTAGCCCGCCGTTCAGGATGTCGCGAGCGCGCATGAGCAGGCTGATGCCGATCCCGATGGCCGCCGGGTGGCCGAAGGCCGTCATCACGTAGACCTGGCTGGCCTCAAGCGCGCCCAGTCCGCCGGGCAGGGGCATCAGGAAGGCGAACAGGGCGGCGGTCAATGCAGCCAGGGTTTGCTCGCCCGTCAGTTGCGCCTGTAGAAAGCCCGCCATCATGAAATATTCGGCAGCCATCCCGGCCCAGGAAAGCAGCGAAAATCCCAGCGCTCCCAGCAAGGAGCTGGGATGGCGACGGGTAAATGCGCCAGCCATGCGCTCCGAGACGATGATGAGACGCATCCATTTTTGGTTTTTTGTCAGGGACATGGCGGCGCGCATGACCGCCGAAACAGGATACCGGCCCCAATAGAGCAATACCAGGTGGACGAGCGGCCACAACAAAACTGCCGCCAGTGGGATCAGACTCCCGATGACCTGCGTGCTGCCCTGCGCCACCAATCCCACCCTGAAGGCTGCCGTCAGCCCGACACCCAGCAGGATGAAATTCGCCAGGAACTCCAGCAGCTTGTCCATGATGACGGCGGCAGTGGCGCGCGCGAAGGTCACGCCATGGTTGCGCTGCAAATAGATGACCTGCAACGGTTCCCCGCCCACCTGCGGACCGGGCGTGAAGTAGCTCAACCCGAAGACTGCCAGACGATAGCGCACCAATTGCAGGAAAGGGATGGCCGGGTTTTCAGCACGCAAAATAATCCACCAGCGAGCTGTCATCGCCAGCAGCACGAGGGCATTGAGTCCCAGCAGGCTACCAATTTGCCAGAGCTTAAGCTGCCTGAGTGCGTTCAAAATCTCGATGAACGGAACAGTCCGCAGCGCCCACCAGAGCAGGAGGGCGAGGATAGCGTAAACCGCGAAGACGCGAAGCGCGCGAAGAAATTTTCTCGGTGTTCTCCGCCCGTCCTGGCGTTGCTGGTCGGGCCGGGGCGTCTCTGTGATGAAATCCTTAGAGTACTGATTCACCAGACCCCTCCGGTGGGTTCTCGATCAAACACTTCATTTCCGCCAACACAGCCTGGTGGATGACAGCCGTGTCCTTGCTACCCAAGTCCGCGACCGTGATCGGATGGCCGATTTGCACGGTTACATCCAGCGGTTTTTTGTCCAGAACCACGTGCGCCAATAGTTGAAACGCCGCGGCCAGTTTTTCCCTTTCTTCGCGCGCCTTTTTCAGACGGATCAATGGATACCGGGCTGATTTCTCCCAGATCACGCCGCGCACCAACACGGGCAAGATCACCGTCTCCGGCGCCATACGGACGAAGACGCCCACGCTGTCCGTCCAACCCTGCAAGGCTTGGATGGCGCCGGGGTAGACATTTGGATCGGGTTCAATCTTCCCGGCCGGGAAGGTCAATGCCGCGCTGCCGGATCGCAGATGTCCGCTCACCTGGCGGACGAGAGCCATACGCGCGCCTGGGTCGTCGGTCACGTAGAATAGTCGCTGGCTGGTGTTGGTCAGGGCTTTCAGGAAGGGACGCTCCACGGCGATGATTTTCAAATCGGGATGGTTCAAGGCTGAAAACAGGGCCAGGGTGTCGACCATGCCCGGGTGGTTGGACAAGGCCAGGAAAGGGCCAGCAGGCAAGGGCTCTGAGAAGAGGCGCACATTGCGAACGTAGCGTCGCTGGGTTTGGCGGGCTGCCTCTACCAATCCGATGCCCCCAACCGCATCGTCAAAGTCCAGCATCTGGCGGGCAAACTTGCGCGCCGGGCCTGCGAACAGCACGTGTAGCATCCGCGCCAGCAGTGGACTGTTTTCCCAGCCAAAGGACGAGACCAGGTCGTCGAGATTGATTTCGGTGAGAACAGCTAAAGCGTCCAAATCTATTCGGGCTCCATCGAGAAATGCAGGGGGTAGCCTTCCAGTCCGGCGGCGAAATGCGCCTTGTTGATGCGTTTTTCTGCCTCGCTTTTGGGCAAGATTTGTACAACCGCTTCACCGCGGTAATGCGCAGTGTACATGACCTTGACCGCATCGGGCAACAAGAGCATAAAGATGCTGCGCAATACATGTACCACGAAGTCCATCGGCGTGACATCGTCATTGTGGATGATGACGCGGTACAACGGCTCGTAAGCCGTTTCCTGTTGCCGTTCTTCGCCGATCTCGATTTCCGGCGCAGTCTGTGTCTTCATTTACGCCGGTTGATTGAGTTGTTCGATTTCGTCGTTGGTCAGTTCGATCTCGGCCGTGGCAAAATTCTCGGCGATGTGCTCAGGATTGAACGACATTGGAATGGTGATCACACGCGGTTGGGATACCAGCCAGGCCAGCGCGATCTGGTAAGGCGTTGCACGGTGCGCATCCGCGATGGATTGCAGAGTTGGGCTAACGCGCAGGCGTCCCTCCTCGACAGGGGAGTAGGCGGTGACAAGGATGTCATTCTCCTGACAATAGCCCAGGACACCGTTCTGGACGTATGCACGGTCAGCCAGGCTGTAAGGCACTTGGTTGGTGAAGAGGTGTGCTTCGGACTCCGCCTGAGCCTGCTTCAGCAATTGGAGATCAAAATTGCTGACGCCGAGGTGCCATACTCGCCCCTCGCGGACGAGTTGGTTCAGCACCCGGAACGTTTCGTGGAGCGGAATGCTCCTCGCAGGCCAGTGAATGAGGTACAGGTCGAGATAATCCATCCCCAGGCGGCGCAGGCTGTTTTCGCAGGAGCGCAGCAAATCATCGTAACGCAAATGAGATTCGCTGACCTTGGATGTGATGAACAACTCTTCGCGAGGAATGCCCGATTCGCGTACCGCCTGCCCAAGCAATTCTTCGGAATGGCCGCTAGCATACATCTCGGCCGTGTCGAAATGGGTGTATCCGAGTTCCAGCGCCGCGTGTAATGCTGTCAACGAGCGAGCATCCTGCGAACGGTCGGCGGACATCCCGCCACCGATGCTCCAGGTTCCGAAGCCGATTTTGGGGATCGTTGAGTTGTGGAGCGTTTCGTATTTCATAATCCTACAATTCTAGCGCAAAAAAGCCTACTCCTTGTACAGAAGTAGGCTTCGCATTACTTCTTACTTTGCTGCTTATGCAGGCACCCTTTCTAGTTGAGCTTTAGCGTGCGCAAAGCCTTTGTCTATGGCATCGAAGTTGTTGGGAATCAACTTCTGATGCTTGGCAGGCAGGTGCGCTTTCAGGGCGGCTTTGACATCATCTAGGCCCAAAACCGGGAATACGGCCAGTAACGCGCCGGTCATGACCATGTTGAGCAGGCGGCGGTTGCCACAGGCTTCGGCCATTTCGTTGCCGGGCACGTAGATGACAGTGATGTCCTTGCGTTTGGCTTTTCTGTCCACCATCGATTCGTTGACGATCATAACGCCACCGGCTTGGACAGTTTTTTCATATTTGTCAAAGGAGGGTAGATTGAGGGCGATGACCGCTGGGGGATTTTGCACCAAAGGCGAGCCGATTTCTTCGTCTGCAATAACGACCGTGCAATTGGCTGTACCGCCGCGCATTTCTGGGCCGTAGGAGGGAATCCAGGTGACTTCATGGCCGGTGTCCATGGCTGCGTAAGCCAGCACCTGACCGGCAAAGAGCACACCCTGTCCGCCAAAACCTGCGATGAGAATTTCTTTTTGCATAGCTCACTCCGTGAGCAGGGAATAGAGAGTAGCAATTAGAGACCAGTCTCTGCTCACTATTCTCTATTCTCCACTCTCTAATTTCTATTTTATGTCCGCCACACCTGGCGCAACCTTGTAATCGCCAAGCGGGTACGCCGGGATCATGTGCTCTTCCAGCCACGAAAGTGCTTCAAGCGGAGAGATGCCCCAGTTGGTCGGGCAGGTGGAGAGCAACTCGACCATCGAGAAGCCCAATCCGCGCACTTGTGTTTCAAAGGCGGTGCGGATGGCCTTCTTCGCCATACGAATGTTTTTGGGGTCATGCAGTGAGCGGCGGACGATGTAGCCAGCGCCGTCCATGTTTGCCAGGATTTCCGACATGCGTAGCGGGTAGCCTTGCAATTCCACATCACGGCCAAGCGGAGAGGAGGTCGTCTTCATGCCGGGCAGGGAGGTGGGGGCCATCTGGCCGCCGGTCATGCCGTAGATGGCGTTGTTGATGAAAATCACGGTGATATTCTCGCCGCGTCCGGCGGCGTGCATGATCTCGGCCATGCCGATAGAGGCCAGGTCGCCGTCGCCCTGGTAGGTGAAGACCACACGGTCTGGCAGAACGCGCTTGATACCGGTAGCCATGGCCGGGGCGCGCCCGTGGGCGGCTTCGACGAAGTCACAGTCGAAGTAGTTGTAAGCGAACACAGAACAGCCAACCGGCGCGACGCCAATCGTGCGTTCGATGATATTCATTTCGTCCAGTACTTCGGCAATCAGACGATGCGCCACACCGTGCGTGCAACCGGGGCAATAGTGGGTGGGGAATTCAGTGAACGCCTCAGGACGCTGATACACTAAATTTTCAGGTTTCGCGATTGTTGCCATGCTGCACCTCTATTTCAAGATCTCTTGCATGCGTTCGTACCAGGCATGCCGCGGGTCCGCTGCGATGCTCAATTCAGTCGTTGAAATACGTTGAATTTCGCTCAGGATCTCATCCGGGAAAGGCACCACGCCGCCGGGGCGTCCGTAAAACTCGACCGGAACACGTCCCTTGACGGCCAGTTGCACATCGTTGAGCATTTGACCCATGTTCATTTCTACAACCAAAAAGGCCTGCGCCCGTTTCGATAACTCGTCCAGTACGTCGTACGGGAACGGACTGACCGTGATCGGCCGGAGCAACCCGACCTTGATACCTTGCTGCCGGGCAGTCCGTACAGCAGAGAGCGCCACGCGCCCTGCGGTGCCGAAGCCTACTACTACAAAATCGGCGTCGTCCAGGAAATATTCCTTGTAGCGGACTTCGTTCTTTTGGACTTCCTGCCAACGATTGAACATGCGCAGGTTAGCGATTTCTTCTTCGTTCGGGTCGATATAAATTGAACTCAAAATGCGTCGTTCGCGACCGATGGCGCCGTTGGTGGCCCAATCCCAGTCCTTGCGTTTAACGGGTTGCATTGGCGGCAGTTCGGCCGGTTCCATGATCTGGCCGATCAAACCGTCAGCGATGAGGATGCAAGCGGTGCGGTAGCGCTCCGCCAGGTCGAAGGAAAGAACCGTCATGTTAATGGCTTCCTGTACCGTCGAGGGGGCCAGCACAATCGGGTTGTAGTCGCCATGTCCGCCGCCGTGGACGGCCTGGTTGTAGTCGCCTTGCGAGGGGGCAATGTTCCCCAAGCCGGGTCCGCCGCGCATAACGTTGACCAATACCACCGGGATCTCGGTCCCCATGATGTAGGATAAGCCCTCCATCATCAGACTAACGCCCGGACTGGATGAGGTCGACATGACGCGCACTCCCGTGCAGGCAGCACCGTAGACCATGTTGATGGCTGCTACTTCACTCTCGGCTTGCACAAAGGCGCGGCCGAGTTCGGGCATGCGCCGCGCAAAGTGTTCGAGGATTTCGGTCTGAGGGGTGATGGGGTAACCAAAATAGGCCTCAAGACCAGCGCGGATCGCGGCCTCTGCGATGGCTACATTACCTTTCAGAAGTTCTCTTGGCATATGTTCTCCATATGAATGTGTAAGGGCGTAGCAACTTGCTACGCCCTTATAAACTTATGCGGCGGCAGGAACCGCCTTGGTAATTTCGCGGTATACGGTAATGGCTGCATCCGGACAGACCAGCGCGCAGATCGCGCAGCCTGTGCAGCCATCCTTGAAAATGTGGGCCGGGTGGTAGCCCTTGGGTGTCAGGCGCTCCATGTCCAGTTTGAGCACCTCTTGCGGACAGGCGTTGACACATAGTTCACAACCTTTACAGTATGTGTCACTGACTTCAATCCAACCTTTAGCGGGCATTCATTACTCCTTTAGTGAGAAGTTGGACAAAAATGGCTTATCAGCCAATTCATACCCATTATCACCTTTTTGAGGATAGGATGGTAGTGCCAAGCGTCATTATCTAAAGTATACATCTTTCCTTTTACACTTTGGCGATTTGTAGATCGCCGAAAAGCACTTCCTGTGTTATTTTTTCTCCAATTCGGTTTATAGGGGAAGTAACAAGATCCCAAAAAGCGGTTTGGGCAATCGTAGACGGTTGTAACATGTTCCGCCCTATATAAACATCCTGATGAAGATACTCACTCAACCCATCAACATGGATGATCGCGACTTTGTCCGAAACTAGGCGTGATACTACGACCTCAGACACGAATCCAATTCCCAGGCCTTCCTGCACTGCCATGGCAATGGCTTCCGCATTGCTCAGGGTGAGTGCGGGTTGTATGTCTTCGATGCGCATGCCGGCCAATTCCAGTCCTTGTTTGACCACACCATAAGTCCCCGAGTCGGTCTCACGGAATATCACACGCGCATCTAACAGGTCTTCCAACTGGACCGTGCCATTTTTTGCCCAAGGGTGATCGAGAGGCGCTATCATAACGATTTTGTCTTCGAATAACTTGAAGAACTCACACTCTTTATCAAATTCATGTGTGCTGGCCAACGCCAGATGGACCTTTCCCTGCGATAGTTGTTTCAGAGCCTCCTGCCGGGAATGT
This sequence comes from Anaerolineales bacterium, assembly GCA_016928525.1. The sequence goes on along the minus strand of JAFGKO010000098.1, from coordinate 23,203 downwards.
ACCTGGCAAGTAGCCTGGACTTGCGGATACATATGAATGAACTTGGATAACAATTTGGGCAGGATATATTTCCCCGGCGTTGTGCTGCAACCTACATGCAGGTGACCATGCACTTCGCCTTTCAAGTTGATCATGACTTCCTGTGCATGCATGGCCATAGAAACCATCTTATCAGCAAGTGGCACGAGCACTGCTCCGGCTTCCGTAAGGCACAACCTTCGCCCAGAGCGGACAAACAGATCTGTCCCAAACTGTTGCTCTAATGCCTGGATATGTTGGCTGACGCTAGGCTGGGTCATGTGCAGTCGTTTGGCTGCCGAGGAAAAATTGAGCGTTTCTGCTGCGATCAGGAATACACGTAAGCGGTGGATGTCTAGCATAGAACCTCCTTGTGAAAGCATTCACATAAGTAACACTTATATTTATACATAGGAAATTCTTTCTTTGCACGTGATATTTATCACTTTTATTTATGACACTGCGCCGATTAAACTTGTGAATAAAAGTACGAATACTGTACGAGGAGGCAGAAGAAAAATGCGAAAAATTTGGCCAGTTTTTCTTGCAACTTTCCTGCTGCTGCTCTTGACCGGGTGTCAAGAAGCAACACCAGAAGAACCAGTTCCGACCGAAACAGCAGTAGCTCCGACCGCCAGGCCGACAGAAGAGCTGGTGGTTGAGGAGAATTACTGCCTTTCATGCCATACCGATAAAGAACAATTGATTGCCACAGCCAAACTGGAAGAAGTGGTTGAAGAAGAATCATCGGGGGTTGGCTGAGGTGGCGATGTGGCTCCGTTGGAGCCATGGGAGAAAGTTCTTGTTTCGCAGGAAGATTTCTACGCTGATATTCACGGCCAGATCGAGTGCATGTTCTGTCATGGCGGGGTACAGGCCCCCGAAAAGGAAGCCGCGCACGCAGACATAATTGCGAACCCCAGCACGGGTAAAACACGTATTTGCGAGACTTGCCATGTAGATACGGATCATGCCTTTGCAGCCAGCCTACATTCTACACAAGAAGGATATTGGACCGCATTGGACGCGCGTTCAACTCCTGAAGACCACGCAGCTCTGACCACCATGTTCGGCAATCATTGCGCCAGTTGTCATACTACCTGTGGCGATTGCCACATCAGTCAGCCCAACTCCGTGGGCGGCGGGCTGATCAGTGGACATGTGATTGAAAAGACCCCCTCAATGACCCGTAACTGTACAGCCTGTCATGGCAGCCGGGTTGGCAATGAATACCTGGGCAAAAACGAGGGTCTTTCCAGCGATGTACACTTTCGCGCCGGGCGGATGAAGTGCACAGACTGCCATGCCGGGACGGAAATGCACGATTCCACAGCGGCCTGTACCGAATGCCATAGCACGCCGCAAGATGCCGCTCTCATCAGTAGCGCCAACCGCTATGCCGGGGCACAGGTGCCTGCTTGCGAAACCTGTCATGAGCAGGTGGGGACAGATGAGGATCAGGTTCTGCAACACACGCTGCATGGTGATAAATTGGCCTGCCAGGTATGTCACTCCATCTCCTATACTAGTTGTGACGGCTGCCATGTCGCCATCAGTGAAAAGACGGGCAATCCATTCTTCGAGACGCAGGCTACATATTCGACCTTCTTCATTGGACGTAACCCCGATCAGAACTACCACCGTCCTTATGAATATGTGACGGTCCGGCATATTCCCATCGATACCCAGAGTTATGCCTACTACGGTGAAAACCTGTTGTCCAACTTTGATACGCTGCCTACCTGGGCCTATGCCACTCCGCATAATATCCAGCGCATAACACCACAGAACGAATCTTGCAACAACTGCCATGGGAATTCCGATATTTTCCTGACAGCAGACAAAGTCACTTCCGAGGAATTAAATGCCAATCTCGATGTGATTGTTGAGGAAGTTCCCGCTGCTCGCTAAGCGGCACAATATTAATAACCCAATTAAGGAGAACAAAATGTCCAAAAAGCTGTACCTCCCTCTCGTATTGCTGATGCTCTTCAGCATGATATTCAGCGCTTGCGCTCCCGCAGCGTCGGTGGCAGAGGCCCCTGTTGCAAAAGAGCCGGCCGCTCCGGTTGAGGAAGCCCCCGTAGCCGAAGAACCGGTTGTTGAAGAAGTCGCCGATCTCGACGGTGTCTTCGGTGACATGCTGGCAAACATGACCGGTTACAACACCATCAAGGCCGACCAATTGCTGCTCGAGATGACGGAAGATGCCCCGCCGTTCATCCTCGATGTGCGCACGGTTGAAGAAGTGACCGAACAGGGTCACATTGAAGGCGCTGCCCATATTCCGTTGAACGAACTGGCCCAGCACATTGACCTGCTGCCCGGCTTCGACACCCCCATCGTAGCCTACTGCGGGACCGGCTGGCGCGCTACTATCGCCATGACCGCGCTCTATGGCATGGGCTGGACAGATGTCCGCGCGTTGAAAGCCACGTTCGAAGACTGGATGGCTGCTGAGAATCCCGTTGCCGAAGGCCTTCCCGAGGCTGTCGCGCTCAACGCTGCCGAGCCTGATCCCTTGCTGGTCGCGGCTGCCGACGCCTACTTGGTTGGTATCAAAGATCATGGCACCAAATTTGGCGTCACCACAGCCGAACTCCTCAACACCGAACTGGTCGAGAATGCTGACCTGATCCTCGTTGATGTTCGTACCCAGGCCGAAGTGGATGAAAAGGGTTCCATTGATGCCCCGAACGTCGTCTACATCCCGCTGGAAGAATTTGTCACCCGCAAAGCCGAATGGCCCTCCACGGACGCCCCTATCGCTATCTACTGTGGCAGCGGGCACCGTTCCACCATGGCGATGACCATTCTCTTCGCCAATGGCTACAATGAAGTGACCAGCCTGCAGGGTGGGTTTGGCGCCTGGGCCTCCGCCGGTTATGCCACTGTTGGCGGCGTACCGACACTGAGCTCCAATTACAACCGCATGCTCGGCAACATGGTCGGCTATAACACCGTCAAAGCCGAAGACCTGTTGGCCGAGATGGCCACCGATACGCCTCCGTTCCTTCTGGATGTACGCAGTGTAGAAGAAGTGACCGAACAGGGTCACATCGAAGGCGCTGCTCATATTCCCTTGGACGAACTGGCGCAGCATATCGACCTTCTGCCTGCTTTCGACACTCCGATTGTGACCTACTGTGGAACCGGCTGGCGCGCGACCATCGCCATGACCGCGCTACAAGCCATGGGCTGGACAAACGTCCGCGCTTTGAAGACTACCTATGCTGATTGGGTTGCCAACGAAAACCCGGTTGCCGATGGCCTGCCCGAGCCCATGGTGCTGGACGTTGTCCAGGTTGGCGAAGGATTGCTGACGCCCATCGATACAGCCGTCAAAATCGCCAAGGAAACCGGCTGGGGTGGCAAGGCTGCCGAGGATCTGAACGCTGAACTGCTCGAAAAACCCGACATGATCCTGATCGATGTCCGCACAGCAGAAGAAGTAGCTGAGAACGGTGTCATCGCGACCGAAGGCCAGTATCTGGTGAATATCCCGCTGGAAAGCTTTGTCGTCGACGCCGCCATGTGGCCCACCGACAAGGATGCCGAGATCGCAATCTACTGCGGCAGCGGTCACCGCTCCACCATGGCCATGACCATCCTGCTGACCAATGGTTATACCAACGTCACTAGCCTGAAGGGCGGCTTCGGTGGCTGGGTCAGCGCCGGCTATCCCGCAGTAGAATATGCTGCTCCTTAAGATGTAAGTGAACTTCATTCTCCTCCGAGAAGTTTCCAAAAATGCCGCCCGCCTGTCACAGGTGGGCGGCAAGGTTTAAGTTAGCGAAGTGGTAGAATCACCCTAACATTCACTGAATTTTGGAGGGATCATGCCTGTACCTGTCATCGTTGACGCTATTCGCACGCCGATCGGCGCATTAGGAGGCGCGCTCGCCGCGGTCCGCCCGGACGATCTGGCTACACTCGTTATAAGGACCATCCTCGAACGCAACAAACTCGACCCTGCTTTGGTCGAGGAAGTCTATTTTGGCTGCGCCAACCAGGCCGGGGAGGACAACCGGGACGTGGCGCGCATGGCGGCGTTATTAGCAGGCCTGCCCGTAGAAGTGGCTGCCGTGACTTTCAACCGTCTGTGCGCTTCGGGACTGAATGCAGTCAACCAGGCTGCGCGCGCGATCAAAGCCGGTGAAGGAGACGTATTCATTGCGGGCGGCGTGGAGTCTATGTCGCGCGCGCCCTACTCGCTGCCCAAGGCCGAATCCGGCTATCCGTGGGGTAACTTGACCGCCTACGATACCGCGCTCGGCTGGCGTTATCCCAACCCGAAGATGAAAGAAATGTACGGCACCGAGCAGATGGGCGAGACCGCCGAGAACATCGCCGAAATGATGCCCGACATCACGCGCGAGGAACAGGATGCCTTTGCTTTGCGTTCGAACCAGCTTGCCATCGCTGCGATTGACAGTGGTAAGTTTGCCGAAGAGATCGTCCCGGTAGTCATCCCTCAGCGCAAAGGCGACCCGATCCTGGTGAATACTGACGAACGCCCGCGTCGTGATACCAGCCTGGAATCGCTGGGCAGGCTGAAGCCTGCGTTCCGTAAGGAAGGCGGCACGGTCACAGCCGGGAATTCGTCTGGTTTGAACGATGGAGCGGCGGCGGTGCTCATCATGAGCGAGGAAAAAGCCAAAGAGTTGGGACTCAAACCGCTGGCGCGTGTGTTGGCTTCGGCGGCGGCCGGTGTGCCCCCGCGCATCATGGGCATCGGTCCGGTCTATGCCACGCGCAAGGCGCTCGACCGTGCTGGCCTTAAGCTGGAAGACATCGGTCTGGTAGAGCTCAACGAAGCCTTTGCAGTGCAGTCTCTGGCTGTGATCAAGGAATTGGGGCTCGACTCCGAGATTGTCAACGTCAACGGCGGTGCGATTGCTTTGGGGCATCCGTTGGGCTGCTCCGGCGCGCGCATCCTGACCACGCTGTTGTACGAGATGAAGCGCCGGGCATCTGGAGAGGAACGCCCGTATTACGGCCTGGCGACATTGTGCGTGGGCGTCGGCCAGGGCGAAGCCACGATCGTGGAGTGGGTTGGAAGTTAATGTCATTGCGAGGAGCGAAGCGACGAAGCAATCTCCTCATTATTTAGATTATGCTTGCAAAACCGGGGATTGCTTCGCTCCACTCGCAATGACATATCAAAGGAGTGAGGAGGTGGATGTATGGAGAAAAGTGTATATAAAAACCTAGCCGAGCGCCTGGACGCGTTGCCGAACGGCTTCCCGCCAGCGGAGAATGGCGCGGAGTTGCGTCTGTTGGCTAAGATATTTACTCCCGAGGAAGCGGAATTGGCCTCCCAATTGCGGCTAACGAAGGAGTTGCCTGAGCAGGTTGCAAACCGCCTTGGTAGAGTTACCGCCGAAGTCCGGGCTTTGCTCAAAGGCATGGCGCGCAAAGGACTGATCGCAGCCGGGCGAACGGAAGCAGGCCTGGGCTATGGCCTGATGCCGTTCGTCGTCGGGATTTACGAGATGCAGGTGGGGAACCTGGATGAGGAAATGGCTGCCCTGTTCGAAGAGTATTACAAACAAGCCTTCACCGAAGTCTTGCGCGTGAAACCGCAGGTGCACCGCGTCATTCCCGTCAACGAAAGTATCAAGGTGGACATGGAAGTCCGCCCGTTCGAAAGCGCTTCCGACCTGGTCAATAGCGCCAAGGCCTGGGGTGTGCTCGATTGTATCTGTCGCAAACAGAAGGCGCTCATTGGCGATCCGTGCGAACATCCGTTGGACGTGTGCATGACCCTCAGCGATGTGCCTGAGGCCTTCAACGGCAATCCTACCGTCCGTGCGCTGACGCGCGAAGAGGCGCTGGGAACCCTGAAACGCGCTGCGGAGGCCGGGCTGGTGCACTCGGTAAGTAACAACCAGAAGGGCATACACTATATTTGTAACTGTTGTACCTGCTCATGCGGTGTCTTGCGCGGCATGGCGGAAGTGGGCATCGCCAACGTGGTTGCGCACTCATCCTATGTTAACCAGGTGGATGAGTTGTTATGTAACGGCTGTGAAACCTGCCTGGACTATTGTCAATTTGATGCGCTGGCGATGGGCGACGATGCAGTGGTACAGGTCAATGCTGTCCGTTGCGTAGGTTGCGGCGTATGTGTTTTGCAATGTCCCAACCAGGCGCTCGGCATGGTAATGCGGCCTGACGAAGATCGGCTTCTGCCGCCAGAGACCATCAAGGAATGGGGTGTGAAACGCGCTGCCGACCGGGGCATCAATTTAGCGAATGTTATGTAGACGGAACAATTTGTTTTGGGGGCGCGTCTATTTTTGGCGGAAAGGAGACTGTGAATGCGTTGGAAACTTTTTCTTATCGTTTTGAGTCTGATCCTGTCAGCTTGCACCGCGCTCGGAACGCCTCTACCCTCGCCTGAGGCTGCCCCCGCGTCTGAAGCGCAAGCAGCATCTCCAACTGAAGCGCCCGCATTTGACTTGGAAACGGAAGCCCCAACCGATACCCCCGCGCCTTATGCCGATGATACGCTCCTACCGCCAACCGTCGCTGCGCCGATTGTATCCTCGCCGGGTATCACCTTCTTGCGTATGTTCAACGAATTGGACGGCTGGGCCATCAGCAATACCGCCATCCTGCGCACAACTGACGGTGGCTCCACCTGGTACAACGTCTCGCCACAGGGGGTGACGGAACTCGGCTATGGCACCGCAAACACGTTTTTGAGCGCCTCGCAGGCCTGGGTCATGGTAGCGGATGCGAGCGATCCGGCTGGCTCCGGTCTGCTATATCGCACCAGCGACGGCGGTCTCACCTGGACGGTCTACCCTGTCCCCTTCGGCGGCGGTGATCTGACTTTCATCGATGAAGACACCGGATGGATGATGGCCTTTCTGGGGATTGCCGCTGGTAGTATGGCAGTTGCTATTTACCGAACCGAAGATGGCGGCGCGACCTGGACGCAAACTTACACCAACGACCCCAACCTGGAAAACGCGGGCGACAGTCTGCCCCTGGGCGGCCTCAAGAACAACCTGACCCCGTTGGATGCGAGCACCGCCTGGGTGGGTGGCGTCGTCTATGCCCCTGGAACCTTTTACCTTTTCAAAACCAGCGACGGCGGCCAAACCTGGGCTCCGCAAACCCTTCCGGCTGCGCCTGGCATGCAGAATACCGAAGTGTCGATTGACGGCGGCCCGATTTTCATCACATCGAATGAGGGCATCCTGCCCATCCGTTTTACGGGCGAGACCTATCGTACCGGCTTCTACGCTACGCACGATGGCGGTGTGAATTGGGAGTTCGTCACCTTTATGCCCGGCTCCGGCGCGGCGGATTTTGTCTCTCCTTCTGATGGCTTCTTTTGGACAGGCGAGCAGTTTTTTGTCACTACAGATGGCGCACAAACCTGGAAAACGATCAGCTCCGCTATGCTCTTCGGCGAGTCGTTTGCGGGCATGGACTTTGTCAACACGCGCACTGGCTGGGTCTGGACCTACGACCAGACTGGGCGATACGGTCTGTACAAAACTACAGATGGCGGCGGGACCTGGGTTTCGATGGGTGACTAGATGGAAAAATGGCGACGGTTTCTACTCTTGATCGGAGCGCTATTCCTGGGAGCTTGTTCTTTCTTGGGGACACCCGCAGCGGATCAGACTACGCCTTTTCCTGCTACCGCTACCCCGGTGGTGCCTACTCCCGTAGTGCCCACGCCGCTGCCTGCTGCCCCAGGCATTTCTCCCGAGCAGGTTCGTAACTCCAAATATCAACTTGGCTTTCTGGACCAAATCCGTTTAGTGCAATTGACGGACGGGCAATACCAGGAAGGGGCGGCTGGCAGCACGGACTATATCTCCGTATCCGTAACCGACTTTATCGCGCGCGGCGATTTGAACGCTGATGGAGAGAACGAAGCCGTAGCCATCGTGGCTGAGAACTATGGTGGCTCAGGTACATTTGTTTTCCTGGTAGTTTATCAATACCTGAACGATGAGGCCGTCTTTCTCACCTCCATCTTTTTAGACGACCGCCCTCTGATCAATCATCTTGATGTCGAAAATGGAGAGATTTTTGTCGATGTAGTTGTCCATGATAAAGATGATCCTATGTGCTGTCCCACCTTGGCGACAACGCGGCATTACCTGCTCAACGGCGTCAACCTGATTTTGACTAATTACACTTCAAAAACGCCAACAGGTGAGTCGCGTGAAATCAAAATTGTAGCACCGGTAGAGGGGGCGCAAGTCTCCGGGATCATACGCCTTCTGGGGAATATCACGATTGCGCCTTTCGAGAATAACCTGGTCTATCGCGTTTATGATCTGGGTGGGGTGGAACTCTCCGCCGGGCCTGTCAACGTGGAAGCGACCGACCCGGGTGCGCCGGGCAGGTTCGAAAAGGCGGTTGATCTCGGGAACGTCATTACCAACACAACCGTGCGTATTGCGGTACAGGATATTAATGCGGCTGATGGCTCCCTGTTTGCCATGGATTCAGTGATGCTTAATGTCAGGTAAATAGCGCGGAAGAAGAAGAGTGGAGCGTAGGAATAAAAACCCCATGTGATAATTGATTTTGCTCAGGCAGGTGGGAGGGGGGCAACGAAGAGAGCCGCTGCCAGGTTATAGCCAAGGACATTCTCATCCCGGCCATCATAAATGCGGAACGGGCCATTGAAGGGCGCCCGGAAGCGCAATTCGAATTCTGCGCCGGGTATCAGGCCCAGGTCTGCAAAATAGCGCAGTTTTTCCGGTTCGTGTGTGCGTACCCGGCTGATGAGACAACGAGCCATGGGTTGTACTTGAACCAGACTGATGTCATTCACCTCGGGCATAATTCCATCTTTGGATGGAATGGGTTCGCCATGCGGGCAACGAGAGGGGTAGTTTGTGATTTCGTTGATTCGGTCTTCCAGCATGTCGTTGATACCCAACTCGAAGTCGTCAGAAAGTTCATGCGCTTCATCCCAGCCAAAGCGCATCACGCGTACCAGAAAGACTTCAACCAGACGGTGACGCCGCAGAGCGGGCATGGCAATGCGTTCGCCCGCTTTGGTCAAACGGACGCCGCGGTAAGGTTCATGTTCCAGATAGTCCATCTTCTTCATCCGGCTGACCATACGCGAAGTCGCCTGCAAAGAGGCATTCACACTCTCTGACAACTCGGATAGCCCGACAAAGGGGAAATCCTGTTCCAATCGAAAGATTTCAGCTGCATAGCGTTTCATTGCCGGAGTGGCCATACATTCTTCTCCAATAATATATTCAGACCTAGAATATCATATTTTCACCTTGGGTGAGGAGCGGTTTCACCTGGATTTATATGAATTTATACATAATTATCTAGATTATTCTGGTTTTGCAGATTATAACATCCCCATCCGAATGTTTTATCATACCATTCAAACTAAGGAGTAACATTAATGCTAGCAAGTTTCTTACTTTCTTTGCGAGAGGGGATCGAAGCCGCCCTGATCATCGGTATCGTATTGGGTGCATTACGCCAGATGCGCCGCATGGAAATGGTTCCGGCTGTCTGGTATGGCGCGTTCAGCGCTGTGCTGGTCAGTCTGGTCGGCGGTGTCACGCTAACTGTTTTTGGTCTGAGCCTGGAGGGCACAGCCGAAGAGACCTTCGAGGGCATTACCATGCTGCTTGCGGCGGGTGTGCTGACCTGGATGATCTTCTGGATGAACCGGCAGGCGCGCAGTATCAAAGGCGAATTGGAGGGTGGCGTCCACAAGGCGGCTTTCGAAGGTGGTAAGCGTGGTCTGTTCGCGCTGGCTTTTCTGGCAGTTGTGCGGGAAGGTATCGAACTGGCTTTGTTCCTGACCGCCGCTACCTTTGCTTCTGATGCGCAGAGCACCATCTTGGGCGCTTTGCTTGGCTTGGGACTGGCTGTTTTGCTCGGCTGGGGACTCTTTGCCTCTACTATCCGCCTTGACCTGCGTCGTTTCTTCCGAGTAACCGGTTTTCTGCTCATCCTGTTTGCGGCGGGTCTGGTTGCGCATGGCGTGCACGAGTTCAACGAGGCCGGTGTGATCCCGGCCGTGATCGAGCATGTCTGGGATGTCAATCCGATCCTGGACGAAAACTCCACGCTTGGGTCGATGCTCAAAGCCTTATTCGGTTACAACGAGAATCCTTCTCTGACAGAAGTGCTGTCTTACTTCGCTTATTTTGCAGCGATCTTCGTTGGGTTACGACTGTCTGAACGGAGCGCAGGGACGGCGATCCAGACTCAGGCGTAGGAGTAGTTACTTTGATGGAGGCCCCCAGAGGGGATGATACAGGTTTGGGCGTGGTCCGCCGCGCCTGAGCCTGTTTTTTGTATAGACAACAGCCTTTTGAGGATACTCCTCCAGATACAGGGTTGCAAACTTGGACAATCGCCTTTATAATCCAACCTACATTTCTGTAAGTGGAGTCGTATAACGTGATGGATCAAAATGAGACCTTGTCCGGGCAGGAGGGGGAGCAAATGAACCTGCAGGGTGAGCCGGTAAATCAGAATAACCAGAGTATGGAAGCCCTGCTGAAAAATGATGCGTTCAGCGTTGAACTGCCCCAGGCGGGAGAAGTTCGCGAGGGAACGATTGCCAGTATTAATCCAACTCAGATTTTGGTGAGCATTGGTGCCAAATCAGAGGGTGTGATTTCTGGCCGTGAGCTTGAAGTGATCGATGCCGAGGATCGCGAGGCATTTAAAGTTGGGCAGGAAATCCCGGTTTTTGTTGTCAGCCCAGAAGATTCGAATGGGAATGTCGTTCTTTCTTTCAAACGTGCTCAGGAACAAATGGCCTGGGGTTCGGTTGAAGAATTAATGGAAGGCGATGACATTTTCGAAAGCAAGGTTCTTGGCTACAACAAAGGCGGCTTGATCGTTGGCGTACATGGACTGCGCGGGTTTGTTCCTGCGTCTCAAATCAGTGCGCTGCGGCGCAGCCAGGCTATTGGCGATACGCCTGAACAGCGCTGGGCCAAAATGATCGGTGAGCAAATCTCTGTACGTATCATCGAAGTAGACCGTTCCCGTCGCCGCCTGATATGTTCGGAACGTGCCGCCAGCAGCGAATCACGCCAATCCATCAAAGAGCGCGTGATCGAGGAGTTGGAAGAAGGTCAGGTCTACAGTGGTCGTGTGACCAGCCTGGCCGATTTTGGCGCTTTTGTCAATATTAATGGCGCTGATGGGTTAGTTCATCTATCCGAGCTGTCCTGGGATCGCATCCAGCACCCCAACGAAATCCTGGAAGTCGGGCAGGAAGTAAAGGTCAAGGTCATCAACATTGATCGTGAAAAGAGACGCATCGGGTTAAGCTTGCGCGCCCTTAGTGATGATCCCTGGCGCTCCCGTGTAGAGAAGTTTAGCGTTGGACAGTTGGTCGAGGGCGTGATTACTCGCCTGACCAAGTTTGGCGCATTTGCCCGCCTCGATGGCGATATCGAGGGCTTGATCCATATTTCTGAAATAAGCGAAACCCGCATCGAGCATCCCAAAGAAGAACTCAGAGAAGGCGAAGTTGTGGCGTTGCGCGTCATCCGGATTGATCCTGATCAACATCGGATTGGCTTGAGCTTGCGTAAGGTCGATTCTGCAGCCTTTGCTGACAAGGATTTCAAAATGCTGGTAAGGGAAATCGACAAACTCGAGGAAGAAGATACCGTTGCTGGGATGGACGAAGTGGATGAACCTGTAGCAGAAGAGTCTGTTGCGGTGAGCCCGCCTGCCGGTGATGAGGCCGAGTCGCCTGCCGAGGAACCCGTGGTAGCAGAAGAAGCTTCAGCCGAAAACCCTTCTGAACCGCCGGCAGAAATGTCTGCCGAAGAAGAACCAGAAGCTGCAAAATCCGCCGAGCCACCCACCGAACAGGAAGCCTGATTTTTAATGAGCGCACCAAACGGTGCGCTTTTTCATGAATATGCCCCCGATTGTTGATTCTCATCAAGATCTGGCCTGGAATATCCTATCCTTCGGAAGGGATTATTTGCGTTCTGCGCAGGAAACCCGTCGCATTGAAAAAGGTAGCCAGACGGTGGAGCGCAACGGCGATACTTTGCTTGGTTGGCCGGAATATCAGCAGGGAGAAGTAGCCGTTATTTTTGCTACGCTTTTCTCGACTCCTGCCCGCTGGGCCTATGATTGGGAAACATATTCTTATCGAGAGCCCAAAGAAGCGGACAGACAATATCGTCAGCAAATGGACATCTATCATCGGCTGACGGATGGCCACCCGGACAAATTTTGTTTCATCAGCTCCGCTTCGAACCTGGATGAGGTGCTTGCCAGCCAACGCGAAGCTACTTCTGCCGGACGGGAATACCCGGTTGGCTTGCTGCCGTTGATGGAAGGAGCGGATTGCATCAACGATTTTGGCGAATTGGAAGACTGGTGGGATATGGGTCTGCGCATCATCGGTCCCGCCTGGGCAGGGACTCGTTTCTGTGGCGGCACCAAAGAGCCCGGTCCGTTGACGCCCGATGGCCGCAAGCTGCTGGGTGCGATGGCTGATCTTGGCTTCACCCTCGACCTGTCTCACATGGATGAGTCTGCTGCGCTGGAATCCCTTGATATCTATTCAGGCCAAATCGTTGTGACGCATGGGAATTGTCTCGCTTTGCTTCCGAAACACGAATTCAATCGTCATTTGTCAGACCGAGTCATTCGTGGAATCCTTGAGCGAGATGGTATGATCGGCGTTGTGCCTTTCAATACGTTTCTCAAAGATGGCTGGTTGGTTGAAAAGAGCAACCGGGACGAAGTCAGCCTGACACACCTGGTCGCCCACATCAACCATATCTGCCAGCTTGCCGGGGATGCCCGTCACGTAGGCATTGGCTCGGATTTCGATGGCGGCTTTGGCTTGCAGTCCACACCGAAGGAGATCGATACGATTGCAGATTTACAGAAACTGGTACGCCTGTTGTTATCTCGCGGGTACTCCGAAGAGGACGCCGCGGCTATCCTGGGTGGGAACTGGGTCAATATGCTTCACAGGAGTTTGCCGATCTCATGAGTGATACGACCCAGAAAAACTCACCATCGATGAATGACACAGGGAGCTTCCAAAAACCGCTATCACGCCCTCGCATCCGTGTGGGACTGTTTTTCACATTGTCAGGTTTTTTCATTTTCATTGTTGGCGCCAAGCCCGATTGGCTCGGCTGGGACCGTAGCCCGGTAGTCGGCTTTGTACAAATCGCCGTTTTCCTGGTAGGTTTGGCGATCATCTGTATGGGCGGTTACATTGGCTTGCTGGCATTATGGGGAGGTGGTCAGCGTAGCATCGCTGCCGATATCGGACTGCGTTTGGTGAGCACCGGCTATGTGATCAGCGTTTTTGCGGGTATGGCGGATGTCTTCGGTATGGGCACGCATCCCTTGCCAAATGTCCCCTACTTTGGCCCCGTGCAAGCGACCGGCGTGGTACTGGGAGAAATCGTGATTGCCGTAGGTTTTCTGTTACTGATCCCTTACAAAATCCCAGAAACATATGGAAAAAGCTCCCGTTAGGCGGGAGTTTTTTATTCGAATGACAATAACCTGATCGGTTGTGGTACTTTTAACCCCAAGGCGTGTAAAAGCCTTGTATTGATTTTTAAAATGCTGTTTCCAAATTTCAGTATGAATTTTCTTAAAGGATCGTTTGGAGATATAGGACGTAATAGAATTAGCATAAAGGGGAAGAGAATAAGAAATATTCCAAACGGAATGCTCCAAGGAGCTAGAACAAGAAAGCGCACAAGCCAAAGGAATGGTGTTGCGGGAGCGAGCCAGGGTGACAGGGAATGAAAATCTTTCTTCTCGGGGTCATCAAACTTTCGTTCCTTATTAACGTGATATGCGGCGAATGCGCTATAGATCATAAGAAGTAATATGAGTGCGCAACTGCCTGAACAAGCTTTCCACTGAATAAATATCATTGGATTTCCCGCTCCATTGTGTTTGTAAGTATTATATAATTAAATCGAGTAGAAAGTCTATAGGTTTGCGTATGACAAAATTAATCTCCCTTCTTCTTGTTTTTGGTATCGCATTGTCTGCATGCGCTGGAACTTCGGTAAGTACAACGGAACCAGAGCCTTTAGGTACTCCCGGCTCATCGGCTACGGCTTGCAACACACCCGCGGATTGGACGATCCAATACAGCCGCAGTGGCGGATTTGCCGGGTTCAAGCAGTCACTAACATTGCATAGTGATGGCAGCCTGACAATCCAGAGCGAGAATCCACCTGCAAATGTGCAAAAGTCCATTTCAAAGGAGCAGGTAAGCGAGATGGCTAATTTGCTTGCCCAGGCCTGCCCTTTTAAAATGCAGCCAAACGATGCGGGATGTGCAGATTGCTTTATCTATAATCTAAGCGTCCAGATGAACGGTCAAACATATGTTATGTTAGCAACGGATGTTACGCTGACAGATAAATTGCACCCCTTGATCGATGTGCTGAGTCAATTGTTACAGGATACGGGAGGATAATGCTTTCCTGCGTATAACAAAACGGCGTGGATTATGCTCCACGCCGTTTTGCAATCGTACTTGGTCGCTTACCATCTGATTTCAACAGGCGTGCCAATATCTGCCCAATTGTAGAGGGCCTGGGCATCGTACGTATCCAGCACCACGCAGCCATAAGAGATGGGCGTACCCAGATAACCGGCCCACAACGTTGCGCCATTGGACAGGATGGGCAGGGCATGGATACCGTTTTGCAGGCTGCTTGACCAGTAAATCCCCAGCCAGTTGGGCATCCAGATGTTCCAGGTTGCACCGTAGGCGTTGGGAATTTTGTTGAGCACGCTGAAGCTCCCGACCCGAGTCGAGTTCCCCATCCCGGTCGAGGCGATAAAGCTGTAGACCAGGACGTCCCCCTCGTAGACGTACATGTGTTGCTCAGAAATATCCACCAGGATGTATTTTGAGCCGTTGTATGTGAGTGGAGTATCGTATTGCGTGGTGTTGTCGTACCCTGTCGAAGACGCGGGCGCGGACAGGTTCTCGATGACAACAAATGCATCTTCCGCAAAGACGGCTGCCGTGGGCGCCTCCGTTGGAAGGGAGGTTGGCGACGCGGTTGGCGGGAGTGGTGTGGGAGGTAACGTCGCGGTTGGGGCTGGCGTGTAGGTCGGTTTGGCGATCTCCACCCCGGACCGAAAGGGCTGCACCGGATTTTCAAGCGCCAACGCAGCGGACGGCTGTCCCGGCAGGGCAGAACAGGCGCTAATCAAGATGACAGTTACCAATAAAAGCGGGCTGAATTTCGTCATTTGCATCATTGTATATCAGAAACGAAAAAGTTGGCAGATTGGTTCCCGCCTTATTTGGCGCTCAAAACAGACGCCCTTGCTGAAGGGTGTTCGCATCGGCTTCATCCCACGGCAGCGGCGGGACGGGAATCTGCTCTGCTACGCGCTGGTGCAACTCACGACACAGGTCAGGCGCGATCATGTTGTCGGGGGAATGACAGAACACGTAGGCATTTGCGCCCTCCCGCAACTGTGAGACAAGATAACCTGCCCACTCAGTCAGAAAAGCCATGTTGTATGCTTCTTTCGGGTGACCGATATAGCGGATGAAGATGAAATCCGCAGTACGATCTGGGATGACGGGTACATTCGGCTTGCGCTCGCGCGCTTCCAGCAGGCTCTCATAGGCGCTGCCACGCAGGATTTTGTCACCCTTCAAGTTGCGAATGGGACGTGTATCGATCACCACGCGCGCCATGTTGTACTGTGCAAGCAGTTGGTTGAGCGCTTCGTGATGGGGCGCATCGAACCAGTCCAGGTGGCGGACCTCCACCGCAAGGCGTACGTCACGTGGCCAAACGACGAGAAATGCTTCCAGATCGGCAAGCAGGCTTGGGGAGTATCGAGGCGGGAGTTGCAGGAACATGGGGCCAAGCCGCACGCCGAGCTGGTCCATGATCTCCACGAACGAGAGCGCATCTTCGCTGTGTTGTGTCAACGTCCCTTCGTGGCTGATTGCCCGCGGTAACTTCGGGCAAAAACGGAATGTCTCCGGCATTTCCGCGACCCAACTCAGGATGGTTTTCTTCGGCGGGATCGTGTAGAAAGTGGTATTGCCCTCGACCGTGGTCAGCCGCCGGGTGTACTCGCGTAGGAAGTCGCCGGGTTTTGTCCCTTGCGGATAGAAATTGCCAACCCAGCCTTTGAACGACCAAATCGGACAGCCGATGTAGAAATTCATTGAAATCATTATATAATGATTCAGCAGGTTTTATTGGTAGCTAAGGAGAAATGATATGAAAATCAACGCCCGCGTAGAAAACAGTGTAGGTCAACACCACGTTACGTTGACCACAAGCGACACTTCCCATTCCATCAGCATTCCCCCAAAGTCCACTGGCCTTGGCTCCAGCGCCAATGGAGGGGAGTTGCTCTTTCTGGCCCTGGCAACCTGTTACTGCAATGACCTCTACCGCGAAGCTGCGAAACGGGACATCAAGGTGGAACGGGTCGAAGTGGAAGTAAGTGGCGACTTCGGCGCGGAGGGCGAGCCTGCGAAAAACGTGACCTACCGCGCCAAAGTCCACGCCCAGGGGTCGGAAGCGGATATTCGCGCATTGATGGAGCACACGGATACGGTTGCAGAAATTCAGAATACGCTCAGGGTGGAGACTCCCGTGGCATTGAGCAATATTGAAATCATAGCATCGTAATACCCCACAGATTTGTCATGCCCCTTCGCAAGCCAGTCCGCGAATTTCTTTTTGTTTTCAAACGGTAAGATTTGTAGTTCTGTGTTTTTAGTCATGGGGTAATTTTGCTTGTGAATGGCGTTGAATTGGAGAATTTATAATCTTCAACCGTGCTTAACACCCCACAGAATTTCAAAAGAGACAACAATATTATAATGAGATAACTTAGTATTACAGCGCAAGGTTGCCAAATTTAGCCTTTTCGAACAGGCAAATTGACGTCCAACGCGGCATACAGAAGCGGTTTTTACCCGTATTTTCAGAACCAAGGTACCTGACATTGCGCTGTAATATTAGAAAAACAAGATATTCGGGTTTGAAGGGTTGAAAAGCACTATTAGGAGCGAATAATGAACAAAGATAGTGGTGATATAATGAAACCAGCAAGCACTAGGGTTTACAAAATAAATATTTCCTATGACTGATCTAAAAATCTGGAAAATAGTATTCGAAATAAGATATCCCGCCGCAGCCAATCTGTTTGATAATCGGGGCAGAATTGCTGCAAAATGGCAGTGGACATCTGACTTAACTGAATGGCGGATATCTAACAATCAAGTTTCGATATACAATAAGAGCGGTACCACCTTCCTAAATGCTGGCTTCAAAAATACAAGTGTAGTTATGGAGTTGCCAGAAAGTCATGCTCATTTTTCTAATCAAGCTTCCCAATTTTCGACTTGGGTTCTCGATTTGTTAGAAGTCAAAAAAATTGATCGAATAGGTCTAAGGTTTATCCAACTTTCTAAAAAACAACACTTTAAATTACTTGTGACAAAAATGCGTGAAAAATTGTTTGCCTTAAGCGAAGATGATTGGAATTCCCTGGGTGGTTATCCAGAAGATATTGGTCTGCCCCTTACTTTAGTAGTTGGAGATAATAGAGCTAATTTCACTCTTGGACCTATGAAATCTGATCAACTAGCAAATTACTTCGAGTCAAAAGATGTGAAAGGCAAGCTTCCTTCTGTGGCTCTATTTTTAGATTTCGATTTATACAGAACCGAACCTAACTTCTCAATAGAAACTCGCTCGAAAGAGATAAGTGATTATTTAAAAGCAGGAAGTCAACAGATTCTGGATATTTCAGATAAATTTTTATCTAGGTACGGAGGTTTCAAATGACAAGCTCCTTTAAACGTTCCGAAACCGAAATTCCTCGTGTTAAAGAAATGTTCTATCAAGGTTCCACAACCGAGAGTACAGAAACAAGTATTCTTGAAAGGCTGGAAACTTTAACCAATCAAACTGGTCAGCTTAGAGTTGATGTTCAGGAAAGACCGGTGAAGTACAACTCACAAGTTCGCGATTTGGGCGATGATAATTACAGTTTGAATGAACCATTGATAGTATCTATTGAGGAATATCCTGGTGAAGATACAGTTATTGCCAGCTTCCCTGAAATCGAAGTGTTTGGTGATGGTGTTACTGAAGCAGAAGCCCTATTGAATCTGAAATGGGCTATCTTAGATTTATACAAGGAACTTTTGGGTACTTCACCTGACGAACTGGGCGATTTACCAAAATCTTGGCTATCGATACTGAAAAAAATCATAAAAGAGACCAATTAACTATTATGAAGTGGCGAAACATAACAGCAACAGACTTGGGAAATGTAGTCAAGAAGCTCTCATTACAACTTTCATTATCAAAGAGACGAGCGCCACATCCTGTGTACTGGTATTACCTTGATGGTAAAAGGACCTTACGGCTTACTCTGCCCAATATACACGGTGGAGCAAGGTCGATTTCTACGGGTTTTTTGAAACAGATTCAGAATAATCTTCGATTAGACACTAGACAATTTGAAGATTTGGCAGAGTGCCCACTTAGTGCCGAAGAATACGAGGCGATAATACGCGATAAATTAAGAACTTAGTTGATCTACGAAAAGCTAGACCTCCGAATGAAATCTCGGAGGTCTTCATATTTTAATCTTTACTCCCCCGTCGGCACCCAGATATTCTTGACCTGTATAGCCTCGTGCAGGAACTCGTGGCCTTCGCCCTGCTCTCGCGGTCCAGCCGGTCACGTGGCGGGTTAAAGTTATAACCCACCAACCACTTGTAAAGGGCTGGTGGGTCTTGGTGTCCAGCAAGGGTTATATCTAACTCTACGGCACAGTGTACTGAATGATCAACTGCGGGCGATTCGTTATGGCAGCATCACCACTAAAGATGCGCACGAAATCCGGAAAATTATCATCGTCATCGTCAATAGTAAAGTACAACCTAAGTTGGGTATTGCCCGTCAAATTGACGAACGGGTAAGCCGTGTTGCTCAGGATTGCCCGATACCAGTCGTTAGCTTGTGCGTCAAAGGTACCCAGCACCATGGCCGCGTCTGCCGCGCTTTGGAAATCGGCGGCCTGCAAACTTGGTAAGGTGCCGAACATGTTACTCCGTATGTCAATATCAGGACCACCAAGGGCATTGACAGTGCCAACCACCCCTTGCCTTCGGATTCTGAGCCTGACATCGGTAATCACGGCATCATCCGGTAGACCGGAAGTGTCGAAGGACAGGATGGTAAGGTATTGTTTGTCCAGGGCAGCGTCACCAACCCTGAGAGTATTATCTGTATTGTTAAGATTGCCTCCTACCCCGCTGTTTTCGGAAGTTTCGAGGATCCAGCCATCCTGCGGGCCATCGGATCTGAAGATGTCTGCTCGCACGATCGTATAAATTTCCCCAGTTGCGTACGGCACGTTGACAAGTGGATTCCCATTCAGGTCGGTGATGTCAGTGGGGCCCGGCACATCGAGTCGAATTCTGCCTGTGCCGGTACCGGTAGACACTGTCACGGTGTAGGTGTCACCTGAACCGCTGACCCCGCTGACGGTCATGCCGGAAATGTTGCCAGCGCCAACCTTCGTAACCGTGAAATCGGCAGCATCCACACCCGTCACGGGTACAGAAAACGTGACGGTGTAATCCACACTGGCCGCATCGGTAGGATTGGTAGAGGCGCGGGTGATGGAGAGAACTGTGGGTTCGATATGCTCATATGCGCCAATATCGCAATGTGCGCCTTGGGGGCGTGTAACGCCGCGTTGATCAAGGTTGTTGACCGGGACCGCGGCACAGATTGTGTCATCGCCTGCGTCAATCGCGGGGGAGCCAGCCAGCAAGGCCATCGTTTCGGTTGTGCCACCGTTGTTGGTAAGTGCGCCAAGATTGGGATCGCCACTCAAGCTTGCTGAGCACGACCCATCTTCCACCAGGTTGTTGATGTTCGGGCTAATATTACCGACCACGACACAATCACCACCGGAAAGCGAGTTGGCAATGATGTTATTGGCAAAGTTAAACGACTGAAGACCTGGATTGACATGGATACCACCGCCTGTAGTAGCGGAATTGCGGAAGAAAGTACTATTTTTTACCGTCGGAATCGTTGCGATATTGCTGGTGTAGATGCCACCACCTAAATTTGCATCGTTTCGATAGAAAGTACTATTCGCTACCGTTAAATTACCTTCCTCATGGTAGATACCACCACCGGAGGTGGAAGAATGATTCAAGGAAAAGGTACTGTTTGTTACAGTCAACAAGCCAATACTGAAAATGGCACCGCCGCCCCTATTAGGAGCTATAGATGAGTTATCTTCAAAGGTGCTGTCCGTTACCGTCAGCATGCCATACCAATTGTAGATAGCTCCACCATTCTCGGCTTCGTTACCGTAAAATCTACTGTTCGTTACCTCCACGTCACCGAATAGATTGTAGATCGCTGCGCCATTGCCAGTTTGAGATATGTTTCGGTAGAAATTACTGTTCCTTACAATCAGCGTGCCAGCGTTATTGAAACCAGCACCCTGACCATTGCCTTCCACAATTGTCAGGCTATCCAGAGTGACATTTATGGAGTTTCCTCCGGTCCCGAACACCCCCGAATTGTTACCTCCGCTAATTGTGATCTGCGAGGCTAGTGCGGAACCATCGATGGTTACGTCTTGGGAAAGTGTCAGAGGAGATGAAAGGATGATCGTTCCTCCGGAAAGCGCAGCGTCAAAAACGATGGTATCGCCGGAATTCGCGTTTAAGATGGCATCGCGCAGTGAGCCAGGACCGTTATTATTAGTATTGGTCACAGTGAGTGTTGCCGCATATGCGGGGCTGACCCCGAATGCGCTGAAAATGAGCGCCAGGGAGGTCAGGATGAACAAAAAAGAGTTCTTGAGAGAGGGTTTCATTAAACTTCTCCTTGTGATGAAAATGGTTTTTGATAGTGAAATGGATTGAGAAAACGTTAATATATTTTTGGAGTCCCTCCTTTTCTCACACCAGGAGAAGTTTTTAATAAGAATAAAAAGATAAGATTTGTTATATTATGTAAAGCATAATAAACTGATAATCACGATAAATGAATAGTACATTTAGGGGAAATTTGGTCTTGAGCAGGGATCTGTATAGATAAAGTCGTTTGAAAAGTTACAAATCAATAGGCCGAGAATGGTGTTCCATCCTCAGCCTATTTTCATGCCAAAATCAATTGTTAGCTATTTCCCCATCTGAAGTGTGGTAACAATCTGTTTGAAAACTACTCCCCCATCGGCACCCAGATATTCTTGACCTGCGTGGCCTCGTGCAGGAACTCGTGCCCCTCGCCCCGCTCACGGGACATCCAGTCACGCGGTAGGAGCCAAACTGCCCATTCAACAAAAGAGATGAAAATTTTCATTGCAGTGATTGCAGAGGCGTAACCCGCAAATCCACTAAAGGGGATAACGGCAACATTATTTGAGCCAGGCCAAATGATCACGTCATGAGTGAAAAATGCGCGAAAGAGCTTTCAAAACTGAAACCTTAAGGGTTTCTTAGATGAGAATAACGGAAGTGTAAGCGCAAAATCATGATTATAGAGTTAATATTGGGGGAATTTGAAACCGACCGTAGTTGGTCGGGGAGGTCCAATGAAACAATCCGTAATCCAAATTCTGGATTTCTTCAAAAAGCATAAATATGGAAGACTGAGTGCTGTTGCTTTGCTCGCAGTGCTCGTTTTCGCAAGCGCTTTCTATATAAGATCAATGCAGCAGGAACCGCCACTTGCTTTGAGCGAGGTGGCAAGAGCCATCTCAGCCGGCCGAGTATCGAAGATCGAAGATTCTCCAGATAGCGGGAACTTGACCATTTACTATAGCGACGGCTCACAACATACTTCGCGACGTGACCAGGCAGCCTCTTTTCTGGAGCAAATGAATTACCTGGGAGTGAGTGAAAGTGAACTGGCGCGCGTGCGGTATAAGATCGTTGAACCTGGCATGTTTACCGGCGAGAAAGGAGCCAGCGTTCTGATCAGCCTGCTCATGCTTGGCATGGCGGCCTTTGTAATCACCCGAATCGGTGGAGGTCGTCTCATACCTACCCACAAAAAATATACTCAGGGCGATATTCCGGACACTACCTTTCAGGATGTTGCTGGCGTGGACGAATGTCGTGAGGAGTTGGTTGACATCGTCACTTTCCTCAAGAACGGCTCAATGTACCAACGCATGGGCGCACGCATGCCGCGCGGTCTGCTGTTGGTGGGCGAACCGGGAACGGGCAAAACTTTACTGGCCAAAGCCATTGCTGGCGAAGCGGGCGTCCCCTTCTTCAGTACCTCTGGTTCTGAATTTATTGAAATGTTTGTTGGTGTAGGCGCAAGCCGCATGCGATCCCTTTTTAAGAAGGCGCACTCGAAAGCCCCTTGCATCATTTTTATTGATGAGATCGACGCAGTCGGACGCAAGCGTCACTCAAGCGGGGGAGGTGGCGGTGAGATGGAACAGGACCAAACCCTGAACCAGATGCTGGTCGAGATGGATGGGTTTTCACCGGCGGATGGCGTCGTGGTACTGGCCGCCACTAACCGGATGGATGTACTCGACCCGGCTCTCACGCGCCCCGGTCGTTTTGACCGCCATGTGAACGTGCCGCGTCCGGACATAAAGGGACGGCTGGCCATCCTCCAGGTGCATGCCAAAGGCCGACGGTTGGCCTCGGATGTGAACCTGTTGGATGTCGCCAGATCCACTCCAGGTCTGGTTGGATCCGGCCTCGCGAACATCGTCAATGAAGCCGCCATCCTGGCAGTCCGCGCCGGGCACGAAGAGATCACGGTGACGGATTTTCAGGAAGCGGTCGAGAAGAATCTGACTGGCGGCATCCAACAGAAGAGCCGGGTCATGAATGAAGAGGAACGCCGGACGATTGCCTATCACGAAGCTGGTCACGCCGTGGTGATGCACGTCACTCCGCACTCCGACCCGGTCTATAAGATCACGATCATCCCGCGTGGACAAATGGGCGGCTTTACCATGGCGCTCCCTGAAGAAGACACCATGCTCATTTCCCGCAACCAATTTCTCGCCCGGATCACCGGCCTGATGGGTGGACGTATGGCCGAGGAATTGTTCCGGGGTGACATTACCAGCGGTGCAGCGAACGATCTACAGGTTGCCACACAATTGGCCGAAGAGATGGTCATGCGCCTCG
>JAFGKO010000097.1 GCA_016928525.1 Anaerolineales bacterium | reverse complement strand
GAGACACAGGTATGAGCAATATTTTGTTTACAGAAGTGACTTATCCATTATCCAATCTTCTTGAGAATATTGAGCTGGGTGAGATCGGCTTGCCGGAAATCCAGCGGCCTTTCATCTGGCCCAACAGCAAGGTCCGCGATCTGTTTGATTCGATGTATAAAGGCTATCCGGTGGGTTACCTGCTGTTCTGGGCCAATGGCGCCAATGGAGCCAGGCAGATTGGTGCGAACACCAAACAGAAAGTCTCACGCCTGTTGATTGTAGATGGTCAGCAGCGGTTGACTTCACTGTATGCGGTTATCAAAGGGATCCAGGTCGTCCGGTCTAATTACAACAAAGAACGCATTTTTATCGGCTTTCGACCCAAGGACCAGAACTTCGAAGTCACAGATGCAACCACCTGGCGCGATCCCGAGTTCATCCCGGATATCAGCCAGTTATGGTCAGGTGAAAAAACGAGAAACCGCTTCGTAAAAGATTTTTTTGCTCGTTTAAGTGAATCCCGTGAAGTGAGTGAAAACGAAGAAGATATACTTTCAGAGGCTATCGACCGGTTATATGATTTACAAACATATCCCTTTACTGCTTTGGAGCTTTCCTCCACGGTTAATGAAGAAAATGTCGCGGATGTTTTCGTGCGTATCAACAGCAAAGGCACCCCGTTGAATCAGGCCGATTTCATATTAACGCTGATGTCTGTTTTTTGGGATGAGGGCCGCACGGATCTGGAGGAGTTCTCCCGAAAATCCCGGATACCTTCCGATGGTAAACCATCACCTTACAACCACTATATTCACCCAGATCCTGACCAGCTTTTACGCGTCAGCGTGGGTTATGGCTTTCGACGTGCAAGGCTACGCCATGTTTACAGCATATTACGCGGGAAAGATCTGGAAACAGAACAGTTCTCAGATGAGATGAGAGAAAAACAATTTGCTGTATTGCAGGAAGCACAAGCCTGTATACTGAACATCCAGAATTGGCACGATTTCCTTTTAGCGCTACGAACTGCTGGTTATACGGGGGGGCAAATGATTAGCTCTATGAACGCTCTGCTTTACTCTTATGTATTCTTTCTCATCGGTAAGTATGACTTTCAGGTTGATCATTTCACGTTAAGGACGATCATTGCTCGTTGGTTCTTCATGGTTGCAATAACAAGCCGTTATTCAGGGTCATTTGAGACGGTAATGGAGCAAGATTTGGCGCGTCTGCGAACCCTTACAAAAGCAGACGAATTTGTAGATGCCCTCAGCCACATCATCACCGATGAGTTTACTGAAGACTACTGGAAAATTACATTACCAAACGTATTGGAAACATCTTCTGCCAGGACACCTCCATTGTTTGCCTACTATGCAGCCTTGAACTTGCTCAACGCAAAGGTTTTATTCTCGAATATGGATGTACGTGATATGCTCGATCCCTCCACACACGGCACAAAATCCGCTCTGGAACGGCACCATCTCTTTCCACGAGGATACTTGAAACGAATTGGCATCGAACAAACCCGTGATCAAAACCAGGTAGCAAACTTCGCCCTGGTGGAGTGGAAAGACAATATTGATATTCGTGATGAACCCCCATCCGCATATTTTTACGATTACCTGGAGCGATATAAAGGAAAAGAAGATGAATTAGAGAAATTGTATTTCTGGCACTCATTACCGATGAATTGGGAAAGTATGAACTATCAGGATTTTCTCATCGAACGCCGAAAGATGATGGCGGATGTAATTCGAGAGGGATTTGCCAAATTATGAAGTTGCTCCAGGCGGCGTCCCGCCGCCGTACCTCGCAGTGGGTTCCATGTCCTGAGAATCGGATCGAATATTGTCATGTACAAAAGCGTTTAATGCAAGAACAGAAACGATACATCGACTACAACGTTTTATTATAAAATAAACCTGATGAAGCCCTACATCCCCGAAAGACTCCCCTTAGAATCAGCATGGGATTGGCCCACGCTGGTCCCATTGATCGCAGACGCTAACTTCTACCTGGCGCGTTATTCCGGCACTTTACGCGGTATGGTAAACCCGGCTGTTCTCCTCAGCCCTCTCAGCAGCCAGGAAGCCGTCATCTCCTCGCGCATTGAAGGCACCATCACCAGTTTGGACGAAGTTCTGAAATATGAGGCGGATATCGAACCAGAATCAGACCAAAAACGTTTCGATATTCAAGAGGTATTAAACTATCGTTCTGCCATGCACAATGCGTTCAGCTGGTTGTCAGACAAGCCTCTCAATCTTGCGCTCGTGCGAGCGATTCATGCCGAGCTCATGCAGGGCGTGCGCGGCAAGGACAAAACCCCTGGCGCCTTTCGCAAGGAGCAAAATTGGATCGGCCCGCGTGGCTGTTCAATGGATCAGGCGACGTATGTTCCTCCCGAACCCCTGATCGTGAAAAGCTATATGGAGGATTTGCAGGATTATTTTTCCCATCAAGAAGCGGATCCCCTCCTGCAAACCGCCATCATCCATGCCCAGTTTGAAATCATTCACCCTTTTTTAGACGGTAACGGGCGCGCCGGGCGCATTCTCATCCCCCTGTTTCTCTGTCACAAGCAACGGCTCGACTACCCCATGTTCTATATCAGCGCCTATTTTGAACGCAACCGTGAGGAATATTCCAGCAAATTATTAGAAATCACGCGCAGCAAGGATTGGGAGGGCTGGATTCGCTTCTTTTTGCGGGCAGTGATTGAACAGGCAAAGAGCAATGATCAAAAAGCATTATCCATTCTCAATCTTTACGAAAGAATGAAGGCAGAGATCCCCGCCATTTTAAAGTCGCAGTTCACAATGCAGGTAATTGAAACGATTTTTTCTTCACCCATATTTAACACAACAGTATTTATCGCTAAATCAGGTATCCAAAAACAAAGTTCAAACCGCTTATTGAAGATACTCAAGGAGAATGAAATTCTTAAAATTGTGCGCGCGGGAAAACCCAGAAAACCTGAAGTGCTGGTATTTCCTGCATTGTTAGACATTGTGGAACATTAGTTCGTATCATGGATGATCCATACTCATAAATACGTAACATTTTTCTCGATTTATGTTACGTATTAACATATTTGACTATTCTGTGTTACAAAACGATCTTAGATGAATAGTGCTTCCTTTAACCGAAGACTCCCTCATCGAACAGCCCGCCATCGCCCTCTTTGCAAGGCTGGGTTGGGAGACCGCCAGCTTAACAACCGGCTCCAGGCGGCGTCTCGCCGCCGTGCCGGGAAATGTTATTCATAACCAATCGGTATTTTTCTAAGAACGGACCGCATAAACAACATGCCTCAAACCTACACCGAAGACTCGCTCATCGAACAACCCGCCATCGCCCTCTTTGCCTCCCTCGGCTGGCAAACCGAGTACTGCTACGATGAGACCTTCGGCCCGCACGGCAGCCTGGGCCGCGAGACCAGCAGCGAGGCCATCCTGCTCTCCCGCCTGCTGCCCGCCCTGGAGTGCCTCAACCCCCGCCTGCCGCCTGAAGCTCTCCGGCTCGCGGTCGAGGAGCTCAGCCGTGACCGTTCGCTAGTGAGCCCAGCCCATGCCAACCGCCAGGTCTATCATTTACTCAAGGACGGCGTCAAAGTCACCTTTCGCGATCCCGATGGGGTTGAAAAGATCGAAACGGTTGCCCTGATCGATTGGAGGAACCCGCTTAATAACGATTTCTTCCTCGCCTCCCAGTTCTGGGTCTCGGGCGAGCTCTACAAGCGCCGCCCTGACCTGCTCGGCTTTGTCAATGGTATCCCCCTGGTCTTCATCGAGTTGAAGGCAGCCCACATCCGTCTGGAGAACGCCTACCGCGGCAACCTGCGCGACTACAAGGACACCATCCCGCACCTCTTCTGGTACAACGCCGTGGTCATCCTCTCCAACGGCTCCGATACGCGCCTGGGCAGCATGACCGCTCCCTGGGAGCACTTCAGCGAGTGGAAGAAGATCAACTCCGAGGGTGAAGAGGGCATCGTTTCGCTCGAAACTGCCATCCGCGGCGTGTGCGCGCCAATCCGCCTGCTCGATATCGTCGAGAATTTCACCCTCTTCGCCGAGAAGCAGGGCGGTCTGCAGAAGCTGGTCGCCAAGAACCACCAGTATCTGGGTGTCAACAACGCCTTCGCCTCCATCCAGCGCATCCGTGAAAACCAGGGCCGGCTGGGCGTTTTCTGGCACACCCAGGGCAGCGGCAAGTCCTATTCGATGATCTTCTTCGCCCAGAAGGTGCTGCGCAAGCTGCCCGGCAACTGGACTTTTGCAGTCATCACCGACCGCCTCGATCTGGACGACCAGATCTACAAGAACTTCGCCGGCGTGGGGGCCGTCACCGAACCGGAAGAGCGCGTGCGCGCCCATAGCGGCGAGCACCTCAAGCAGCTCTTGCAGGAGGACCACCGCTACGTCTTCACCCTCATCCACAAGTTCCAGACCGACAAGGGCGAGGTCTATCCTACTTTGTCTGAACGCGGTGACATCATCGTCCTCACCGATGAAGCCCACCGCACGCAGTATGACGTGCT
>JAFGKO010000096.1 GCA_016928525.1 Anaerolineales bacterium | reverse complement strand
CATAACCTGCGGGTGGAATGCCGCCATCCAAAACCTGTGTTGCTGTTATGCCAGCTAGCATCTTTTGCTTATTACCAATAATGTCTAATGTGTAAAGATGCCGTTTATCTAACCAATGTACATGTTGACCAAGTATCTGAATCAGGGTATCGTAAACTTTGGGAGTGTTTTTCATCTCTATCTTCCCTTCGTTTGTGGTGAACTAAAGAAAGATACCCGGTTTTCGGGGTTTGGAAAACACTCCCACCTAAGATTTGTCAGTCAATCAGGCCGTCAAGAGAAAATGTTCCCACCGAACTGACCTGCTGAAACCAGCGTCCTTTTTGCACATAATCATAAACGCGTTGCATGTCGAGCAGTTGCTCTTCTGCCTCAAGACAATAGAGACGGCTGGAATGTCTGGCCTGCGGAAAGGCTTGAAAGGGAGGCTGCCCTTCCAATGCACGAGGTGGGTACTCCTGGTTGAGAAAGAGCATGCGCGCCTGCAAACTGCGCTGGAGAGCGGTTACATCGGTAAAGGTCTGGCCCTCAAAAGCTTGCCTGGCAATGGTTTGATGATGGCGCTCAATGCGGGAATGCTCCAACGGCGGTCTTTTATGAATGAAGCGCACTTGCACACCCAAGCCAATCAACCAAAAATGGATAACGCTTGGAAAAGGCGAGGCGCTCTTGTTATCGTAAAAAGCGCTGTCGTGATCCAGGCTGACCTGCTCCGGCAACCCATAGCGGATGAAGGCACGCCGCAAAACCCACTGGTATTCTTGCGACTTGGGATGGCGAGTGTTTGGACAAGCATGGCTGTCGATATTGGCATGGCTAAAGACATCCAGCAGGTTAATAAAGGAGACCTGACCCAACCCGCCACTCTCGTCACACCCTGAGCGTCCATCTCCCATTCCTGGTGCGGGCGTTGCACCGGCCGTGTTTTGGGTTCTGGCAAATCCTGATGGCGTCCATACTTGCGAACTTTCTGCTGTTCCTTCAGGTATGCTGCAATCCGCGCCCGGCTTGGGATCCTCAGACCGGTAAACCGTTCATCCTTGCTGATTTCCAGCCGTAAGGTCTGCGCACTCCAGCCAGGATGTTGTTCTCGTAATTCGAGAATGGCATCTTTCATCTCCACGGACGCTGTTGCCAGCGTCCCAGCAGCGGGCTTGCCTATCTGGCTGGACAGACCTGCTCGCCCTTCCCGCAGATACTTTTGCCTCCATTTGCGTACGGTTGCCACAGACCGCCCCATTTCAGTGGCAATCTCACGGCTGCTTTGTCCTGCACGTACCTGCTCGGCAATCGTTACTCGCTCTACCCATGTTGTTGTTTGCCCTTTGTTGCTCATCGTATCCATCCTGCTTTCGCTTTTGCTTCACAGGTATGTGATACGACCTTTCGAGACTTTTGTTAATGTTCAGGTAATACGACTTTATGAGATTTTACAAAAGGTTGAAAGCAAAAGATGTACTAACTAATGGTAATATGAAACTATCACGAAAATGACAATCGAACTAAAAATTATCAGAGTCCCAACTCCTTCATATTCTGCGCCTCGGAGCGCTTCTTCCCGCCGCCGAGCAATTCACTTTTCAACCAGTTTCACCCACTCAACCCCGAAGGAGTGCACGGTATTGAATAAACGGGCATCTGCAGTCCATAGCTCCACGGCAAGGTGTTCTGCGAGAGCCAGGTAATGGGCATCGTAAGCAGCCGGGAGGTTGTATTTTGCAGCCAAATCCTTTGCTCGTTGATGTATATTCGCTTCACCAATCAGTTCAATCGGCAGTGCCGTGGCAGCGCGAAGGGTCTTTTCAATCGTCTCGAATGTAAAAATCCCTGCTTTTAGGTAGCGATATAAGCTGTTTGTGACTTCATAATACAATAACGTCGGTGCAACAAGCCTGACACCTGATTGCGCCCAGGTTTCCCATAAGTTTTCAGCAGCATTTGATACCACGCGCTGAGTCACAACATTAGCATCAACGCAGACTGTCGAGAAGTTGTTCATCACGAATCTCACGAGCCTGGCGCAGCATCTCAGCCGGGTCTGGCAATTCGCGCCCTTTTAGGGCTTCACGAACGCTTTGATGGGCTTCTTCTAGCAATTCTCGCCAGTCTTTCTGGGGGGCATTAGCAATCATCTGGTCATACTCCTGCTTGGAAATGACCACCACCTCGGGCTTGCCACTGCGCTCGACGATCACCGGTCCCTTTTTGGCGCGGCGCATGATCTCGCCAAAGCGGATGCGTGCATCGGTTGCGCTGACTGTGTATTTCATCTTTGCTCCTTATTGATTAATCAATTGATTAATCAATAGGTATTATACTCTAAAACCCCAACTCCTTTAAATTCTCCGCCTCGGAACGTTTCTTCCCGCCGCCAAGCAATTCCTTCCAGAAATTGTCATCATAGCGCCTGGATTTCACTGGCAGCGGCATGGGGACGCCCCAGCCGAGCAGCAGCACTTCTTCTTTGGGTTGCAATCGGGCCAGCATCCCGCGCAGCGCATCCCGCCCCGAAAGGCCCGAGAGCACGGCATGGATGTCGTCTTCGTCGCCCAGCCAGCCGCTGATGCGCGTCCCCAGCTGCGACATAACCTCGTCGTAGATTTGCGATGGGCGCTGGTCGATGATCAGCAGGGTGACGTAATATTTGCGCATTTCGCGCGCGATGGTGGCAAAGGTAGTTTGCGCAGCCATTTCGCGGTTGAGCAGTTTGTGGGCTTCCTCCACCACAATGACCAGTTGGCGCGGCTCGGCCTTGCCTGACGTGCGGTATTCATTGGTTTTGTGCTCCCAGGCGCGGCGAATCTGGCGCGTCAGGAAGTTGCTGACGAACAGGTAGTCCAGGTCGCTTTCGAATTCGCCAAACGATAGCACTACGTGCTGCCCGATCTCCAGCGCCTTGACCACCTCGCCGACCGCGTCCGCGGCGGGTGCCTCCACGATGTAGGATTTGTTGAACAGGCGGCGCAGCTTGTCGTGCAGGCCCTCGGCGGCGGCCACATTCACGCCGTGCGAATACGCCCAGGCGGCCACACTATCCGGGTGCGGCACTTTCCGGACCTTGCCGGTGTGCTCGTCTTCGATCTCGATCTCTTCGCGGTTCATAGACTTGAACTTGCTGAACCAGTTCCTCGGTCCGAAGGTCGTGACCAGCGCTTCCAGCGTGGTGGGGGTGGTCTCGCGCAGGTTCAGTTCGCGCGTCAGCAGTTCCACGTCAGCGGGCAGGACCTCACTCGTGGCGATCTCCAGGTTGAAGTCGGGGGCCGAACCGCGGATGGTCGCCCCCGCTCCCAGCCCGACCACGCGCACCTTCGAGCCGAACTTGGTCTTCAGGCCGGTCACACGCAGTCCCGTGTCCGAAGCGGTGTCGTCATAGCCGTACTCGTTGTGCATATCGAAGACCAGCACCGAAGCCTTGTTGTAGTG
>JAFGKO010000095.1 GCA_016928525.1 Anaerolineales bacterium | reverse complement strand
TTCCACCACGTCTCCACCGACGAGGTGTTCGGCTCGCTGTCTCCCGATGATCCAGCCTTCCGCGAAGTCACGCCCTATGACCCGCGCTCGCCTTATTCGGCCTCCAAGGCCTCGTCCGACCATCTCGTCCGGGCGTATTACCACACCTACAGCTTGCCTATCACAATCACCAACTGCTCCAATAATTACGGGCCCTACCAGTTCCCGGAGAAGCTCATCCCGCTGGTCATCCTGAACGCGCTCCAGGGCAAGCCGCTGCCGATCTACGGCGACGGCAAACAGATCCGGGATTGGTTGTACGTGGAAGACCACTGCGAGGCGATTTATCGGGTGCTGCTGGACGGCATGCCGGGTGAAACGTACAACGTGGGCGGCGGGAACCAACCCTACAACATCGACCTGGTCAACGAGATATGCGCGATCCTGGATGAACTCCGACCTGTCTCCGTTTCCTATACATCCCTCATCACCCATGTGACCGACCGCCCCGGCCACGACCGGCGCTATGCGATGGACATTTCCAAGATCAAAGCCAAGTTGGGCTGGCAGCCGCGACATGACATCGAAAGCGGCTTACGCGAGACCGTGGAATGGTATCTCGCCAACCTGGACTGGGTGGCAAAGATTTCAGAAGAAAACGACTTCCAGGCCTGGATGGACAAGAATTATGCCAAGCGAGGTGAAAAGTGAAAGGAATTATCCTGGCAGGCGGCAAGGGAACACGACTCTACCCGTTGACTTTAGGGGTTAGCAAACAAATCCTGCCCGTATACGACAAACCGATGATCTATTACCCGTTGTCGATCTTGTTGCTGGCGGGCATCCGTGAGATTTTAATTATCAGTACGCCTGAGGACTTGCCAGCCTTTCTTCGCCTGCTGGGAAGCGGGGAACAGTGGGGTGTGTCGTTCAAGTATGTCGAGCAGGACCAACCGCGTGGGCTGGCAGAAGCCTTTATTCTGGGGCGCAAGTTTGTCGGGGATGACCCGGTCAGTTTGATATTGGGCGATAACATCTTCTACGGCACCGGTCTTTGGGATATCCTGCGAGAAGCAGCAAAATTGCAACAAGGCGCAAAAATTTTTGCCTACCCAGTCAAAGACCCGACCGGTTATGGTATTGTCGAATTCGATGACCAGTACCGCGCAATCAGCATCGAAGAAAAACCAGCAAAGCCGCGCTCGCGCTACGCTGTACCAGGTCTGTATTTTTATGACAACCAGGTTCTCGAGATGGCTGCAAACCTGAAACCCTCGCCGCGTGGCGAACTGGAAATCACTGACATCAACCGCATTTACCTTGAGCGCGGACAGTTAAATGTCCAGCCATTCGGGCGCGGCGTAGCCTGGCTGGATGCCGGCACACACGAGAATTTGCTCCAGGCTGCAAATTTTGTCCAGACAGTGGAGGAACGGCAAGGCTTGATGATCGGTTGTCCCGAAGAGGTAGCCTACCGGGTAGGTTTTATCTCAAAAGAGCAACTGCGCTCACTGGGAAAGAACCTGAACCACAATAGCTACGGGGATTATCTGCTACAGCTCGCGGATGAAGATTAATATTCCACGAATAACACAAAGTTCACGAAGGAAGAATCAAAATTCGTGCTCTTCGTGTTCTTTGTGGACATAATGGTAAAATCCTTTCCTGATGAACCCCAAACGAAAAAAACAATCTGTTGACCTGGTCATCCCGGTCTTCAACGAAGCGGGCGTTGTCGAGCAGACGCACGCTCATATTTGCGCCGTTATTGACAGTTTGCCATACAATTTCACGTTCTATTATGTAGATGACGGCTCGGACGATGGTACGCCTGATTCGCTCAAATCCCTGGGCGATGCGCGCGTGCAGGTACTCGAACTCAGCCGAAACTTCGGCCATCAGGCCGCATTGACAGCCGGTATGGACGCGACAAACGGTGACATTGTCATCACCATGGACGGCGATGGCCAGCATCCGCCGGAGATGATCGCGGAGATGATCAAGTTGGTCAAGCAGGGCTACGATGTCATCCAAACCCAGCGCGTGGATGAAGCCCAGCCCGCCTCGTTCAAAAAATGGACCTCAGGCTTGTTCTACCGTTTGATCAACTCCATCAGCGGGACGCGTATCCTGCCCGGCACAGCCGACTTCCGCGCCCTGTCGCGCCAGGCAGTGAACGCGCTCAAGGCTATGCCGGAGTACCATCGCTTCCTGCGTGGCATGGTCTCCTGGATCGGGTTCTCGACCGTAATCCTGCCCTACCAACCTGCAAAACGCATCAGCGGCGTCTCGAAATATTCTTTCGGCAAGATGTTCCGCCTGGCCATGGACGCCATCTTCTCGTTCTCGCTGATGCCGTTATATATCGGCTTGAGTATGGGCGGGCTTTTGCTCTTTCTTGCGTTGCTTGAGATGATCTACGTGCTCTCATTTTGGGTGACAGGCAGAACCTCCAATCTTGCACCGGGATGGAGTTCGCTCATGTTCGTCATCCTGATCGTGGGT
Source organism: Anaerolineales bacterium (assembly GCA_016928525.1). The sequence goes on along the minus strand of JAFGKO010000095.1, from coordinate 3,792 downwards.
GGGATTTTGATGGTCTTGCTGGGCTTTATCGGCGTCTACGTTGGTTACATTTTCCAGGAGGTCAAGCGGCGGCCAGTCTATTTGGTCAAGAAAGGGGATAAAGAAGATGACTGAAAAAGAAAGATTTGACATCATCTTCTTACGACACGGTGAATCGGTCGGTAACGCAGAAGCGCGCTGGCAGGGACAGGCTGATTTTCCACTGACAAATAAAGGCCGCCAGCAAGCCCAAGCCCTGGCCAAACGCTGGTTGGACGAAAAACGCCGATTCGATCGGATCGTGACCAGTCCACTCAGCCGCGCCTGCGAAACTGCGGAGATCCTGGGTGCAGCCCTGAACGTACCTGTCGAAACCGACCCAATCTGGATGGAGCGTAACATCGGAGAGATTGCAGGGATGACCGGTGAAGAAGTGAAACAACGCATCCCGCAGCGTGAATTCGTAACTCCTTTCACACCTATTATAGGAAATGAAGGCGAAGGCGATTGGGAACTCTATCTGCGTGCGGGTAAAGCCCTGTCCGGGTTGCTCAGGCGGGCGCCGGGTAAATACCTGGTTGTCTCACATGGCGGCCTGCTCAATCAGGTCATGTACGTTGTGATGGGCACCACCCCGCATGCCAATTTCGGCGGGCCGCGTTTTCGCTTCGACAACACCGGCTTTGCGCATGTGAGTTACCACCCCGATTCCCATCGCTGGCAGATCAACATAATCAATGACCATACCCATTGGAATGGAAAGGATTCCGATTAAGTGACGACATGGCTGTACCACAGGCAAAAGTCCCTCAACTGAAAGTTCTGACCTTTGGCGCGGGGGCGCTTGGCACCTATATTGGCGGGAGTCTGGCACTGGCCGGACATAACCTCGTTTTTGTGGAGCAGGCCAAAGTCGCGGATGAGTTGCGTGAGCGCGGTCTGCGCCTGGGGTTGGCTTTAGACAAGCGCCGCAAGGCAAAAGAAGCCTTCCTGGTCGATCCGTCTTCCTTCGTAATTGCTTCGTCTCTGGAGGAGGCCCTCCGCTACGGGCCCTTTGACGTCGCAATCTATGCCTTGAAATCCTTCGATACCACTGCTGCAATGGAAGGTGTCAAGCTCTACGCAGATAAGATGCCGCCCTTCCTGTGCCTCTCGAACGGTGTAGACAACGAGCCGGCCATTGCAAAAGTACTGGGGCCTGACAGGGTGATCTACGGAACCGTGACATCAGCCATTGGCCGCCACGCTGCGGGAGATATTGTCCTGGAAAAGCTGCGCGGCGTAGGGATAGCTGCCTCACATCCGCTCTCGGACCGCTTGGTTGCTGCCTTTAACCACGCCTTTCTCAACGCCCAGGCCTACCCCGATGCAGACAGCATGAAATGGTCGAAGATGCTGACCAATTTGCTCGCCAACCCGATTTCGGCCATCCTGGATATGAGCGCTGCAGAAATTTATGCCCACAAAGGCCTATACAAATTGGAAATTGCTGTGCTGCGCGAATGCCTGGCTGTTATGCAAGCCCAAAACATCGACGTGGTGGATTTGCCCGGTACGCCGGTGCGGATGCTGGCATTTGCCACAAAATTGCCTTTGTGGCTATCCAGGCCCATGTTGGCGCGCGCGGCCGGGAGTGGACGGGGAGGCAAGATGCCCTCCTTCCACATTGACCTGCACTCCGGGCGCGGCAAGAGCGAAGTGGACTACTTACATGGCGCGGTTGTGCGTGCGGGCGAAAAAACTAAAGTGCCGACGCCAGTGAACAAACTGCTGACTGAGACCCTGCTGGCTATGACGAATGGCGAGATTTCGCTGGAGGAATATGCCCGCCAGCCAGAGAAATTGCTTTCGAAATTGTCGATCTAAACCTGACAGGTCTGACAGACCTGTCAGGTTTGCCAATGAACATTAATGATAAAATACCCTTCCCTTAGGAAGGTATACATGAGTAAGACATCGAAAATTCATCCAACCCAACCGCGCCCTGAAGTGGAAGTCCACCTCCCCGACGGGCGTATTTTATCCGGCCCGCGCGGCGCAAAAGTCGGTGATTTCTTAGAAACCGTTATCGATAGCTTTGACGCGCCCATTGTGGCCGCAGTGATCAACGGCGATTTGCGCGAGTTGACCTATCCGGTCAAGATCGAATCCATCGTGCAGCCGGTCACCACGGCGGAGCCGGATGGCGCACGCATCTATCGCCGTTCACTGACCTTTTTGCTCGAGATGGCCTTCAGCGACCTGTATCCGAAAGGCACGTTGACCATCGACCACTCAGTCTCGTTCGGCGGATATTACTGTCAAGTTTCCGGCGGGCAGGCCCTTTCCGAGTCCGGGATCGAGGCGCTTAAGATCCATATGCAAGAACTGGTCGACGCGGATATACCTTTTGAGCGCAAGGAAGTCCCGTTGGCGGAGGCTATCGAATATTTCCGTCAGCTTGGTTATGACGACAAAATCCATCTGCTCTCACACCGCCAAAAAGATTATCTGACCCTATACCGCCTGGGCGAGCGCATGGACTATCATCATGGTTACATGGTGCCATCGACCGGCTACCTGCGCTGGTTTGACCTGAATATAACCAACGGCGGCTTCACCCTGCGCTTCCCGCGCCGTCACGCGCCGACCGAATTGCAGCCCCCGGCGGATTATCACAGAATGCTAAAGACATTCCGCCAGTAAGGTGACTGGCTGACGCTCCTGGGCATCGACAATGTGGGCGCGCTCAACGATGCGATCCAGGCCGGGCGCGGACATGAGATCATCCTGGTCTCCGAAGCCCTGCATGAACAATACATCTCCGAGATCGCTCGCCAGATCTCTGAACGCCAGGATGAACTCGCGCTGGTATTGGTGGCCGGGCCCTCGTCTTCCGGCAAGACCACTTTCTCGCGTCGCCTCACCGTTCAGTTGCTGGCGCGCAGTATCTCGCCGTATCCGCTCGAACTCGACAACTATTTTGTCAACCGCGACAAAACCCCACGCGATGAAAACGGCGAATTTAACTTTGAAGCTATCGAAACCCTCGACCTGCCTCTGCTGGCTGAACACCTGCAACAACTGGTAGCCGGCAAAAAAGTGGACATGCCGCACTACAATTTCAAGACCGGTTTGCGCGAGCCCGGCGAAAAGGTCCAGTTGCAGCGCGGGCAGATCATCATTCTGGAAGGTATCCACGGCCTCAACCCGCGCCTGATCCCGGAAGCGCTGTCCAGGCAGGCATTTCGCGTCTACGTTTCGGCGCTGACCCAGCTCAACCTCGACCGCCACAACCGTGTTTCCACAACCGACACGCGCCTGCTTCGCCGCATCGTGCGGGATGCCCGCGAGCGCGGTTACATCGCCCGCGAAACTATCTCACGCTGGGAATCCGTCCGCCGCGGAGAAAAGCGCTACATTTTCCCTTATCAGGAAAACGCGGATATCATGTTCAACTCGGCCCTGGTTTACGAACTGGCTGGTCTCAGACCTCTGGTTGAGCCGCTCCTGCGCCAGGTCCCGCACGGTACGCCCGAATACATTGAAGCCAAACGCCTGCTGGCCTTCCTGGAATGGTTCCTGCCGATTAATATCGACCTGATTCCCGAAAACTCGATCGCGCGCGAATTCCTGGGCGGCTCCATCCTTAAAAATTTCACGCGCTGGAAAGGCAAATCACATTAACGCCCAAATGCTGCTCCCGATGGGTCTTTGCGTAGCACTCCTCTAGGGAGGTAACCCGTCGGGATTTATTGTAGGAGACAGACATGCACCGCCTGACTACCTTTATTCTTCACTGAATACCCCGTAGCTTGCTACGCGGGTTCCAAG
>JAFGKO010000094.1 GCA_016928525.1 Anaerolineales bacterium | reverse complement strand
GGCTGCGCCCCGGCCGGGACGTGCAAATGGATGTCTTTCTTCTCGAAGAATTCAGGATCGATGCCCAACTCATCCGACCGCGAACGCACGTACGAGAGCGCCGCTCGGGCCGATTCCTGCATCACGTCACCCAGCGAGCCGGTCAATTGGAAACCATTCTTGCCGCGCATCGAAGTAGCCTCGATGAATAACACATCGCCGCCGGTCGGCGTCCAGGCCAGGCCGGTTGCCACCCCAGGGATCGAGGTGCGTGTGGTAATCTCTTCCATGCCATAGAAATGCGGCCGTCCTAAGAATTCACGCACCAGATCAGGCGTAATCTTGATGCTCTTTACCTTACCTTCCGCAATCTGGGTAACCACCTTGCGGCACACCGAACCGATTTCGCGTTCCAGGTTACGCACTCCGGCTTCGCGCGTGTACGATTTGATCAGGGTGCGGATGGTGTCTTCGGTAAAGTTGACCTCTTTCTTGCGCAGGCCATTCTCCCGCAACTGTCGCGGGATCAAATACCCCTGGGCAATCTTGACCTTATCACCCTCGGTGTAGCTGGGGATCTGGATAATCTCCATGCGGTCACGCAGTGCCGCGGGGATCGGTTCCAGGGAGTTAGCGGTGGTGATAAACATTACCTGCGAGAGATCAAAAGCCACTTCAATGTAGTGGTCACGGAATTCGGCGTTCTGCTCCGGGTCGAGTACTTCCAGCAGCGCCGAGGCCGGATCGCCACGGAAGTCACGCCCCATCTTATCGATCTCATCCAACATAAACACCGGGTTCCGGCTTTCGATGCGGCGCAGCGCCTGCATGATCCGACCCGGCAGCGCCCCGATGTAGGTGCGGCGGTGGCCGCGGATCTCGGCTTCATCATGTACGCCGCCTAACGACATACGCACGAATTCACGCCCCATGGCACGCGCAACCGAGCGCCCCAAAGAGGTCTTGCCGACACCCGGCGGGCCAACGAAGCACAAGATCACACCCTCGCGCTCACGGCGAATATGGTCGTCGGACTCGTGCTTCTGGAATTCTTCCTTGCGCTCCTGACGCAGTTTGCGCACCGCCAGGAATTCCAGGATGCGGTCTTTGACATCTTCCAGGCCGTAGTGGTCTTCGTCTAAGACCTGGCGGGCATGCGCGATTTCCAGGTTATCTTCGGTCGACTTTGCCCACGGTAGGCTGGCGAGCCAATCCAGGTAGGTGTGGATGACGCCGTATTCCGCAGCTGCCGACGGCAGCCCGGAAAGCCGGTCGAGTTCGCGCAGGGCCTGCTTTTCGGCTTCCTCCGGCATCTTGGCCGCTTCGATCTTTTGCCGCAGTTCGTCGACCTCGGCAGTCTGTTCGCCGCCTTCGCCCAGTTCGCGCTGGATGGCCTTGAGCTGTTCGCGCAGGAAATAATCGCGCTGCATCTTCTCGATCTCATTTCGCGCCTCAGCCTGGATCTTTTGCCCCAACTCGAGCACTTCCACCTCACGCGTGAGCAAGCTGGTGAGCTTGTGCAGCTTGTCGGTGACCGAATCCATTTCCAGCAGTTCCTGGGCGTTGGACAGTTCCATGCGTTGGAAATTGGCGATGTTGTACACGGTCTGCAAGGGATCATCCAGCGAAAGCACAGAGGCGACCAATTCCTCCGGGATGGAAGCCACCAGTTGGGCAATACGCTCGAACTGATCGCGCACGCTGCGCGCCAGCGCTTCCACTTCCAGATTATTTTCCTCGATCTCGGGGATTAATTCAATGTTAGCCTTGAGGTAAGGCTCTTCCTGCACGAACTCCCCCAACCGAAAGCGCGACGTGCCCTGGATCAGCAGGCGGATGGTGCCATCCGGGACACGGAACAAGCGATGCACGGTCGCCACCGTGCCCACCGAGTAGAGGTCATCCGGCCCCGGCGATTCCAGGTCGGGGTCTTTCGAGGCCACCAGGCCAATCAACCGGTCACCGGCCATGACGTCATCGACCAGCTTAATCGAGCGCGGCTGCCCAATCGTCAGCGGCGTGCCGGTTTGCGGGAAAACGACCATACCGCGCAGCGGCAAGATCGGCAGCACGGCCGGGATATCCGGTTGCCCATCGCCATCCTCGTCATCGCCGATAGTCTCATCACCACCATCATCCGTGGAGATGACGCGCGTGATGGTCGGCTCAAAGAGGAATTCCTCCAAAGCTTCCTGGCTCTCGTCCTCCAAACTTAGGATTTCTAATAGATCAGATAACCATCGTGATACTGGCATAAATGCTCGCAATTCTTCTCAATCAAAACAATTTAGTCGTCGACATCTACCCGGCGCGGCGTCGACTTGGGCAAGACCACTTGCAAAAAACCGTCTTCGTATTCCGCTTCGACGTTCTCTCCGTCCACGGCCCCCGGCAGTTCGACCACAGAGACGAATTCCCCGGAGCGGATCTCGACCTGGTGATAAGCGCACTGTTCGGCATGTGCGCCGCGTGTGCCCTGGATCACCAGTGTGCGTCCCTCCAGCGTGATCGTAAACTCTGAGGCATGCATCCCGGCGATCTCCATGCGCACCACGTATTTCTCACCGGTTTCGAACACATCGGTTGGCGGCTGCCACACATACGCGCGCGTCGTCCATTGGCGATATTGGCTGGAAATCACATAATTACTTTTGTGTTTCGATCCCTTTTCCGATTTCAATTCCACGGAAAACTTCCTTTTCCCCGGCAGCTTTCAGCCGGGACTCGTGCGCAGAACTACAACTTACAGCAGTTAGCTTACAGCGCCTGCTTGGCCGCTTCCAGCACTTCAGCGTAATTCGGTTCGATGCCCAGTTCCGGCATGTAATCGGCATAAGTTACAACCCCATCCCGGCCGACAACGAAAACAGCCCGGCGCAGCGTACGGCGTTCTTTTACGAGGCAGCCATATTGTTCGCCGAAATTGACATCGTAATGGTCGGAAACTACCAAGACCTGATTGACGCCCGCTGCCCCACACCAACGCTTCTGGGTATAGGGCAGGTCGGTGCTGATCGTGACGATGACAATGTCTTCACCTAATGCGGCAGCTTCCTCATTGAAGCGGCGTGTCTCGCGGTCGCACACGTCGGTTTCCAGCGAGGGCACCGCTGCAATGATACGCACCTTGCCGGCGGTGTCATCCAGCACGTCGATCATCTGCCAGTCGTTTGTATGCGCCGTAAAATGGGGAGCTTGCCGACCAACTTCAATATCCGCACCAATAATGGTGGCATCCTTGCCACCTACTTGTAACAAACCTTTTCTTTCCATAATAACGCTCTATTCGCCTCCAAAAATGTGTGCCAGCGCCAAAAACCAGACATGCGTCTGGCCCACCTGGCAAGTAACATACCAATAAATGGGAAAAATGTTTAAAAACATTTTTCCAAAAGGCAATGTTTCAAGAAACATTGCCCACGGAGCAGAACGAAGTTTTGCCCCTGAAGATAGTTCCACTGGAACTATCTTCTTACAGAACTTGTTCTGCCAGCACCCCCGGGGGGATTCGAACCCTCAACCTACGGATTAGAAGTCCGTTGCTCTGTCCAGTTGAGCTACGGGGGCACATGCAAGTTCCGATGGATTCCCAACCGACTTATTTGACGAGATCTATCCCTACCATTATACCCGCAGTCTGTGATCTAACCGTGTTTTTTCGATGCTTATTTACAAGTCGAGAAACAGCCAAATCCGCTGCTTTTTCTATTTTCCAAGCTTACCTTAAAAAATTATAACATGCTGGATGGATGAATAACACACCCCACTATTAGCGTTTTATCAGAATGTTTATATAAAAAATTGGTAACCTTCAAAGCCCACGTACCAGTAGATACGCCCCCAGAGGTATCCCAGCCCGAAGCATGCTCCGGGCTGGGACAAGAGAATTGGCAGCCTTGCACGAAAATCCCAACCCGCACCCGGGCTGCCGAAAACTGGCACGACCTTTATTGTGATGGGACACAAGAATTTGCAACCACTTATGACGTGATTAACCGATTTGACGTGTCAAATTATTATTTCAGGGATTTGGAAACCACATCAATTAGCGCATAAAAAGCATCACCAACCCTAAGATGCCCAATAGCACAAGCATATATTTAGGCAACTTACGAAGCAGGTTGATTTTTGGGGCGCCAAATTTGTTGAACGCCTGACTTCGCCTTCCTTCTTCCAGCACTTCCCTGACCTTTTCTTTCGTTCTGTTTTCATAAAAGGAGTAGTTCATCTTACTTCTCCTCTCCTGCCTGGCAAGAACGATATTCTGAAAGCAAATAGATCAACCCACCATCGTAACCGGTATAACCACTGTCCGTGCGTGGCAGTGAGATTCCAATATCTTCCAGGTACACGGAACGGATAGAAGCACGATCAGCTTCTGACCAGATACATTCCGGGGCGTCAGACCAATAAGCCGGTTCATTTGAATGCTCTGCTGCAAAAACAACTTTATTAGTCTCGAGTGATCCATAGATTGTGAATAACACCATCAAGATCAGTATCACGACAATAAAAGCATTGGACAAACGGTTCTTAATCATAAGAGTCTCCTTTTCCGAAACAGGGATTTGTTAGCTGCTTCGATACAATTGCATAAACTTTAGCATCCAAGTCCTAACCAAAGTTGACAAAATTCACCAATGGGGCGAATTTATCATATAATCAGTTGCAGTTCGCAGGGTTTATATCAATCACTAAGGGTGTTGAATGCGCAGTCAAATGTCTAAAATTGCGATGGAACGTTTTACGAGCTTTGGCGACTTACTTAAGTTTCTTCGACGCCGATCTGGCCTGACGCAACGCGAACTCTCCATCGCGGTCGGCTACAGCCACGCTCAGATCAGTCGTTTGGAATTGAATCAACGTCAGCCTGACCTAGTAACGGTCACTGCCCGCTTTATCCCTGCGCTCGACTTGGAAGACGATCCAGAAGTTGCCGATCGTTTGCTTGAACTGGCGGTTGAACCGCCACAAGAAAAGGAACAGGTTCCTGGATTCCCCCCCTATAAGGGTCTCCAATTTTTCGACGAATCCGACTCGAGCCTTTTCTTTGGCCGCGAAGAAATTACATCCAGTCTGGTAGATACCTTGCGGGCATACCTGCCTACAGATAGTCCCTGTCGTTTTCTGGCTGTTGTTGGTGCATCCGGAAGTGGAAAATCATCCATTATCCGAGCAGGGATGATCCCTGCGTTGCGCCCTATCTCCCCCTTCTCGAACTGGATGATTTACAGCTTAACACCGACTGACCGCCCCCTTGAAAAACTCGCTTCGATCCTGACCCGAGAATCCGCTTCCGTTATTTCCACCGCGCGGCTCATAGATGATCTTGCTCACGACCAACGGACACTGCATCTGACAGTTTCTCGGATCACAAGTAAAGACGAAAAAGAAACACCTTACCCTCCCATTCCCGAAAATCTATTACTGGTTGTCGACCAGTTCGAAGAACTTTTCACCCTCTGTCGAAGCGAAACAGAACGAGCTGCGTTCATCAACAATTTAATGACAGCCGCCACCGAGCAAGGAGGAGCGACATTTGTAGTGCTCGTCTTACGAGCAGATTTCTACAGTCAATGTGCCCCTTATCCAACATTACGTGATGCGTTAGCCGATCAACAGGAATACATCGGCGCGATGACTACCCAGGAGATGCGCCAAGCAATCGAAAAACCGGCCCGGCGCGGCAGTTGGGAGCTTGAACCCGGGCTAGTTGATTTGCTGTTACAGGAAATTGGCGCTGATGGAGAGCATTTCCCAGAGCCGGGTGCGCTGCCCTTGATGTCACACGCGTTGCTGGAGACCTGGAATCAACGCCAGGGACGCAAATTGACTGTGTCCAGCTACCTCGCAACCGGGGGTGTCCGCGGTGCAATAGCCAATACCGCTGACGATATCTTTCAAAATGAATTCGATGATACACAACAGCGGGTTGCGCGCAACATCTTCCTGCGCTTGACCCAGTTCGGGGATGTCGAAGATGCCGTCGACACTCGCCGGCGCGTCCCATTCGAAGAATTGATCCGCCATCCGGAGGATGAACCCATCGTCCGGGAAGTATTGACCAGGATGGCGAATGCCCGTCTGATTACTATGGACAACGAGGTCGCAGAAGTCGCGCACGAAGCCTTGATTCGAGAGTGGCCGACACTACGGGAATGGTTGGCAGAGGACCGGGAAGGATTGCGCCTGCATCGTCATCTAACCCTGGCAGCGAATAGTTGGGAACGTCGCCAACGCGATCCCAGCGAGCTTTATCGCGGTGCACGTCTGACCCAGGCAATTGCATGGGCCAAGACTCATACAGATGCCTTGAGTGCCTTAGAAGAAACATTTTTAGAGGCTTCACAAGAACTGGCAAATCGGGAAGAATCCGAACGGGAAGCCCGTCGCCAGCGTGAATTAGAAGCCGCACGAACCCTGGTAGAAACACAGCAACAAGCCACAACCCAACTGCGTAAGCGTGCCATGTACTTGACCGGCGCCTTTATCTTGACATTGATTATGTTTAGCGTGGCAATGTATCAAGGCTTTCGGGCACGGCAGATTGCTGTTGCAGCCGAAGCCGAACGTCGGATTGCTACATCGAGAGAACTAGCCGCTGCTTCGCTCAACAACTTGAACATAGACCCTGAGCGCAGCATACTATTAGCACTGCAATCTGTTTCAGCTACGCGATCTGAGGATGGTTTTGTATTGCCAGAATCTTTAGAAGCACTTCATCGTTCTATCATAGCTTCCCCCGTCCGGATGACCCTTACAAATCACCAAACCAGGGTTTTATCAGTAGATTTCAGCCCGGATGGAAAGCAGTTCACTTCGATTGGAGATGATGGGACAGTGATCCTTTGGGATGCGCTGACCGGTCAAGAAATACTCCGCCTGCCAGGCGAGACAGAACCGAGCGACTTTGTTTCCACACAGCGCATCACTTACAGCCCAGACGGGAAGCTTCTCGTCGCATGTGACAGTAACCTGATCAAAATATACGATCCAACCAATGGCGATATCATTCAAGCGCTTACCGGGCTTCAGTCAGAAGCGACGGCTGTCGCTTTCAGTAGAGATGGAGCTTACATTGCTGCTGGAAGCCTCGATGGAACCGTAATCCTGTGGAACACGGCAACTGGCAAGGTTCTTTCAAAGTCAAAACACCACACTGGCGCACTCGAAGGAGTCACCTTCAGTCCAGATGGGAAATGGCTGATAACGGCCAGCGATGACGCCACAATCAAAGTCTGGAATACCGCCACCGGGGACATTGTCCATAGTTATTCAGAATTCACCGGGCTAGTGGATAGCATCACTTTCAATCCAGCCGGGACGCAGCTCATGTTTGGAACTGCTGACGGGTTGCATATATGGCAAATCGACGTAGACATCGACCAGGATACTCCTGCATTTATGGATCAGGAAATTCTTCTAATCCCAAATAGCGCCGGGGGTAAATTTAGCCCAGACGGGTCATTATTGGCTACTCCAAGTGGAAACGCCTCCAGCAGGAATGCAATTACACTGATGGATGCCACAACCGGGCGCGAACTTCTCGTTTTATCTGGTCATACCGGTTGGGTAATGGGGTTAGCTTTCAGCCCAGATGGTAAATGGCTGGCAAGCACAAGTCTGGATGGAACCGTTAAAATTTGGAGCCTCGCCCCAGGAAACGAAACGATAGCTGTCCTAGGGCCAAGAACAAGTTATGGAACACGTATAGCGTACAATCCAAATGGAATGGAATTCGCCACCAACGGCGGTGACGGCACAGCTACTTTTTGGAACGCTGAAACCGGAGAACCGCGTCTGACGTTATCAGGTCATGATTTAAAGGTACTAAGCGTTGCATTTAACTCTGATGGTAGACGCTTTGCAACTGGAAGCCTTGATGGAAGCACAATTATCTGGGACACTACCAACGGCGAAAAATTGTTCACGCTTGCGAGCCACGAATACGGTGTCCGTGATATTGCATTCAGCAGCGATGGAAGCCTAATTGTTACTGGTGGCTTTGACGGTACCGCAAAGGTTTGGGACACAAAAACGGGCACACTCATTCATGAGATCATCGACCATGCTGGATTGGTATTGGGCGTAGCTTTTAGCCCGGACGGAAAACAACTTGCAACATCAAGCACGGATAAGACCGCGAAAATATGGAATATCAAAAATTGGGAGTTGTTGTTTACACTTGAAGGTCACCAAGCAGGCCTCCCTGATATTACATATAGCCCCGACAGCTCAATGCTTGCGACTGGGAGTGGAGATGGAACCGCGATCATTTGGGATGTGGAAACAGGCGCTCAACTACTAACGCTCGCTGGACATAATTCCCAAATCCAATCTGTGGCATTTAGTCCAGATGGCAAGTATTTAGCCACAGGTAGTGAGGATAATACAACAAAAGTCTGGGATGTTATAACCGGTAAAGAATTGTTATTGTTGCCTGGTAGCTTTGGGGGTGTAACCGGTGTTGCCTTTATCCCAACGGATAGTGATCCTCACCTTATTATTGCTAGTGGAGACGGGACAGCGCGGGCATTTCTCTTATCGACTAACGAACTGTTTTCTCTAGCTCAATCCCGTGTAACCCGCTCACTAACCATAGAAGAGTGTACAAAGTATTTACACCTCCCACAATGTCCAATGCCATCGCCTTAGGATATTAGCAGCAGACACGCAATGTAATAAAAACGGGAGGCTCGGCATCACAACCTGCCAAGCCTCCCGTTTTATGTTACAAAAATCCGCAAAGCGTAATTCGCTGCTATGCCTTCTTTAAATTGTGGTCAACGTGCGCCCAGAACCAGTTCATCACCGTGCGACATCGTGGCATCACGATATTACTAACTAATGGTGCTAGTTGCTCATAGAGAAAACTCAGCAATACTCAACTGATGATTGGGTGCATCAGAATGCAATTGGTGATAAAGG
>JAFGKO010000093.1 GCA_016928525.1 Anaerolineales bacterium | reverse complement strand
TCGGTGGCGATCACGCCCGGGCCGCCGGCATTAGTGATAATGGCCAATCTGTTCCCGGTTGGCCGTCTTTGCATGGACAGGTTCTTGGCGCAATCGAACAGCTCGGCAATGCTGCTGACACGCAGCACCCCCGCGCGTTTGAAGATGGCATCGAAGATCTGGTTGTTGCCAGTAATGCTACCCGTATGGTACAGCGCGGCTTTGGCGCCCTCCTGGCTCCTGCCGACTTTGAGCACGATGATCGGCTTGGTGCGGGCAAAGCTCCTGGCCGCGCTCATGAACCTGCGCGCCTGGGTCAGGGTCTCCATATAGATCAGTATGGCTCTGGTATCCGGATCATTGCCGAAATAGTCGATCAGGTCGTGAAATCCGATATCGGCCATCTCCCCAACGGAGACGAAATAAGAAAAGCCGACATGTTCCTTGACCGACCAATCCAGCACCGCGCTGCATAACGCGCCGCTTTGGGAGATAAATGCCATACCGCCTTTGAGCGGCATTTTGCGGGAAAAACTGGCGTTGAGGTTCAATTTGGGGCGCAGAAAACCAAGACAGTTGGGGCCAAGCAGCGCCATGCCGCTCGCTTCGACCGCCCCCCGGATTTGATCCACCAGCCTGTGACCCGCCTCCCCTGCCTCGGAAAAACCTGCCGATATGACCACAGCCGACAGGGCCCCGCTTGCAATGCACTCGTTCACCACATCCGGGACAGTTGGCGCCCGCGTGGCGATGATGGCCAGATCGACCTTTTGAGGCAGGGCGGCCATATTCGCATAAGCCTTCACGCCCTGGACCAGGTCCCGGTTTGGGTTCACCGGATAGACAAGCCCGGAGTAACCGCTTGTGATCAGATTGCTGAAAAGCGAATACCCCACGCGTCCGGGTGTGTCGGATGCCCCGATGACAGCGATGGATTTGGGATTGAATAATCGATTGAGCTGCCTGACGTTCATAAATGGTTAGAGTTTTTCTTGTCTTGACTATCTCTACTATTATCGCACCAATTTGGAAATTTTTAGAGATCTAATAAATCTCCTGTGCGTCCCTGGGCAATGCGCGCACACGCCGCAGGTGAGCGCTGACATTCCCGTCTTCCTTGTGGGGGTAGTGATAGCCGAAATGGTCTGCCACACGCAGGGCCGCAATCCTGAAGAGATCGCACATCGTGAATAACGCTTCCCAGGTATGCTCGTAGCTGGCGTCTGCGTATGTTTTTTGCAGCATGTCCCACAACTCCGGTTCGAGGTATCCTTCGAAATATTTGCCGAACTTTCCCGGATTGCGCGAAAATTGGGTCTGTACTCCGATCAACCAGGCGAGCATTTTCATGAGTTGTTCGCGCACGGCCTGGTCGAACATGAATTTGGCATAGATGATTTCTTGCCTCCATAAACCTTTGGCGACATAGGGACAGACCCACCAGAATTCATTGCAGCAATCGAAGAAGGCTTTGGCGCTTGGCGTTTTGGGAAGGTACTTGCTTTCGTTCGCCGGGGCAAACGGTGCGATGATCCCGTCCTTATCCAGCAGCAGCAGACTTAAACTATCTTCGACGATCTTGTCGAGCTTTGTAAGCGGGAGAATGCCCAGGTCGATCCGGTTACCGTCGCTGAACTGCATGAGATAAGAAAACCAGCCATCGTCCCTCGGAAGCTGCTCTCCCATATCTTCCGGCTCCTGCAAGATCATCAGCTCGCCAAAGCGTTCGATCCACTCGTAGTTGTTCTTGAAGGGCGCGACATCCGTGACCACGTACACGATGTCGAAATCCTGGAAGATGTCTCGCGGCGCATTGGGGTTGGCGCGCGAACCGTTCATGATCACCGCCCGGATGCGCTCATCGCTCCTGGCGGTATCCAGGATCAAATCGAGCATTTCTTGTTCGCTTCGCATAGTCCTCCTATTCCTTAATAGCACACGATGATCGTCAACTTGAACTTGGCAACATACTTCTTCATCTTCCAAAGGGCAAACTGGTAATTATCGGGTTCCTTGAAAATGGATACCCGCTGCGCACCGCGATTATAAATATGATAGTACAGCCGGGTAGGTACTCAGGGCGCTTTTGTGGCACGGTTAATCTTACGCCCGCGGCGCCTCACTGCCGGGCTGCATGGAAAACCAGATATATCACTGGAAGCAGGCGTTCCTTCCAGTTTTTGATTTGGGATATTTCTTGCTTGAACGGACCTGTTTACTTCCGCGCGTTGATCTCTGCCAGGACTTGTAACACCATTTTTTCGGTAATCCCGGCCTGCTTGGCTTGCGGCATGTCCAGGAGAGCCTTCAGGGTCATTCCCTTTGCCAGCCCAAGCATGGGATTCTTGGAGATGCCAGGAACGGATTTCTCCAGAGTTTCCACCGCCTTGGTGTCTTTCAAAATTTCACCCACTTTTGTATCCAATGTGTATGCCATCGCATCCTCGCTTGATCCGATCGGTTTCCAAAACCGGTTTCTACATCGACATATTTATTATACGGCAATACCGGCAGGCCGGAACATCTGATTCCCAAGTGGATGACTAGCCCATCAATAAAGATGCCAAGCTTTTTTTGAAATGACATTTGACACATGACGATGAGGCAGGAAAATTGTATAGTATGAACAAGATGATTCAAGTTACTACTCCCGAAAGCGCTGATCCCGCTTATAAGCGTCTCTACAAACTTGGCGGTGCGGCCGCCTTGCTCGTGGCAGTACTAACCCTGAGTGAGGTCATTGTTTTCGCTATCTATCCGCAACCCGGTACGGTAAGCGACTGGTTCATGTTGTTCCAAAGTAACAGGATCATTGGACTTCTGGGCTTTTGGGGGTTGGAGGTCCCGATGTACGTAATGTTCGCTATTGTATTTCTTGCCCTCTACGTCCTGCTCAGAAAAGCCAATGAAGACCGTATGGCAATCGCTATGACCTTTGCCCTCCTGGGGACTGGGATCTTCCTTGCAACGAATAATCCCTTCTCCATGCTTTCGCTCAGCAACCAGTACGCTGCTGCGACGACAGACGCGCAGAGATCAACGTTCCTGGCGGCAGGGCAGGCAATGCTTGCCCATACGAACCAACGCGCCGTTGGTGGTTTCAACATGGGCCTCTTCCTGGTGTCCGTTGCGGGTCTGCTCGTTTCATCGGTCATGCTCCGGGGCAATTCCTTCAGCAGGTCAACTGCCTGGGTGGGAATTCTGGCACATGCTCTGTCACTGGCTGATTATCTCAGGCAAGCACTGACGTCATCGGCAATTGTCACTCTTCTTGTTGTTCTTCCGAACGCCCTGTTCCTGGTGATATGGTACGTCCTGGTTGGCCGGAGGCTCTACCAGTTGGGGCGTCTTGAAAGGAAGACACTTTCCAAAGGGTCATAATCGGGTGCTTTCGAGTGGAGTCGGCTTGGAAGGAGATGGCCATGTCGCCATTGGTTCTTGTAGGATATGCAACACGTTACGGCTCGACGCGGGAAGTTGCCGAGGCGGTCGCGGCAACGCTGCGCGAGGGTGGGTTTGAAGTCGATATTCGGCCTGTGCGGGAAGTGCATACGCTCGCAGGGTACAGCGCGGTCGTATTGGGGGCGCCGCTCTTCATGTTCCGTTGGCACAGGGACGCGCTCCGTTTCCTGTCGCGGCACCGTAAGGTCCTCACGGAACGGCCAGTGGCAGTTTTCGCGCTCGGCCCAACTCATGATCCCTATGATGAGCAGGAGTGGCGGGATTCGCGCGCTCAACTCGATCAAGAGCTGGTCAAGTTTCCCTGGTTCACACCTGTCGCCCTTGAAATATTTGGCGGCAAGTACGACCCGGTGAAGCTACGCTTCCCGATCAATGCCCTGGCCGGTAAGGTGCCGGCAAGCGACCTGCGGGACTGGCCGTCGATCCGCGCCTGGGCCGCGGGTTTGAAGCCAAGCCTGGCCGTATAACATGCATAAGGGTGACCCTCCCTAACAACGTGAATCATGGATGAAACGAACCTTTCTTCGCCACTGTTACTTATTCTCAGTACTTCACGAAAAGAGAGAGAATACCCGAAAATAGGGGAGCGGGCGTATGCCCGCTCCCCTATTTTCGGGCCTCTTCCAGCCATTTCGTGATCTACTGATTCTCACAATCTAGGTCTAAGGATACAATTGCAGGTATGAATACCCACAACATTTTATTCGTGCAATGGCGGGCTCTCGCGCGCCACCACCCATCCGCATTCCTTCTCGCCGCGCAACTGATGAGCCTGGTGCTGTATGCCGTGTTTGACCGAAACCCCAGCGGGCGGGCTCTGCTCGGTGCGTTCGGAGTCCTGGTACTGGCGTTGGTGGTCTGGGTCATCAAACGCAGTCCGACGACCCGGTGGATCGCATGGGTCCTTGTGGCCCCGGCATTTGTGCTTTCGTTGCTGTCTGTGCTGTTTATCAATCCGACCCTGTTGATATGGGCATCGCTGCTGGAGGCAGCGCTGTATTTCTACGCGGCTGGCAGTCTGATGGCGTATATGATGGAGGATTACCGGGTGACCATCGACGAGTTGTTCGCTGCTGGCGCCACCTTCACTTTGCTCGCGTGGGGATTCGCCTTTGCGTATCTGGTCTGCCAAACATGGTTCCCGGGCAGCTTCGTCGGTGGTACCTATCCCGGGCAACCGCGGACCTTCCTCGAGTTCCTGTCCCTGAGCTTCACAAACCTTTCGGCGACCGGCCTCGGCGATATCCTGGCGATCACTCCGCCGGCACGGGTGCTGGTGATGCTTGAGCAGTTCGCCGGCATTGCCTACATCGCTGTGGTGGTCTCCCGGTTGGTTGGAATGACGATCGTGCGTCATAAGGGTAGGGGGGCATCCTGACACCTGTGTTCTGCATACGTGACCTGCCGCCCGGCTTGTTTCGGCAAGGGGATTGTTGTATAGTGTAGTTGCGTTCGTGCAGTGATGGCCGAACGGAAAGGAGGTGCGGGATGTCTGATGGCGATGTATCGGCGGGGATGCCCCTCGAGGAGCGGAAAAAGCGCAGGGGTGCTGGATGCCTGCGCTGGTTGGGTCGCGCAGCCCTGGGGATATTGGCCCTGTTGCTGGTCTTGATGGCTGCCGGAGCGATCTATCAGGCCCTTGCCAGCGCCAGGGACGCGAAGGCCTACAAGCCCTTGGACCAGATGGTGGACGTGGACGGCATCCAGATGAGATTGGACTGCCGGGGCAGTGGCAGCCCCACGGTGGTGCTGGAGGCCGGTGCGCAGTCGTCCAGCATGGTTTGGGTGCGGATCCAGGATGATGTCGCAAAATTCACGCGCGTTTGCTCCTATGACCGGGCAGGCTATGGTTGGAGCGATACGGTTCATGAAGCGATGCTTCCACAACGGGTGGCAGAAATGCTGCATGCCCTGCTGGAGAAAGGCGGGGAAGGGCCACCCTACCTGATAGTCGGGCATTCATTCGGCGGGGTCTACGTACGCACCTTTACGGCGGAATACCCGGAAGAAGTCGTTGGGATGGTGCTGGTGGAT
>JAFGKO010000092.1 GCA_016928525.1 Anaerolineales bacterium | reverse complement strand
TGACTGCGGGTTTTCGGCGCGCAGGGAAAGCACTTCCAGTTCGCGGCGCAGTTCGAGCGCGCGTTCTACCCTGCCTTGGGGGAGCATCGTCGAGCTGTAGATGGAGGTCAACTCCTCCCAGCGGCGGAAGTTGCCGGTGTTGGCGTAGACGTGATAGGCTTCCTGAGCCTGCTTCTCCGCTTCCTCCCAGTGGCCAATGCCCAGGTTGTACATGGCTAGCAGTTCGGATGTAAAGCCCGCCTCCTGGCGCGAGGCGACACTCATGGCTTTCTTCGCCAGGTCCACATACAGCGGGGCCAGTTTGTAGGGCGAGAGGAATCCCGTGACGACCGCCATGGCTCCATAGGCCGTCGCCAGCAGGCCGGATGGAGGCGCTTTCTCGGCCTCGTTCAGTTCGCTGACGGTGACGTACATAGCGGCAATGGGATTGCTGGTGTGGTAAACGGCCACTCCCAGGTCCTGGAAGATATGAGCGGCTTTGAGATTGGCTTCCGGCTTCCGTGAACTGCCTAGGCGGCTCCTCCATAAGCGATGGACCGTTTGTCGGAGCATGCCTCCCAACAGGCCGAGTGCATATCCGCCCATGCTCTTTGGCACGCGCCTCCCCAGATGGGCCAGCGCCGCTCGGAAGTGATCGATGCTTTCGTCGATGTGCCCGATGCTCAAATAGGCGTAACCGATCTTCTGCTCCCAACCGGCCAGGACCAGCTTGTCGGTGACGTGGGTTTCCTTTTTATTCAATTCGAGGGCTTCGCCCAGGAAATGGATGACCTCCTGGTTCGCTCCCAGCCCCGCGGCCTGTTCGCCGGCTCTGGCAAGATATTCGATGGTCTTCTGGGGGTTCTCGGCCAGCCTCCAGTGGTGCACGAGCAACGGGTAGTAGGATGACAGGTCCTCCACACGGGCCTGTTCGAACCACTGTGCCACCGTGCGGTGCAACTCCCGCCGTTGGGCGAAAAGCAATAGATTATAGGCCACTTCCTGGGTGATGATATGTTTGAAGATGTAAGAAATGTCGGGCTCGGGCGTTTCGAGCGGGGTGATGTCCAGGCTCTCCAGGTGGCCCAGGTATTTGGGCAGGTGCGGTTTGTCCGACTCGACTGGGTGGATATCGCGCAAAATGTGCAGGGCGAAGATCCGGCCGACCACGCTGGCAACTTTCAACAACAACTGTTCCTGGGCCGGCAGGGTATCGATGCGGCTGATGATCACCCCGTCGATGGTATCCGGGAAGTCGACATTGCGCAGGTCGCCGGCATCCGGCGCGAGGCGGCACTCGCCGTCCGCAATGGTGATCAAGTCGGTATCGCGCAAGGCGTAAGCCAGTTCTTCGCTGAAGAACGGGTGGCCCTCCGCGCGCTCGCGGATGAAACGGGACACTTCCGGGGGGAGGGCGGACACGTTCAAACGGTGGCAGATCAGGGCGTCGATTTCCGAGGCGGGGAGCGAGTCCAGCGATAGCGTATGCGCATTGGGACGCGTCAGCATGCGCGCCAGGTCCGCCTGTAACGGTTCGTGGGCCGGACGCATGACTGCCACCGTCAAAAGAGCGGGCACGTCGCGACTGACCAGGCGCAACAAGACCCACGAGGCGGAATCCAGCCAGTGGGCATCCTCGATGATGAGCAGGTGGGGCCTGGTCACTGTGGCGTGTTTGAACAGGGCAATGCACAGGTCATGGGTCTGGTTGGCGCGGACTTCGCCGCTCATCTGGGAGGTCGTTTCGTTATCGGGGAAGTGGAACGGCAGGACGATATTCAAAAGGGGAGCCAGGGGTGCCAATGCCGGGTCCACCTTTTCCAGATGCGCAGTAATTTCCTGCCGGGCAGCTTCGATTTCTCCCGCGCTGGCGTTCTCGCTGAAGGCCTCCAGGTCGAAGAAGCGGGCAAAGACAGAGCGCCAGGCGTGGTAGGGGGTCGATTTCTCGATGGCGTCCCCCGCGCCGACCCAGCAGGGCGTCCCGCCTGCCCTGGCAACCTCCACCAGGTCAGCCACCAGGCGGGATTTGCCGATCCCGGCCTCCCCCTGAATAAAAATGAGCGGCAACTCTTCTCCACTGCGTAAGGCAGTCAATTGTTGGGACAGATATTCCCTTTCCTTTTGGCGGCCAAAGATGGCAGATTGGGAATGTTTGTGCAGGAGTTCTTCCGCAGCCTGCTGGCGCAATTGTCCGCGTAAGGTAAAGATTGGGATGGGCTGGGTCAACCCCTTGAGCGGAGCCGTTTCGAGGTGCTCGAATTCATACTCGAGCCTGGCGGCA
Source organism: Anaerolineales bacterium (assembly GCA_016928525.1). Next base: position 21,293 of record JAFGKO010000092.1, on the reverse strand, counting down.
TCCACCACGACTTGGCTGGCCAGGATCTGACCCGGTTCCGCCCTGGACATCAAACGGGCTGCCAGGTTCACCTGCGAGCCCTGCGCGGCATACGAACGGCGTGTCTGACTGCCATAACTGCCTGTACGCATTTGTCCCAAGCTGAGCCCGATCTGGGGCGGGGGGATGTAATCCAATTCGGCCGGGAGTTTGAGTAGTTCGAGGGCAGCGCCCGCCGCGCGGATCACATCGTCCTCGTGCGCTTGCGGCGCGCCAAAGCTCGCGTAGATGTGGCTGCCTTTATCCCCGATGATCAACTCCAGCAGGTTTCCTTCGAAGCGGGCCAGCACAGCCTGTACCCAGCGGATATAGCGGTCCAACTGGTCGCCCGCGTTGTCATCCTCATAGTTGATGCCCGTAAATTTAAGAAACAACGCTACCACCGGGCGCAACTCTGCCAGGAACTCCCCGGCGCCGCTGTTCAAGCGTGCGTAGATTGCCGGTAAGACCCAAGCACGCGCCTGTTCTGCGGGAATGATAGGAATGTCCTCCCAGTGCTCTTCGGGCGCAGGCTGCCTGAGCCTCGCAAGGACAGCATAACGATCTCCATCTTTCCCCACGCGCCATTCAAGAACATCCCCTTCCAGGTGCAGGTTTTGGATAATCTCCGCTCCAACGACCGTTTCGCCTTGCCCGGCAAGACTTTCGGCGCTTTCGACGCGATCCAGAAGACTACCCGCCAGGGTTTCAATCGAGCGGACATGCGGGTCGCCAACCAGGAAGCGACGGGCGGGGCCTGCCGTCACCCCTGCTTTAATCCCAAATTTCACCACGGTATCGCCGCGCGTTTTTACGGCCTGGAATTGTTTCATGGCTTGCTGTATTGCCAGCGCGCAGGTAACTCCCCGGCGGCCATCGTCACCGTCGAACCAGCAGGTGATTGCGTCGCCGCTGAAACTGATCACGCTGCCCATGTAATTATGGACCTGGGCAATGAGAACCGCGTAAATGCTATTAAGTTGGTGGGTGATCTCTTCGGCGCCGCGCTGCGGGCCAAGTTCTTGAGAGAGCATTTCTGCGATAGTGGTAAAACCGGATATGTCGGCAAATAAAACGGTCCCGTTTGTCCGGTCAGGCAACGTTTGCCCCCTGCCCAATGCCACCCGTCGATCGACAGGAATATACACATTCAATGATTCCACACTTTCCTCCTGAACCACTATATTGGATAAAGTATACCAAATTTGTTATTATATGCGCAGAATTATAAGCCAACACCATTAGTAAAGCAATAATTAGAGTAAAGTTATGGCAATTTTCAGCCTGACTTAACCGGCCGGATACTCATAAGTTACGCGCCGTCCCAAAGGGGTAGCGTGAAAACATACCGCTGGACGTAAATACAGCCGCGGACGGTGAGAGATTGTCCGCGGCTTGGGTAGGGTTCAGGAGGAGTTCGGATGGATTGCTGGGGAGTAGACCTATTGTTGCTGGATGCAGATCCCAAGGGTCGAATCCACATCCGAAAACAATCTGTAGCGCGTCTCAACCATCACAACGTATTCATTCGGGGCAACAGGCTCGAAATCGGTGTATAAATCCTTTCTGTAGGGGTCATTTTCGAGCGCCTTCCAGGAATGCGAATCATAGGTTAGCCAGCCTCTCTTTTCGTCCCCGTCGATGGCCGGGATGACGCTGCCGCGTCTGGTTCGTAAAGGGACACCCTCGTTCACTGTAACTTTGTACGTAGTGTGTTTGTGAGGAATTGGCCAAATACAAATTCCGCCGAACGACAGCCTGCAACGCGCCTGATAGGTACTCTTCCACTCGACAACCGTTTGCCCTGGTGAAACGAAGCATTGATTTTCGCGATTTGACGTCTGGCGGCCTTCATACGAAGAATGATAGGCGGAAACCGATTGGACACCAAACAATACTCCCAAAGCCCCGATAAGGAGTAATAGTGTCCAAAAATACTTTAATGACCGATGTGTTGTTTTCATCATGTTTTTACGCTATATATTTTATTCCCAACGAACAGGATTAAATTAGAAGATGAAGATTTTCTAATGTTGAGATATTTCATTTATCGACTGTTTCTCATAATTTTACCTATCCTACCTCGATACAATACCCTTCAATTACTTAACAATAAGAAACCAAATAGACGCGTCCGAAAGCGCGTCTGTTTGTTCTGCTTGTCGAGAGCCAACTATTTCGCTTTGATCATGATGGATTTCGGCTTGACCTCTTCGGCAATGGGCAGGGTGATGGTCAGGACACCGTTCTCGAAATCCGCCTTGGCTTTCTCGGCCTTGACGTCCGTGGGCAGCAAGAGCGAGCGTTCGAAGGAACCGGAGCGAACTTCGCGGATATGATAGCTGGTCTCCTTCTGTTCATTTTTCTGCTTGAACTCGCCGCGCAAGGTGAGCGTTTCACCGGTCACGGTGATATCCACGTCCTCAGCCTTGAGACCGGGCAGGGTTGCCTTGACAACAATCTCGTCCTCGGTCTGGTACATGTCGATGGCGGGCATGGCGGAGACTCCACTCAAGCTGAGCGGGCGGGTGAATGCGTCATCGAACAGCCGGTCCATGGCCTCACGCAGAGTCATCATTTCGCGCATGGGCTCCCAACGAGTAAGATTGAACATAGTGAACCTCCTTTTAGAATTTTGGGTTTACGCCCTTACTATAACGCGCGATTGTATGAAAAACGTCAAAGGAAGTTATGAAAAACAGCAGAAATTGGTTTAAATTCCGTTGATATTTTTCTAACATTTCTCTTGCAGCAGGTTGATAGGAACGGGATAAAATAAAATTCAGTACACGACAGGATTTCTTATACCGTTATCCCGGATTAAAGCATGCTCCGGGATAACTGGGGTATGTTATCTTCAGGAGGCAAGTATGGCTGACACAAACCAGGCTGAAGCCCAATCCTTTACCTTCAAAGCCGAAACAAAGCAACTGCTCAATATCCTGATCCACTCGCTGTATAAGGATCGGGACGTGTTCCTGCGTGAAATGCTCTCGAACGCGTCGGATGCGCTCAACCGTATCCGTTTCGAGATGCTGACGGACCGGGACGTGCTGGACCCCGAGGCTGAGTTGTGCATCCGCATCAAAGCGGACAAGGAGGCCCGTAGCCTGACCATCCAGGATAGCGGCATCGGCATGACCAAAGATGAGATCATCGAGAACCTGGGTACCATCGCCCAATCTGGGGCGCGCAATTTCATCGAAGCGACCAAAGAAAAAAAGTTCGACCTCTCCCAACTGATCGGACAGTTCGGGGTCGGGTTCTATTCCGTTTTCATGGTAGCAGAATGGGTGCGGGTCACGTCGCGCTCCTACAGGCCGCGCGCCAAGGCGGTCAGTTGGTACGCCACCGGAGAGGATAATTTCCAGGTCAACCCGGCGGAGATGAACGAACGTGGCACGAAGATCGAGATCAAGCTGAAAGAAGACGCAACTGAGTTTGCCGAAGAATACCGCCTGAAGAATATCATCCACAAGCACTCTGACTATATCGGCTTCCCAATCTACGTGGGCGACGAGGAAGAGCAGGCCAATAAACAAACCTCTCTCTGGCGCACGCCCAAGGCAGATGTGACCGAAGCGCAATACAAGGATTTCTACCGCCAGGTAACCCTGGATTTTGAAGATCCTCTCCTGCATATCCATACCATTACTGACGCACCGGTTCAGTTATATGCGCTGTTATACATTCCAGGCAAAGGCGAGCGAGGTATCCTGTCCCTGCGCAAGGAGGACGGGCTGAAGCTATACTCCCGCAACATCCTGATCGACGAGTACAACAAGGACCTGCTCCCCGATTACCTGCGCTTCGTGCAAGGCGTGGTCGATTCGGAAGACCTGCCGCTCAACGTCTCGCGCGAAACGGTCCAGACGGTTGGCCTGCTGCCGCGCCTGAAGAAAGTGGTGGCAGGGCAGGTGATGAAGGAGCTGGAAAACCTCGCCAAGAACGATGCCGAGAAATATGAAACATTCTGGAAGGAATTCGGTGTCTATCTCAAGCAGGGCATCGCTGCCAATCCTGTCGATGCCGAGAGCATCCAGCCGCTGCTACGCTTCAAGACCAATTTGCATCCCGAAAGCTGGTCATCACTGGAAGATTATGCCGGGCGCATGAAAGCTGGGCAGAAAGAAATTTACTACATCGTTGGCGAGGATCCCAAATCTGTGCTGCTCAGCCCGCACCTGGACTATTTCCAATCGCAAGGCACGGAAGTGTTGTTGCTCACCGATCCGATGGACTCGTTCATGCTGGTGGGCTTACGCAAATACAAGGACTTCGAACTCAAGAACGTTGCCCAGGCAGAAATCGAACCGCCCGAAAAAACCAAAGAAGAGGCCGAAGCGGAGAAAATCCCGGATGACGACTTCAATTCCCTGATCGAACGCTTCAAAGTGGTACTGGGTGAGCGCGTCACGGATGTACGTGCCAGCAAGCGCCTGTCTCAGTCCGTGGCCCGCCTGGTAGACCCGGAAGGCAGCCTCAACCCGGAATTGCAGCGCGTTTACAAGTATCTGGGTCAGGAGTACGAAATCCCCAAGAAAATCCTGGAGTTGAACCCCTTCCATGCCATCTTGAAGAACCTGGTTGGCATGCCGGGATCGGATTTGCAAATGCTGATTATCGAGCAGCTCTATGAAAGCGCGTTGCTGGTCGAAGGCTTGCATCCCGATCCGTCCAGCATGGCGCCGCGCATCCAGTGGATCATCGAGGCGGCGTTGGCGAAAAAGGATATCGCGTCACAAGACCCAAAAGATAACGAATAATTTTCAAACCTTTAACGCTCCTCTTACATTCAATCTATCAAATATTAACGACAGATTCCTATACTTATTGATAGAAATTCAACACCAATTTTCCTATCAAAGGAGGTAAACGCTATGTATCGACGTTTTCAAAGACCCAGTATATGGCAGGAAATGGATCAGCTCCAGCGCGAGATGAACCGCCTCTTTGATGCAACCAGCAAAGGGCGTGTGTTCAACTCTCCCAGCTATCCGGCCATCAACATCTGGACGAATGAGGACGGGCAGGTCATTAGCGCCGAGATGCCCGGTGTCCACCCAGATGATATCGATATTGATGTCACGGGAGACGCGCTCTCCATCTCCGGTGAGCGCAAGCCGGATGAAGTGGCCAGGGACGCGCGCTACCATCGTCGCGAGAGAAGTTGCGGTTCGTTCAGCCGCACGATCCAACTGCCCTTCATAGTGGATACCAGTAAGGTGGAAGCCAGCTTCAAGAATGGTGTCTTGCTGATCAGCCTGCCGCGTGCAGAAGCGGACAAGCCCAAGAAGATCACCATCAAGAGCAAGTAGATTAACCATCCAGAATAAATCCGGAGGTGTTTCTATGGTTAAGAAAGATCAAACAATGGAAGTTCAGAAACAGGAAGATGCTCCTGCTGATGAGATGGAACGCACCCGCTCACGCCGAAGTTTTGTTCCCAGGGCAGATATTTATGAAACAGAGAAAGAGATCATTGTTCTTGCAGACATCCCTGGCGCAAGCGATAAGACAGTCGATATAACATTGGAAAAGAACGTGCTGTCAATCACTGCCTATGTTGAGCCTGCTATCCCCAGTGGTTTTGAAATCGCATACGCTGAATACGAGGAGGGCGACTACCAGCGCAGCTTCCGTCTGTCAGATGAGATCGACCGGGATAAGATCGAAGCGACGGTGAGCGAAGGCGTCTTGCGTCTGCGCCTTCCGAAGTCGCAAGCCGCGAAGACCAGGAAAATTGCAGTAAAAACCGAATGATGACGCATCTAGAAGTGAACCGGGCTTCAGAAACTCTGAAGCCCGGTTGCTGCTTAATCCGCTTTGATATCAACGCGCCTCAAACAAGATTATCGCATAAACATCCAACTCAAAAGAAAATGTCTCTCCCTCGAAGCTTAGCTCCTCTGCACCCGCTGAGATAACCCGTCCGTGCACCGACTTTCCGAATTCGACTGTAATGGATTGTGTTTGTGGCGCATAGTTGACCAGGTGGACTTGACTCTCACGCCCCTGCTCCCAATGCTCGATTAAAACCGGCGCATCAGCCCGGACCCTCAGCCTGCTCCCGTCTTCGATGGCCTCCAGCAGCCTATGACTTTGATCCGCACTCGGCAGCTTGAAGAACGGAGATTGCAGGAAGAAATGTGACAATCCCACGCCATCCAACAGGCGGCGCGCCAAACGTGAATGAAAGTAAGCTCGAAAGAGTTCCTCCACCACGAAAGAGACCGGTGCGCGCAGCCAGTCATGGCGAGCCAGCAGGGTAGGGGCCGGCAATTCCCAGCTGGGCAGTCCCAGTACGTCGATGATTTGCATATTTTCGGGGAGTGACCATTCCGTGGGCACGTCCCCGAAGGTCAGCAGGGTTTCCAGCCCCTCCAGATGTTCCGGCGCATTGACTACCTTCCAGGGCAGCCCAGCGGAGAGCAAAGCCTGGCCTATGCCGAAATATCCGGATGCCAGCCGGTTCCAGTCGAACCACAATTCCTCGCCGGGGAACAGCAGACCGATCGACGCCATATTTTCACGGCCTTCGTAAAGGTGCATATGCTCTTCCAGCCAGCGGTGGATACTACCGATCATCTCGCGTTGGGGCGCAAAGCGCGCTGCCGTCAGCAAGGTGAAATCCCCATCCTCGACGAATTCTGTGCCCTTGACCACCATCGGCGCGCCGCAGGCTGCCGCCTCGGCGATCCCTTGCACGAAACGGCGCGGCGCGTAGACGCCATCAAAGCCGATGCCTTTGTCGTAGGGATCAGTCGTCACGGGTGTTTCTCCGGCCAATGCCAGCGCCGTGCGCAGCGTCAACGCATTGTTGACCAGCAACCTTTCCCTTGCTTCCCAGCGCGGCAGACCGAAATCCTCGATCATCAGCAGGTTTTGCACACCGGCCAGTCCTTGTAAGTCGATGCCATACACCAGGTAACTGGAGCGCATGACCGCATCGAAATCGTTGACACTGACCAGCGCATCTGTTTTAAGCGTGCGGGCGTACTCAGCCAATTCGCTTATTTTGCGTGTAACCACTACGGCGCGCCAGCGCAGGTAGGTGCGGCTGTCCTCGTCTCGTTCTGGGTTCAGGCGCGTGGGGATGTCCCGCCCGCTAGCCTGGCGATAGGCATCCTGGCAACGGTCACAGTAGCAACCCGCGCCGCCCATCCAGGCTCCCAGGAAGTTGAGCGGCTGTCCTGCGTGCCAGGGATTGTCGAAGAAGACGCCGTCCGCGCCGGCCTCGACCACGCCGCGCACCATCTCGCGCAGATGCGCCGTCCATGCCGGGTGCAGCCAGCAGGTCATGTACCGACCGGTGTAGTAATAGATCAACCGCCCGCGAGAATCCCGGGCATACCAGTCCATTTGCTTGTAGCTTCCATCGTAAACGCAATTGGAAGTCTGGATGTACCCAAACGTGCGCATTCCGGCGGCCTGATAATTCTCCACAGCCCTCTTGAAATCCTGCCAGTCTTCCGCTTCCACTTCAGGCGGGAAGCCCCAATCATACATGAGATAGGCCCAGGTGAAACCCGCTTCTGCCATGCGTCGCGCGCCCTCTGCGGTATGCGCTTCGTGGTGTACGGCCTCATCCACAGGCGCGCCCATGAACTTCAAACGGTTCATGCGGATCGTCCCCGGCCCGGCCCACAGGTACACCGGACGATGGAGGCCAACTTTGATCGCGTCTTTGCCCATTTGCATACCCTCCGAAGGAAGATTTTACTGCTTCTTACAAGAATATCTGAATTTTCTTGTCCTGAATTGCCCGTAGATCCTGAAACCTTGGCTCAAATATTTACGCAGTACTCTGTAAATAGTCTAGTTGAGATTTTCCACCTCGTCAACAAAAACCGCTATAATTCGCGCGGATATCACTGATAATGCTGTGATAATTGGGGGATTTATGTTTTCAGGCCGCGGGTGGAATATGAAAACGGTGCCCTGTTTCTTTGATTTCTGTTCTTGCTATTGTATTTGCAGGGTCGCGCTGACTTGCCTGGCTTCATCCAGGCCTTTACCGGTTCCAGCCGCTTCATCCTGGACTATTTGATTGAGGAAGTTTTCGAGAAACAGTCTCCTGACGTAAAGGATTTCCTACTCAAGACCTCCATCCTGGAGCGATTATCTGGTCCCTTGTGTGATGTGGTGGCCGAGCAGACTGACAGCCAGGCATTGCTTGAAGCGCTGGAACAGGCCAACCTGTTCATTGTGCCGCTCGACCAATCAAGGGGTTGGTATCGCTATCATCGTCTCTTTGCAGAATTGCTACGACACAAGTTGCGGGTTAGCAATCTGGCTGAAAACGAACTACATCGGCGAGCAAGCACCTGGTTTGAGAACAACAATTTCCGAGCCGAAGCAGTCGGACACTCCCTGGCCGCTCAGGACTGGGCGCGCGCCGCGGACTTGATTCCTGCAAACTCTATTGAAATGCTCAAACGTGGCGAAGTGATGACTGTGATCCGCTGGTTCCAGAAACTTCCCGAAGAGATGTTACTCTCCAATCCAAAACTGTGCTTCGAATATTGCTGGCCGTTGCTGCTGGCGACTCAATATGATCTGGCGGCTCCCTTATTGGAGCGTGTGGAACAGGCTGCAAAAGATATCCCTGCCTTCCTAGGCGAAGTTTTCGCAGCGCAGGCTTACCTGGCTCGTGGATGCGGCGATCATGAACTCATGGTAAAAAAGTCGCAACAGGCGCTTTCCCTCCTGCCAAAAAGCTCGGTCAATTCTGGGGAGTAGAAATGGACCCTAAAGGTTTCAAAAACCTTTAGGGTCTATTTGCTAATCAACTTGTTTTAGACAAGATAATTCTCTATAATAAGACTATATTAGTCGTATATTTAAAGTTTGCCAAAAGGAGGCTGACATGAGCAACATGCCAAGCATGTCTTCTGATGCAATTGCCCAGCAGAGAGATGATTTTATTGATCGCTTTCTCGGGTTTGCTTCAGGTACGTTCAATATCTTTTCGATCTATATTGGTGACCGCCTTGGACTGTATCGCGCGCTTTCTCAAAACGGTGGATCGACCCCGAAGGAGCTGGCTGTTAAAACCGGCACCCATGCACGCTATATCCGTGAATGGCTGGAACAGCAGACAGTAGCCGGTATCGTTGAAGTAGAGGATGAAACCAAAAGCGCCGAAAACCGCCGTTACCGCCTACCCCCGGGACATGCGGAAGCGTTGATCGATTGCGACAGTTTGAATTACGTCGTGCCGCTGACCCAGCTATTGGCTGGTGCTGTGCATCCGCTGCCGCAAGTGCTGGAGGCCTATCGGACTGGCGATGGGGTGCCCTACGAAGCCTATGGCAAAGACTTGCGCGAAGGCCAGGCCGCCATCAACTACCCGGCTTTCTGGCATCTGCTCGGGAGCGAGTGGCTGCCAGCCATTCCTGATGTGCATGCTCGCCTGTTAGCTGATCCGCCTGCGCGGGTCGCTGATATCGGTTGCGGTTACGGCTGGTCAAGTATCGGGATCGCAAAGAGTTATCCCAAAGTGCATGTAGACGGATTCGACCTGGACGAACCCTCTATCAAGCGTGCGCAGGAAAATGCCAAACGCAACAAGATTGCTGACCGCGTCCATTTCGAAGTGCGGGATGCCGGTGACCCATCCCTGGCTGGCGGATATGACCTGGTGACCGCCTTCGAGTGTGTCCACGACATGTCAGATCCGGTAGGGGCGCTGAAAACGATGCGTCGCCTGACAAGCGAAGGTGGCAGCGTGCTCATCGTCGACGAACGGGTTGGCGACCGCTTCACCGCGCAGGGGAATGACGTCGAGTGGATGATGTACGGCTGGAGTATTCTGCACTGCCTGCCGGTCGGCATGACGAACGGTTCTAACGGCGGAACCGGAACGGTCATGCGAACCGGCACATTACGAAAATTCGCCGAAGAAGCAGGTTTCCATAGCCTGGAAGTTTTGCCCATCGATAACTTCTTCTTCAAGTTCTACCATTTGCTCCCGTAGCAGATGCACAGGCTTCCGAAGTCTTTGCGAAGCACCCCCAAAACGGAGTGGAGGCGGCGGAGACTTCGGAAGTCTTTTTCATAAAACGCCCAAAGGGTGATAAGTCCAGCTTATAATGCACCTAATGATACGTATAAAGGTGCTTTTTTATGAAGATGACACTTTCACGGCGTGACTTTTTGAAACTGGCCGGGCTCGGACTGGGCACGATGGCGTTCAGGCCTTACAGTTCGTGGGACCCGGATATTCTTGCAAGCCCCAAGCGGCTGCCTGCATTTCCAAATAGCGAAATTATTGGACGTGTCGTGGACACGAACATCGACCTGCGCAGCCGCCCAACCAATGACCCGAGCCTGAATACCTCCATCCGCAAGCTGGAGGCCGATGCGCTGGTGGAATGGAATCGAGAAGTCGTTGGCAGGGTCGTCGGAGGTTTGTCCAACCAGCGTTATGTCGAAACCCCGGAAGGCTTTATTTACGGCTCGGCCGTCCAACCCGCGCGCAACCTGCCCAATGTCCCCATAACGGAAATACTCGCCGGAGGCCCCGGATTCTGGGCGGAAGTGACTGTCCCGTATGTGGATCTGGCGCATGAAGGGGTGGTTGCCTCGCCCTGGCTGAAGGATCATATTGCTTACAATTTTCCACCGCGTTTGTACTACGGGCAGGTGGTGTGGATGGATAGCATCCGCACCAACAACGGCTTTCCGGAATACCGCTGGAACGAAGATGCCAACGGACGAGGGTATGGTTATGGTTCCTATGGCGAATTCTTCTGGGGGGATGGGGCCGGTTTCAAGGTCCTGACGGATGCGGATGTCTCGCCCATCAGCCCGGACGTAGATCCGGGGGAAAAGACTATCTTATTGAACCTTTATTACCAGACCCTGTCCTGCTTCGAGGGCAACAACGAAGTGTACTACTGTCGCGTCTCCACTGGAATGGTCAACGACCCTGCCACCGGCTTAGTGACCGATGAGTATGCTACTCCCGCTGGAACCCTTTTAACCCACTGGAAAATTATTTCCAAGAACATGACCGCTGGCGATGAAGCGGTAGGCTATTCCACCCCGGCCGTGCCCTGGTGCACTTATATTCAAGGCGGTATCGCCATTCACGGCGCGCACTGGCATAATGCTTTTGGCGAACCGCGCTCGCATGGGTGCGTCAATGTTGACCCGCAAGATGCCAAATGGATTTTCCGCTGGACAACCCCTTATGTTTCTCTTGCCATTGGTGAAGAGCGCCGTAACCTTCCCGACCATGGCACGATTGTGAATTCAATATAAATCACCTCAATCCATATTCAGTAAATCACGAAAGTTGAAAAGTTACCCGAAAATAAGGGTGCGTAGCAGGCGTACGCCCGCTACGCACCCTTATTTTCAGGCTTCTCCCAGCCATTTCGTGATTTACTGATATTTAATGTTGACCCAACGTTCCCAACCTGCGCACGCGGTGTTCCAGCGACTTGAAAGCCCAGGTCCCCAGCCAGAGCATCACGAACATAAAGGCCACCAGCAAGACCAACTCCCAATAAAGCGGCAGAATGGTCGGCGTTTTGAGCAGGTAGCCGCGCACCGCGTCCAGGCCGTAGGTCAGGGGCAGGGAAAGCGAGATGGGCAGCAGCCACTTGGGCAAAGAACTGACCGGGAAGTTCGAGCCGGAGAAGATCTGTATCAAGAAGCTGCTCATGTCTACCATGGTATTTGCTTCGCGCATGATCAGAACCAGCGCGGCAAAGGCAAACCCGAAGCCGTACAGGCCCACTATCATGGGAATGACCGGCAGGAAGGCGTTCAGCACATCGCCGGTGACGCGGAAACCGAACAGGAACGAGGCCACCACCAGCATCACGCTTGATGTAACCGCGGTGACCGTCAGGTTGGTGAAGGAATGGCCGATCAGGATCAACAAGCGTGGGATAGGGGTCAGCCAGTTCGATTCCATCACGCCCGCGTCCATGTCTTCCTTAAGCGAGAAACCCATGCCCCAGAACACGGCATTGATGAAATTGGTCAGGATCGTGCCGAGCAGGATGAAGGACATGAAGTCTGTGGTACCGGCGTATTGCGCGAAGCCCTGCGCCTGGCCGTCCACGCTGAAGGCCTGCCCCATGAAGTAGACCGGGGTCAGCCAGATGACCGGCTGGAAAATGGACGAAACCGCATTGAGCGGGTAACGCCAGTATTGTGTCCAGTCCTTTTTGACGATGGCGAAGAGCGCCCTTAGCATGGACAGGCGGTTAGGTTGTGAGAGCAGTAAGTTGTTTTCCATAAGAATACCGTCCTAATATTGCCCAATCGAACCGGTCTGGCGGGCGCGGCGTTCCATCCAGTTGAACAGGAAATAACCCGCCGTCAGCCAGAAAACGCCGAAGAAGATCAGGGGCAGGATATCGGGCAACAGGTCTGCGAGCGTGACCGGGGAAAGGGCCGCCAGCCTCATCGCATGAATTACATAAGTCTGCGGCAGCCAGTACGTTACGGACCGCATCCATTCAGGAAGCAGCGTCACCGGGAAGATGATCCCGCAGAAGATCATTACCAGTCCGCGCACCAGGAAGACGAAAGCGTGCGCTTCCTTGGCGGTGATAACCACGCTGGCGAAGGCGAAGCCCAGCCCGTAAATCGAGGGGATCGAAACCAGCAGCACCAGCAGCGAGAGCCACAGGCTGCCCTGGAAGCGCACGCCGAAGACCAGCGCGAACTCCAGCACGGCAATGGTCATGAACAGGGCCATCGAGACCAGTTGTGGGATGGTGCTGCCCATCAGGAAGGAGAAGCGCCAGGTGGGGGAGAGCCAGTTCGATTCGAGCGTACCGCGCATCTGCTCGTTGCGCAGGGCAAAGCCGACGTCCCACAGGACGATGTTCTGCCACATCCAGATGGTGGTGCCGACCGCGATATACCCGATGTAATCGGAGACGCCCGTATTAAGCTGGAACTGGATCAGCCCGCTGCCGTCCATGCCGGAGAGCGCGCGGGCCGTGAGCAGGTAGGCCATCGGGAAGATCATCGGCCAGATGAACAGCGCGATGACCCAGCTTGGGTAACGCCTGAAGATCGTCCATTCGCGGCGGGCCACCGCCCAGAAGGCTTGGAAGTTGGCGGCAAAGCCGGGCCTGGCAAGGGATGATTGCAGGGTTGTCATGGCTTAACCTAATCCCGCAGCGCTTTGCCGGTCAGGTTGATGAACACATCCTCCAATGAAGGCTTGACGATGTTCATGTTCAGCAGGTGCGTGCCGTTGTGGTTGACCGTCTCGACCACGCCGGGCAGGATGGCGCGCGAGTCCGTCGAATGCAGGCTGACCTCCCAGACGCCGTCCGCGCCGGTATTGTGCGCGGAAAGGTTCTCCACGCCGCTCAACTGGCGCAACTGCTCGCCGATCTTCTCGTACCAGCCGGAGACTTCCAGCTTGACGATCTCGCTCTGATCGATGCGCTGCTTCAGGCCATCGGGTGTGTCCAGTGCGATGATCACCCCGGTATCGATGATGCCGATGCGGTCAGAAAGCTGGTCGGCTTCTTCCATGTAGTGCGTGGTCAGCAGGATGGTGTGGCCTTCCTTTTGCAGGTCAAGGATCAGCTCGCGTAAATTGCGGGCCGCCTGCGGGTCCAGGCCGAGTGTGGGCTCGTCCAATAACAGAATTGGTGGACGAGCAAGCAAAGCCTTGCTGATGGCGATGCGCTGGCGCATGCCGGTCGAATACTTTTCGACCAGCTCGTTTGCCCGCTCCTTGAGTTCCATGCGCTCGATCAACTCTTCGACCCGTTTTTTTGCGATCGTTGGCGGGATGTGATACAGGGCTGCGAAATACTCCAGGTTCTCGCGGCCGCTCAACTTCCAGTAAATGCTGCGTTCGCCGGCCAGCACCGTCCCCAGGCTGCGGCGGACGTCATTGGCCTGTTTGACGATATCGTAGCCGTTGACGTGTGCGGTTCCGCTGGTGGGTTCCAGCAACGTGCACAACATGCGGATGGTAGTGGATTTGCCCGCGCCGTTCGGGCCGAGCAGCCCAAAGATTTCACCGCGCTCGATCCCCAGGCTGACGCCGCCCACGGCGGTGAAGAGGGCTTTGGGTTCGCGTTTGAAACGCGGCCAGCGGAACTTCTTTTCCTTCTTGCCATTCGTTTCCTTCCCGTTACCCCGTTGGGGGAATTTCTTGACCAGATTTTCAGCTTCGATTGCCCAGGTAGACATGGGACCTCCTGTTATCTTCGTTAAAAGTAAAATTCTTGATACTTTATTATTATAGACAAAAATTTAAATTTGTCAACCTAAAAATTAATATTATTTAACTAAATATTAATTTTATTGAGTTTTCCCGTCAGTGGATTGTTTCTTTAGGAGTTATGCTCTTGAATAAGAGAAGCCCGAGAATAAGGGTGGCGTATGCAGCACGCCACCCTTATTCTCGGCATCCGCCTGCCGCTATGGTAAGATTGCAACAAATCATGAAACTCAATCTTGCCCTTGCCCAAATCTGTACTAAACTCGGCGATGTCCAGGCGAATCTGGATAAGCACCTGGACCTGCTTGCCGAAGCTAAAAAGCAGAAGGCTGACCTGGTCGTTTTCCCCGAACTCTCGTTGACGGGCTATGTGTTGCAGGACCTGGTCCCGGCAGTATCCCACCGGCCTGTGGACGATGACCCCGTTTTCAAGCACTTGCTCGAATCGAGTCGCGATCTGGACCTGGTAGTCGGGTTCGTGGACGAAGACACCCGCCATCGTTTCTACATTGCCTCCGCCTACCTCTCTGCTGGACGAGTGCTGCATGTCCACCACAAGGTCTATTTGCCTACGTACGGGTTGTTCGACGAAGGCCGTTTCTTTGCCTGGGGCGACTCGGTCCGGGCTTTCGACACGCGCTTCGGGCGCATGGGCATCCTCATATGCGAAGATTTCTGGCACGCCTCGCCGCCCTACCTGCTCTGGCTGGATGGAGCGGATGTGTTGTTATTTACTTCTGCATCCCCTGGCCGTGGCTTGAACGATAGCGAAAAGCTGGAGTCGGCGCGCTGGGTGGAAAATGTCAACCGTTCGTATGCCAATCTTTTCACCAGCTTTGTAGCACACAGCAACCGCGTTGGCTATGAAGATGGGCTGAACTTCTGGGGTGGAGCGACGGTCTTCGATCCCAATGGCGAACGGGTTGCGCAAGGCCCATATTTCGAAGAAGCGTTGACCATCGCCACGCTTGATCTGAATCAGCTCCACCGCACGCGGGCGCGTCTTCCGCTCTTGCGTGATGAACGGACTGCATTGGTGCAGCGTGAATTGGCCAGGATCATAGCCAATGAACATTGATCTGACCATCAACCCCGACCTCGCTCGTAAAATTCTAACGGGCTTTATCAAAAGCGAAATCACCCGCGTTGGTTTCTCGCGCGCAGTGGTCAATCTTTCGGGTGGTCTGGACTCATCCCTCTCCTGCGCCCTGGCCGCCGAAGCGCTTGGGCCTGAGAATGTGCTGGCCTTGTGTCTGCCCTATCGCACATCATCGCCGGAGTCGCTGGAACATGCCCAAATGGTCATTGAGCAGTTCAAGGTCCGGAGCGAGACAATTGACATCACTGAGATGGTTGACCCATTCATTCGACGCGATCCGCAAATGCCGGACATCCGTAAGGGCAACATCATGGCGCGGGCGCGTATGATCCTGCTCTACGACCAAACGGAAATCTTCAAAGGGCTGGCGGTTGGCACCAGCAACAAAACCGAGGTCCTGCTTGGTTACAGCACCTTGTGGGGCGACTCGGCAGCCGCCATGAACCCGATTGGCGACCTGTACAAAACCCAGGTGCGACAACTGGCGCGGGCTATGGGCATTCCGCCTGTCATCATTGACAAACTGCCCTCCGCAGACCTGTGGGCAGGCCAGACCGATGAAGGCGAGCTAGGTTTTACATACGAGGAAGTGGATAAGCTTCTTTATCTACTTGTTGACCAGCGTTACAGCCCGCAAGAATGTGTAGAAGCTGGCTTTGCAGGACATTTTGTAGAAAAGGTTGTCAACCGTATCCGCCGCAGCCAGTTCAAGCGCATGCTGCCGCCGATTGCAAAAGTCAGCAACCGCACGGTTGGATACGACTTTTTGTACCTGAGAGATTGGGGCACTTAGTTCAGTAGACAGTAATCAGTAAACAGTGGGGTGATTATGCAACTTACTGTTGCCTTTGAGTAGTAAACAGTGGGATTGGGTGTATTCTTGGCGTACTTTGGATTTCACGGAAATGGCCGCAGTTGGCCATTTATAGCGGGAACGAATTTGCCTTCGCAGGGGCTACGGCCGATTGACGTTTGCCCTACAATTCTGTGAATTTTATTAGAATGTGACTTTTGGATGTTGACTTTGCGTTCGATTCCTTATATACTCCTTGTAAGGTAAGGTAATTGTCCTATGCGAGTTTCACCTGCCAAGAATGAAGAGGTCGACTGCTGAGAGGCACGCGTGCGCACGCGTGCCTTTTTCTATCTTTTGAAAAGGAGATAAAAACATGGACTATGGGATGATCGGCAAGATTCAGAAATCCAAACACTATGCTGAAGAACGGGAACGGTTTCAGTTCAAGAAATTTGAACTTACTTTTGAAGGTGATAATAACCCTCATGCCGTGAAATTTGACAACGGAGTCTTTCACTGTGATTGCGAGTTTTTTATCTCGCACCAGCATTGTGCTCATACTATGGCGCTTGAAATCCTGTTCAAAGATATGCTTCCCGAGCCCACAGCTGTATAAACAGAAAATTGAATAAGAGCAAACCGCCCTTCCCAAAACGAGGGGCGGTTTTGTTTACAACCTCGGTTCCCCCAAAATTCGGAGCAATTCTGCCGGTTTAAGAATTTTTGGCTTTGGGGTAAAATACCCCCATGATGTCTAAATTATCGAGAAGAGATTTTCTAAAACTTAGTTCGTTGGCGTTGGGCGGGTTGGCGTTCTCACCGTTCCAACCCGATACGATCAGCTTCGATGACAGTACTGTTGTGCGCGTAGCAACCAATTCAGTCAGCGTCTATAGTGGGCCGAGCGATGAGAACAGGATTACCGGTACCTGGTTCCGCGATGAATTGGTGCATATCTATGAAGAGGTCATTGCGGAAGAGCCGGAATATAACCCGGTTTGGTATCGCGTTTGGGGCGGGTATATGCATCGCTCCCGCTTGCAACGCGTCAAATTCCTGTATAACAAGCCGCTGGAATATATTCCGGAGGGTATGCGCCACTTGGTGGAAGTGACGGTTCCATTTACCCAGCCCTGGCGTTTGACAAAGACGTACGGTTGGCAGCCGTTGAACATGCCTCCCAACCTATCCACTAACCCGCCGATGTATTATGAATCCGTGCACTGGGTGGATGGGGTTGTGGAAGGGCCTGACGGGGAACCCTGGTATCGCATCTTCGATGATCTGGATGGCGCGTATTACGTGGACGCATCCCATTTGCGCGTCATCCAACCCGAAGAATTTGCGCCTATCAGCCCGGATGTACCCAAAGAAAGCAAGCGCATCGAGGTCAATTTGACGACGCAAACCCTGGCCGCATTGGAGTATGACAAGGTCGTTTTCCAAACCAAGATCGCATCCGGAATCCCCGGCGGGCCCTCGGGTCCCAACCAGATTTCAACCACCACCCCTAACGGCGACTTTTACATTCAGGAGAAGATGCCTGCCAAACATATGGGTTTCAGCTACTATGGCGCAACACCGGGCAATCTATTAGCCGATGCGGATGGATATGTGCTTCCCGGTGTCTCGTGGACCTGTTTCTTCACCGACGTGGGACACGCCTTCCACGGCACGTACTGGCATGAAAACTTTGGCGTGCCGATGAGTCATGGTTGTGTCAATATGCGTTCGGAAGAAGCCAAATGGTTCTTCCGCTGGACACACCCGATCTTCGACCTGACGGAGGGGAATATCTATAAACGCGGCATGGGCACACCGATCAAGATTTTCTACGCTTAACCCACATGCCTATCCTGACCTGGCCCGGTAAAAGCCTCGTTGATCCTAAGCCTGCCAGCCTCCTGACCGAGGCTATCATATATCCGCAGGGACACGGCTACCCAGACACACAACCTGAAAGCCGTTTGATCTTGGGGGATAATTTGCCGGTCATGGCTGCTTTGTTGCCTGAGTATGAAGGCCACATTGACCTGATCTATGCCGACCCCCCGTTTTTTACGAACCGAAAATATTCTGCCCGCATCGGCCGAGGCGAGGATTCGCGCAAGCCGAATGAGTGGCAATTGACCGAAGGCTATCGCGACCACTGGCCTGACCTTGACGATTATCTCGACTTCCTTTACCAGCGCCTGGCGCTGATGTTCCGCCTGCTTGCGCCAGACGGGACCCTGTACCTGCATCTCGACTGGCATGCGGATTCTTACGCTCGCTTGTTGCTCGACGAATTATTTGGCGCCGAGAATATGCTGAACGAGATTATCTGGGCTTATCATGGCCCATCACCCATCCGCCGTGCTTTCAACCGCAAGCACGATACGATCCTGGTTTATGTCAAAGGCAAGGATTACACATTCAATGCGGATGCCGTTCGTGAGCCATATAATCCCAACACCGTGAAAACCTTTGGCGCCTCACCCAAAGCTGGTTTTGGCAAAGTGCCCGATCTGGAGCGTGGCAAGGTCCCCGAAGACTGGTGGTATTTCCCGGTTGTGGCGCGTTTGCACAATGAGCGCACGGGCTATCCTACCCAAAAACCGCAGGCTTTGCTGGAACGCATCATCCGCGCATCCTCGAATCCCGGCGATCTGGTGGCAGATTTTTTTTGCGGATCGGGGACGACGCCGCTGGTGGCAGCCAACCTTGGACGGAGGTTTATCGCCGCTGACACGACCTTCCGCGCGGTTCATACTACCCGCAGCCGGCTGACCGATATTCAGATACCTTTTACGCTGGAACGTGATTCCGCTTTCCCTTTTGCGTTGCAATCCCGCATGCCTGGCTCATCGGGGGATATAAGCATAGAACAGGGAGCCGGCATTCTCCAGCTTTGTACATCCCTCGATCTGGATTACTGGGAAGTGGACCCTGCTTGGGATGGGGAAACGTTCAAGAGCGCTGCACAGGCCCTTCGTCCGGTGCGGAGCGAGGAACTCCCATGTGAGTTAAAAATCAAAACCGGAAGCAGTGTATGCATCCGGTTGGTGACGGTTCAAGGGGAACAATTCCAATTAAATATCTAGACGATAGCCTACCCCGCGGATCGTCTTCAGGAACTTTGGCTTGAGGGGGTCGAGTTCGATCGCGCGCCGCAACCAGGAAATGTGCACGTCCAGCGTGCGGGTGTCGCCGGTGTAGTCGGTTTCCCAGACCTCTTTGAAGAGATGTTCGCGTTCTACCACTTCCCCGTGGTGATCCATCAAAATATTCAATAACGCAACAAGCCGTGGAGTTAGTTTGTTGTTCTTGCTCAGACAGCGCACACGACGTCGCTCGGTGTCAAGGTGGATCGGGCCTGCATGGATAACGTTTTTACCATCGCTGGGTAACAAGGGTCTGATGCGATTGACCAGCTTTTGCACCGTAAAAGGCAGGTTGAGAATCACATCGGCGGATTCTTTAGAGCCTGTCTTTTTTGGTTCCAGGATCAGGATGATAGGGAGTTGAGTGTTCTTTTTGCGTATGGATTGACAGATGCGCACACCGCTGCTGCGCAGGGAAGCGGCATTGACGACAACCAGATCAAGAGAAATCTTGTCAAGATGGGATTCGGCCTGGCTGCCGGTTTGGGCCGTTTCAACATGGAATCCCTTCTTCTGCAAATCAGTTGCAAAAGAAGGGATATCTGCGTGTCGGCCTTCAATAATGAGGATAGTTGCGTCTGTCATCTCGGGTCAGTTTTTTACATTGCACCGCTGGCAGACTGCCTAATTCGTAGGTTGAATTGAAATAATTGCTGTTCGAATGCGTTGAGTGGCAGCCCGTGAACGTGGAGGCATTATACACTAAATCTTAACAAATTGTTTCTGATACCAAAGTACTGTTTTTTAACATTTCTCATGCGCCTTTCACATTCAACTTGACTCAACATTACAGGTATGGTAATATCTGCGGGCTTCGATGCGGGGTAGAGCAGTGGCAGCTCGTCGGGCTCATAACCCGGAGGTCGCAGGTTCGAGTCCTGCCCCCGCTATAAAAAGGCACTCTCAGAGTGCCTTTTTCCATAAATAGAAGCATGCGATAACAGGTATCGGGCCTCTGGCCCGTGGATCGCAGGCTCAAGTCCTGCTTCCACATATTTGACCATGTGAGCGCCGTGAGCGATGGCGCTCAGAATGGCAATATAATTATGAAGTTTGAATAGGTAGTTCTTTTTCAGAGAGCTTAGGCGATCAAATTTTGGAGCAATCACTACCGTTGCTTCGTGTATAATCAAACTTAAATTCCAATAAAACAGTTGCTGAGATGAAGTTTGAATAATGAAAGATCCCAACGAATACAATGTCCGAGCTGTTGAACGAGCTCTTCAAATCCTGGATTGCTTTGATGACGAACATCCGGAACGGGGCATTTCCGAAATTGCACAGGTTGCCGGTCTTCACAAAGCGACCGCATACAGGATTGTGACAACCCTGGTCAATTATGGCTACCTGGAATGGGTTCCAGACGTTCAGAAGTATCGATTGGGTTTAGCGTTATCGAACCTAGGTTACAAAGTCATCCGGCGTATGGATTTGCGCCGCGAGGCACTTCCGTACATGAAAGAATTGGTTCATGAGTGGGATGAAACCTGCGATCTGAGTATTTTTGACCAGGGAAGAGTATTTTATCTTGAAGTTCTTCGAAGCAACCATGCGCTCATGATCGCTGCGGCGGTCGGCCAACAGCTACCCGCTCACTGCACGGCCAGTGGGAAATTGTTTTTAGCATATCTCCCGTCGGAAGAGCTGGACGCCATTCTGAACAAACCGCTAACTGCTTACACAGACAACACGATCACTTCTCCTGATCAACTTCGCGATCAGCTGGAGGTGATTCGCCAGCGAGGTTTTTCTGTCGATAATGAGGAATACGAGCTAGGGATTTATGCAGTAGCCGCTCCCATATTCAACCGTAGTGGAACTGTAATCGCAGCAATCGGCGGGCCTTGCCCGACCAGCCGGATGACACCAGCACGGATTACTGAAATCGCAGAAGCCTTCAAAAAAGCTGCCCGAGCGATCTCCTATCGAATGGGGTATGGTCAATGAGTTAGGACCTATGCCGTTCGCGAAAAGATACCGAAAATAAGGGTCGCGTGCGCAGCACGCGACCCTTATTTTCGG
>JAFGKO010000091.1 GCA_016928525.1 Anaerolineales bacterium | reverse complement strand
GGCCAGAAGCTTTCAGCCGAGGCGCTCAAAAAGCTCACCCGGGGGTTGACCACAACCCTGCTGGAGACCCTCAAAAGTCTAGGGAAACGCAAGCCAGGCCAAAAAAGACTGCGAGAGCGCATCACCCAAACACTGGAAAGTTCGCCGCTGGCCGAAAGCCGCTCAAGGCTCGACAGGGAAGCGGGCGAATAAAATGAACCCCGAGAACAAACGTGACCTGTCTATCTCCATGCTGCGCGCCAACATTATCGCCGTATTCATCATGGTTCCGGTTACAATTTTACAATTCAACCTTTATCAATTGCTACACGGCGCGAAAAAAACGGAATTTACCTTATCCCTTTTTAGCCTTCTGTTTTTCCTGGGTCTTTTGATTGTAAGCATCGTGGTTCATGAACTTATTCACGGCCTGACGTGGATGAGTTTCGGGAAAAAGCCCTTCTCAGCGCTCAAATTTGATATTCAATGGAAAACCCTGACACCCTATGCCCATTTGAAAGAACCGATTGAAATAAACGCATATCGCCTCGGTGGGTTCATGCCAGGATTTATCCTGGGCATCCTGCCCTTCATCCTGAGTCTTATCCTGGGCAATGGTACCCTGCTATGGTTCAGCATTATCCAAACAGCCGCCGCAAGTGGCGACTGGCTGATCCTGTGGATTCTGCGTAATGTCAAGAGTGGAATATTGGTGGAAGACCACCCATCCAGGGCTGGCTGTTATGTTTATGAGCCCTAAACGGGAATGCCCCCCCCGAGTGGCGGAGGCAAAATCTCCCCGGTCGTCGGATTTGGCCGGGGAGTTTTTGTTGTAGAATTAAGTGCCGGTGTATATATTCGTATATTAGAGTCACCTGACTGACTGGAGCGCCCCCTTCACACAGTGATAATGAGTTGGTACAAGAAAGGCATCCGATACACTATGAAAAGTATAACCAGGAATGCTAAAACGCTGGTTGAGCAATCCCTGAAAAATTCGGAGCTTCGTTACCGTCGCCTGTTCGAAGCCGCGCAGGATGGGATCTTAATCCTGGATGCCAAGACAGGAATGATCGAAGATGTCAACCCGTATTTGATCAAAATGCTGGGTTATTCGCGTGAAGAGTTTGTGAAAAAAAAGCTTTGGGAAGTGGGGGCATTCAAGGATATACAAGCCAGCCAGGATGCCTTCGAAGTATTGCAGGATCGTGATTACATTCGCTACGAAGACCTGCCGCTCAGAACGAAAGATGGGCGGATGATTGAAGTGGAGTTCGTCAGTAATGTTTATTTGGTGAACAACGAAAAGGTAATTCAATGCGATATCCGTGACATCACTGAGCACAGACGGATCATCGCTGCCCTGCAAGGGAACGAAAAAAAATATCACGACCTGATCAATCAAAGTCCGGACGGTTATTTCATCATTGAATTGTCAGGCAATATATTGACCGTCAATAAGGCCATGTGCAAGGAACTTGAGTTCAGCGAGGAAGAATTCCTTTCCATGAACATCTGGGATATTGTCCCGGAACAATATTTGGATCAATACAGGCAAAGGCTGACGAAAGTCCTGAAAGGGGAGAGTTTGAAAGAAGCGGCAGAATATGAGGTGCTTGGCAAAACTGGAAAGAAACATTACGTAGAAGTTCTGTCAGCCCCTCATTACAGCGGTAAAGATATTGTTGGTTTTCAAGGAATCGCTCGGGATATCACCGCGCGCAAACGGGCGGAAGCTGCCCTGCAGGAATCTGAGGCAAACTTCCGCATGCTGGTCGCGCACCTGCCCACGGTCGTTTATACGAACCCGGTGGGTGATGCAAGTTCCACGCTCTACGTCAGCCCGCAGATCGAAACCCTGCTGGGATATACCCCGCAGGAATGGCTGGCTGATCCAAAATTATGGTCGAAAACGATACATCCCGATGACCGACAGCAGGTACTGAAACAAGCCGCCCAGACCGATCAGAGCAACAAACCCTTTGAAATGGAGTATCGCATGATCGCCCGCGATGGCCGCCTGGTTTGGGTACATGCTCAAGTCGTCCTTGTGAATAACCTGGAGGGCAAACCGCAATACTGGCAGGGTATCATGCTCGACATCACCGAACGCAAACAGGCAGATGAAAGAATACAACGGCAATTTGAGTATCTCAGCGCCTTGAGCGCCATAGATCGAGTCATTGCAGGTAATTTTGATATAAAACTCAACCTTTCGAAAATTCTCAGCCATGTCACCAAAGAACTTGGCATCGATGCGGCTGACATTTTGATATTGAATCCCAATTCGCAAATTCTAGAATACGGCGCCGGGCGCGGCTTCCGCACCAAAGCCATCAGAAAGGCGCAAATGCGTTTGGGCAAGAGCTATGCCGGTCGCGTTATTCTGGAGCGTCAACTCGTCCAAATCCCAAATCTAAGGGATGAATCGGATAACTTCTTATCGACAACGTTTTTGACGAAAGAGAATTTTGTCTGCTACATTGGTGTGCCGTTAATTACAAAAGGGCAGGTCCAAGGAGTGTTGGAAGTCTTCCATCGCGCCGCGCTTGAACCCAATGCAGAATGGTTCGACTTCCTCCATGCCCTGGCCGGGCAGGCGGCGATTGCAATCGAGAATGCCGCGTTGTTCGAGGATGCGCAGCACAGCAATTCCGAGTTGATGCTGGCTTACGAGACAACGCTGGAAGGCTGGTCTCACGCCCTCGACTTGCGCGACAAAGAAACCGAAGGGCACACGCAGCGGGTAACAGAGATGACGGTGAAACTCGCGCGCGCCTTCGGCTTTAGCAAGGCGGAACTGGTTAATGTACGCCGCGGCGGACTCCTGCATGACATCGGCAAAATGGGCGTGCCGGACAATATCCTGCTCAAACCCGGCAAGTTGACGGAGGATGAGTGGCAACTGATGCGCATGCACCCGGTCTACGCCTATGACTTGCTTTCACACATTGCCTACCTGCACGAGGCGCTGGACATCCCTTACTGTCATCACGAAAAATGGGATGGCACAGGCTATCCGCGCGGCTTGAAGGGTAAGCAGATCCCCTTGGCTGCGCGCATTTTTGCAGTGGTGGATGTATGGGATGCCTTGAATTCAGACCGTCCCTACCGGGCTGCGTGGCCCGAAGAGAAAGTGCGCGAACATATCCGCGCCTCATCCGGAACGCATTTCGATCCACAGGTGGTGGATATGTTCATGCAGATTTTCAATTAGTTTTGAAGTCTCCCCCAAGTGGTGGAGGTAAACACTCCCCGGTCGATGGATGTGGCCGGGGAGTGAGTATTCTATAATGAGAAAGAGTAAGGAAACAAAACAACCTGAAATCTATTGCAAGCCAAACAAAAGGAGTCCTACCATGTCATCAGTCGCAAAAGTAACTGAAATCATCGCCTCTTCCCCGAAGAGTTTTGATGATGCGCTAAGGATAGGTGTCGCGCGCGCTCAAAAAACGCTCAAGAATCTCAAGTCCGCATGG